>NZ_PCOB01000011.1:23543-179938 GCF_002975115.1 Bacillus sp. MYb78
GGAGCTACTGGGCCTTCTGGTGGACCTCCAGGACCTACTGGACCTACCGGAATAACTGGAGCAACTGGGCCTTCTGGTGGACCTCCGGGGCCTACTGGACCTACCGGATTGTCAGGAATTGTTGGAGCTACTGGGCCTACTGGACCTACCGGACTTACAGTATCTGGGTTATCTCATTATGCTTATGTTTTCAATACAGCAGCTCAAGTTGTTGCCTTAGAAGCACCTATTCTTTTTAATTCACATGGTAGAATGACATCTGGTTTTACTCATACGCTGGGAACTTCTCAATTAATGGTTCTTAATGCAGGTGATTATAAAATTTCTTTTTCTGTATCAGGAGTTGAGCCTAATCAATTCACACTTTTTTTAAATGGTGCTCCGGTTACCAGCGCAGTTTATGGATCAGGTGCAGGAACTCAACAAAACAACGGCCAAACAATCCTCGCTTTAGCAGCAGGTGATATTATTACCCTTAATAATCATACTTCCGCTGCTGCAGTTACTTTGCAAACTTTGGCGGGTGGAACACAAACAAATATAAATGCTTCGATTGTAATTGAAAAATTAAATTAATTTAATCATTTATTTCTTGAAACTCTGCCAGTAAATAACCTGGGGTGGATTCTTTTTTCAACAAGCAGTTAGCTTTTGCTAGCTGCTCTTTTAATTAAAATAAGGATTTTGTTTAAATTTCATTAACCTTATTGATTCCTTTGCATACAGTATTATCACAAGAGATTCCACAGGTGGCTCTGGTCCAGTTACCTTGAATTTCTTGCACACCTTGTGGGAAGAATCCGTTTATAACAAACGGATTCTTTTATTTTTGCTCATACAATAAGAATTTTGTTATAAAACTTCGATTTTTTCGATTATGACTGTGGTATGAGCAACATCCCACTCATCATGTTCGTAACTGCATTTGTACCAAAAGTTGATTACACCCTGAATTAACACGTCACTTGGGAATGAACTGTCGCTTCCGTTTTTTATCCAAACTGGCTTTTCGCCATACGTTACATCCTCTGGATCTTTAACTACTGATAGTTCTTCTTGTAACTTTATGAAATTCTTGTTGTGCATCATCTAGTAATTTATAAAATTTAGGTTTTACTTCTTCACCGTATATCCCCACTTCACTAACCTTGTATATTTCCATTTCCGCTCCTCTTTTCTCCAAAATAACTATTTTGTTATATTCCTTGTACTTTTAAATGAGACAAGCATATGTTGTAGTATAGTGTTTCATCACTTATATACACTTCCTCTTTTCAAGAGTACATATTCGAGATGTACTCTTTTTGCATTACTATAAAATAACGCTTTTGTTCAATTTACCCTTACTATTCTTCCTTTTTGGTCTTTCCCAATTTCATAGCTTTTTCTACAATGCCAACAAAACAAATCTTCACCTTTTTCTAAACCTTTAATTGGTAAAGGTCTATACATACTAGGAAGACCTTTTTGCGTTACTCCTGTAACAGCGTATATATACCCTCTAAAAGCTAGTGGACTGCCACAATCACATCTAGGCTTTTCGTATTTAGCCATTTCTCCACCTACTTTTCTACAAAATTCAAATTTGATTATAATAACTGTGTTTTTCGTTCTTCCATACGAATTACTTTTCCACTTTGATATACAAATGATTGTTCACCAAATCCACCTTGAGGTGGTTCTATTAGTTGAACTTGACCATTTTTAACAACGTATATTCCGTTTGTTTTCAAATCTATTTCAGCTGTCATTTCAACAAGATTTTCTTTTCTAATTCCCACCAAGATCACTCCCATATGTTATAATTACTTTGTCGAAGTAAGTTGAGAGTGATCTCAGCTTTTTTTTATTTGTCTATAGATATTGCACAACATTCTCCGGAACAAATGATTGTTCCAGTGATAGATGGAGCCGAATTGGAATCGGCTTTTTTTTATCTCTTGCTCGCTTACACATTTCTTCAGCTTCTTCCCATACAAATTGTTTATCCTCCGCTCGCTTATAACGCCAAATTCCAATTGTGTAATCTTCAAATAATTCATAACGCTCATCAGGCGCTGTCGTTGGTTTTAATTCATCAATTGCTTTGGCATGACGTGGTATTTGTACAACCACATCTGCATACCGTAATTTTGAATTTAAACGTTGAATATGAGCTTTCTTAGGATCAAATGATACAACTGGTTCCACATCAAAAATTGTTAATTGTTTTGGCATTGTTTTTCCCCTCCAATACCTGCAAACTTGCAATTAAAATTCCTTCAAGGTGCGCTAACGTTAGTTGATCTAATGTTTGTCCGTTAATTCCAGTTAATCCTAATCCCAATAATTTACGAATAATTATTAGTTTTCTACGTTCTACTTCCTGACGTAATAACATGATTAAGCCTCCTGTTGATGGTTGAACTTTCTCTCTAAATTTACAAACTTACTAAATTCTTTAATAAATGCTAGTTCAACAACACCAACTGGACCGTTCCTCTGTTTCGCTAAAATAATTTCTGTTATGTTTTTATTTTCTGTTTCGCGGTCATAGTAATCCTCACGATATAAGAATGCTATTAAATCCGCATCTTGCTCAATTTGACCATTTTCACGTAAATCTGATAGCAATGGTCTCTTATCTTGCCTGCTTTCTACAGCACGGCTTAACTGTGATAATGCAACTACACATACATTTAATTCTCTTGCCATCAGTTTTAACTTACGACTAATCTCACCGATTTCTTGCATGCGGTTCCCTCTATGCTTTGGGTCCCCTACGATAAGCTGCAAATAATCAATTGCGATCAAGACCTTTTTATCAGGATACTTACGCTTCAGTTTCCTAGCCTTAGCGTAAATCTCTTGCATCGTTACATTTGCTTTATCGTAAATTTCTAATGGCAAATCATTAATTAATCCCATCGCTTGACTAATTTTTTCCCAATCCTTTAAATTACATAACTTCTTAGGATTCTTTAATTTGGAAGCATCAATATTTCCAGTACTTGAAATCATCCTCTTAAGTAGCTGCTCCTCCCCCATCTCGAGCGAGAAGATTCCTGTTGCTGTATGAGCACTTGCTGCATGAAAAGCAACGTTTAATACAAATGCTGTTTTCCACATTGAAGGTCGGGCCCCAACAATAATTAAATCACCTTCTTGTAACCCTGCTGTCATTCTGTTCAAGTCGTCATAACCAGTTGGTATACCGGTTAAATCTCCTACATCAATTTGCATGTTCTTATACAAATCAACTAGTGTGTCTTTCAAATTAAACTCATCTGAGTAACCTGTTTCTTCAATGGCGCTTAATTCATCAATTGATGTACCAATAGCACTCATATCTCTGTCTTTCTGAAGGCGATTATATAAGCTACCAGCAACCTCTTGAGCATGTCGCATTTTCCATGCTTCGATAACTAAGCCTTCGTGATACGAGAAGTTCTTAGTTGTTGTTACAACTTCCGTCAGGTTTACAAAGAATTCGATTCCGCCAATTTGATGCATAAAGCTTTCATCGAATTTTCCAATGAGAGCAACAAGATCTATCGGAACCTCAGCATCCTCTAATTCTCTCATTGCCTTGAAAATCACTTGGTGCGTTGGTAAAGAAAACTGTTTTACCTTTAGCTGGCAATCTTTAATTAAATCGCCTTCTTGGATTATGCTACCTAAAACACTTTGTTCAGCTTCTACATTACGAATTATATCGTTACTCATTTGGCCAACCACGCATTCTGTTGGTTAAGTACTGCAAGTTCTTCTTCTGTTGGAATGTTCTGCTCCCATGCTTGTTGCTGCTGTATTACGTTTTTAGTAGATTCCGATAAACCTTTTTGTTGATATGGTGCTTGTGTCTGTTGCTGCGCTTTTGTTAATCTCTGAGCACGAAATGCTTTATCAGCTGACTCAACATCAGTTACTGTTTTAAAACCTTTAAGATGCCAATCTCTTAAAATCGTATTTACGTAAGACATGTTTCTCGTATTCTTTTCTAAAGCAAGCTCCATAGCCTTAATAACTAGTTCTGCATTTAAATCATCTATCCAAGCATAAATACCATCTGCAATAAAAGGTGTAATGAATCCGAAGTTTTTCTCGTAAAAAGAAATTGGATTAACCTCAACAACTTCTTCCGCGCCTGCGCGTTCTTCTTGTTGTTCTTTTTCTTTTTCTTCTTCTTTTTCTTCTTCCTTGCTAGGGTCTTGGAAGCCCCTTATAAGCCCCTCCAAACGGACTGATAAATACTCCTTAATACGAGGGATTTTAAAATCTTGTTCTCTTTCTAATTGCAAACAAGTTTCATAGAAATCAACTAAAAAATCCTGGTCCTTCACAGATTGAATCTCTTTTAAAACGCATTTTTCAATGTTTACATTTTTAATTGGATTGAATTTCAACCAGTTGATTAAGAACAACTCTTTTGTTTTTTGGTTGTAATTAATTTTTCCATACTCAGCAAAACGTTCTAATAGCTTCATAACAGTTTCACGGTTATATCCCGTATCAGTTTCAATGATACGAAGTGGAAGCTCATAGATTCCTGATTGAGACGTCTTACTGTTTGTCATCAAATATAAGTAGAAATACTTCTCCTCCGGTGTAAGATCTAAAACAAATGAATCCTGCCAAAATGAAACGTGTACTGGTCTATAAACTGCCATATTATTCATCCTCCCGTTTACATATCGCGAATCCGTCCTCTACACGTAATAAGCGATAATTCTTATATCCTATTTTGAGATATTGTTTTACTAAGTAAATTAGGTGTTGCTCTGATGTTGCTTGTTGAAGCACTTTAGGATTCAGCAACACTCTATGTAACGATTTGTCTAAAAGCATGTAGCACACTCCGTTGTTATACGAATGCTAATTTGATATAATTAATTCTAAGATCTTTTGCAAAACCGTTTGTCTATCACTCTGCCAAGTGATAGATCTTTTTATTTTCTACGTGTTACTAACGAAGCGTTAACTCCTCTTGCTATTAAATCTTTAATCACTACACGATAACTCATCGATGCCTCATGTTCCTCTTTTGTATCACGAAGCATTTTAAATTCCCTTATACATCGCTCCAGCTCTTCTTCCCAGTGATTTGATTCTTCGGTTGATTCTGCATTAAACATGTTATGAATACATTCACTCATACAGTTACGAAGTTTATTTGCAAATGAAAAATCTCCAGGAAGAACTAGATCATGAAGACGATTGATTTTATCGTTCATGGATTACATCTCCTTTCTAATTAAATTGATGCTGTACGCATCGTTACAACCAGAAAGGAACATTGTAGAGGTATGGGAGGAAAAATCCCTTTCTGGTCATAACGACAAGCACAGTGGCTTGTCCAAATGATTTATATAATGTTATAATTGCTTTACGATATTTTTCAGAGCTACTGTTGTCTAGGCGGTAGCTTTTTTATTTGCCCATTTATGTTTCAAAATGAATGATGCTTCAATAATTTTGATTCGAATCCCCAACAATTTCTTCTCTTGCTTTAACTCAACTGTTTTTGAATCCTCATTAAGTAATTCTGCTATTTTAATTTCACCAGTTAGTTTTGCATCATAACGAATTAATTCCTTATATTCTTTTAAGCTAGGTTTCTTATAATCTACTGTCATTTTTATCCCTCCTTTACAGCATCTTCGTTAAAGTCATTAAGCTATCTACCGATTGAATAATAACGTTTTCCGCCATAGCCTTTTGCAACCAACTTCTTTGTATTTGTTCCATAATGCCAAAGTGAACTTGTTCAAGGGCTTGTACTACACATTGAGTAGCTTGGATTGTATCGAAGATTTCTTTTGCATGAACTGCATATTCATGTTTCTTCTTTTCATCATGCTTCCATGACCTTGTTGTAACTTGTAGATTCATAATTTCTTTAGCTGCCGCAATTCCCTCTTCAGCTTGTTTAATGTAGTTCATCAATTGTAGATTTACATCTTGAGTTAAACGTGGATCTGTAGGTGGTAACCCCACACCATAAATATGTTTAATCGCTTGTTGATTTAACTTTGCTCCTGTTGCATGGCACCAATCCATCGCAAGTTCAAATTCTGGTTTAGAAAGTCCAGATTCAATACGAGTTAGTCTTTCATGTGTAATACCAAGGTACTTAGATAGCCCTTTCTTCGTTTTCAGCTGAACATTGTCACAACATTCTCTAGCATTCTGTAATAATTCTCCTATTGCTGAATTGCAGTATATGCTTGTTCCCATATCTGTTCGCCTCCATATTTAGTTTTCAAATGGTTACAATGAAATTAGTACATATGTAACTTGTCTACTTTTCGTATAAAAAGAGAGGAACTATTCCTCAACGTTTTCTTTTACTTGTATCTCTTTGATGATGGCCCAACCAGCCTTGTAATATGCTTGACGGATTTTATCAATATCCTTTTGTGATTTTGGCTCAGGAGCCACAACATGGACTTTCGTTTTTCCAAATTCATAAGTCGCCGCATATTCTTCTTGTTGGCTCATGGTGTCACCTCTTGAAGTGCTTTTTATATGTTTATGCGACGGGTCTGTTGGTACTGCCATGTTAGTTGATGGCATTTTCTCACCTCCAGAAACATTTTGTTTCCTTTTTAACTAAAAAAAAGATCGTCAATTGTAGTTTTATAAAAATCAGCTATTCTTTTAGCTAATTCTAATGAAGGCGTTCTATCACCACGTTCAATTGCCCCTAGCATTTGAGGAGTAATTTTCAAATTCCTTGCTACAACTAATCTTGATTGATTATTTCTAAATTCAATCATTTTATTTCTTTTTTTATTCAATATGTCACCTCCAAAAGAAACATTTCGTTTCCTTATACCTCTAATATAAAGAAACGATTCGTTTCTGTTAATATTTATTAGAAACTTTTTGTTTCCTTTGTAGATTTAGAAACTAAACGTTTCTATAATTAATAAAAAGTGCCCATTCTTATTTAGAAAGAAGGAAGAATTTATGCTCGGAAAAAAGATTTCGGAACTTAGAAAAAAACAAAAACTAAGTCAATATGAACTTGCTGATCGTTTGGGCTTTTCAAGAGGAAAATTAGCTAATTATGAGCAGGGTCAGCGCGAACCAGATTATGATACTTTAAAGAAAATCGCTGACTTTTTTGAGGTATCAACAGATTATCTGTTAGATAGGACACAAACGAAAGAAATGGTATCTAATAATCCAACTAAATTATCGATTAAGGAAGAACGTGATATCGCACGTGATTTAGAAAAAACCTTAGAAGAGCTAGAAAACAGCGATGAAGCGTTAATGTTTGACGGAGAACCAATAGACGAACATACAAAAGAAATGATTCGTATTTCTCTAGAGAACTCAATGCGTATGGCAAAGCAATTAGCAAAACAAAAATTCACTCCAAACAAGTATAAAAAAGATTGAACGGAGCGAGAAATGGAAATTAAAGAATACATACTCAAAATCGTAAAAAAACATGGAACAACAAACCCCTTTGAAATTGCTAAACGAAAAAATATTATAGTGTTGTTTGAAGACCTTGGGAATACTCTTGGTTTTTACAACACTTACAAACGATTTAAATTCATTCATATTAATAATAAAATTGACGAATTCACTCAACGATTTGTTTGTGCACATGAATTAGGCCATGCTGTACTTCATCCTAAAGCAAATACTCCCTTCTTACGTAACCAAACCTTCTTTTCAGTGGATCGCTTAGAAATTGAAGCAAATACATTTGCTGTGGAATTATTACTTACTGATGAAATGATATTTGCTTATGAAAATACTCATTTATCTATTCAAGAAGTTGCCGAAATTCATGGAGTTCCGAGTGGATTTGCTCGTTTAAAAACTTATTAAATTGAATCAAAATATCATTTTTATTTTAAAGCAAACGCATTATTACTCATCAAAATTTAAACTGGAAAGGATCTTAGGAATTTATGACCTCATTAATTGAATTTATTGGAAATGTCTTAAAAACCTTTGGACCATTAGCAATAGTGTTTCCATTTATATTTGGATACATTTATAAAAATGACTTAGACATTATTTTCGAACAAAAACAAGGACGTTTTTTCAAAAATTTCGCAAACTTTATAGTTGCTTTTTTGACTTTTTATTTTCTATTACAAATAACAGCATTTGCCCTATATTCACTTATCCTTGCTGTTCCTTTTTTATCTCACTCTATTATAAAATTAATAGCTATAATATTAATTATTTTAGCCGTCTTGGTCTATCTCCTGTATATATATGCTTGGCCCTTTACACAAGTTGAGAAAAACAGAGAAACCACCAAAAAGAAAAGATATAAATTTTCAAAATGGATTATTGATACTATTGAAAAACGGCCATTATTTATATCCGTATGTATAGTATTTTTCACTTGTAGTTATTTTCATGCTTTAAATATAAACACCTTACTTTTAAAAGACAAAAACGTTAGCAAAACTATTGAAAGTAATTTAGGGACATTTATAGGAGACCCTCTCTTTTTCGTTCTATTTACAGGGTCTGCTGTTTTTATTTATCGTTTTAACAAACGCCCTAAATGTTTTTATACTATGAGTCTAATAGACTATGACACACTTCAAAAAAACAACAAAGAAGAGCTTATCCATCTTTACACAAGAAAGGATAACCAATGGATTCTAGTAGAACCTAAACATCGTGTTACTTTAAAAGAGGTTTATTTATACAATCCAGATAAAGATAAGTGGTACTTTTATAAAAAGATTGATGAAACTGATTGATTACTGCTTATCAAATCTTGATTTTATATTAACAAATAGCAAAGGGGATATAATCACATGAAAGAATTAATTTATTTAGACAAAAATTTTTTACATTCATTTATTGCACAGACAAATGATGGGCTGATTACATCGAAAAATAGCGAGTTTCAAGAACAAAGAACAGAAACACATCAAGAAAGTAAAGGTGCACAAGCAAGAGGATACTTTGAAGTTCAAGGGGATACTGGAAAATTTGACATTCCATTTGTTATAAAATCACCATCCGCAAAAGCCACATTACGTCTAGCTCCAGGTGAAAATCATTCTGAATCTTTTACAATCGCTGATTTAGAAGCTGGGAAAGAAATCATTTCTACACAATTACATGATAATGCACTAAATGATTTTGAAAAACATTTTGAAGAAAAGGGCCTGATTAAAGTAATAGAAAATTCTTTTTCTACTCCTACTTTACCACCTGGTACATACATCAAAACAACTTCAAGCTTTACAGCAATGAATTTTGAAGTTATTGAAAAGATAGTAGGAGAAAAGTTTCTTGAAATTTCACAATTAGGCTTTAAAGAACAAAAAGATAAAAGTATACAGGAAATAGAAAATGAAAATAATATTAAACCTGCTCAAAAGAAAGCCGCAATTAAAGCAATAAATGAACAATTTGAAAAAATTCAAGAAGCACAATCATCGCCAATTAAACAAATCAAAATCATGCTAGAGTATATTAATCAAACTGTGCCAGCTAACGCATTTTTGAAAATGGGCAAAATTTTTATCCCGTTAAAACAAGATTTTCTACGTGAAAGCATTGATGAGTTAACCTTTAAATATGGACAAAATAACCCATCAATTAAAGCAACTTTAATTGGAAAGATTACTAGAAAAATTTCTCATAATGAAGCCAAACTACCTGATTTCTCAAATGTAATGTCACACAACCCTCATAGTGTCTTTAATTCAATTTTAGGGTTACCTCTCGGTGTATTAGGTACATTTAATATACTTACAGCTGATGATATAGTAGTATCACCTGTTGCTATTTATTTTGAATAAGTCTACGCTTCTTAGCTTTTTCATCCATTCTTTTCTTTGATTCAGCAATACTATTGGAGATACGCTCATGGTTCTTTCGAAATTCATTCATACCGTCCAATAAATGATTCGCTTCTTTGGCAAATATTTTTTGGAGATTTTTAGACAACATAAAATCACACTCCTTTTATACCATAGTATTAACAAACAAATTAAATGTAAACAGTTTTCTTATTACACTTAGTACTATCCGAAAAGCCCTCTTTATGCGGGCTTTTCTTTTAATTATTACTTTATCATCAATTCATTTTATATAATGAATATTAAAGAGGAGGCAAAATTATGAAAACCGCAATCTACCTAAGAAAATCCCGTGCCGATCTCGAAGCTGAAGCACGTGGCGAGGGCGAAACGTTAGCAAAGCACCGCACTACCCTTCTGAAAATAGCGAAGGAAATGAACTTAAATGTGTTAGCTGTCCGTGAGGAAATCGTTTCTGGTGAGAGTTTAGTGAAACGCCCTGAGATGTTAGCACTACTTGAAGAAATTGAAGATAATAAATATGATGTTGTTCTTTGTATGGATATGGACCGTTTAGGTCGTGGTGGTATGAAAGAGCAAGGAATCATTTTAGAGACGTTTAAACGCTCTAATACGAAGATTATGACACCTAGGAAGACTTATGACCTTAATGATGAGTGGGACGAAGAATACAGCGAATTTGAAGCATTTATGGCACGTAAGGAGTTAAAGATTATTACACGCCGTATGCAACGAGGCCGTATAGCAAGCGTGGAGGCTGGTAATTACCTCGGTACCCATGCGCCTTATGGTTATGATATCCACCGTTTAAATAAGCGAGAACGTACTTTAACAATTAATTCAGAAGAAGCTTCTGTTGTAAGAATGATATTCGATTGGTATGCAAACGAGGATATGGGCGCTAATGCAATCCGAAGCAAATTAAATGATCTTGGCTACAAAAGTAAGCTAGGTAATGAATGGAACCCCTACAGCATCTTAGATATATTAAAAAACAATGTGTACATCGGAAAAGTAACATGGCAAAAGCGAAAAGAAGTAAAACGGCCTGATGCTGTAAAAAGAAGTTGTGCACGACAAGATAAATCGGATTGGATTATTGCCGATGGTAAGCACGAGCCAATCATACCTGAAAGCTTGTTTGAACAAGTACAAGAAAAATTAAACTCAAGATATCACGTTCCTTACAATACGAACGGAATTAAAAACCCTCTAGCTGGCATTATTAAATGTAGTAAATGTGGTTATAGTATGGTCCAACGTTATCCAAAGAACCGAAAAGAAACGATGGATTGTAAACACCGTGGCTGTGAAAACAAATCAAGTTATACTGAATTAATTGAGAAGCGTTTACTCGAGGCATTAAAAGAATGGTACATCAATTATAAAGCTGATTTTGAAAAACATAAGCAAGATGACAAATTAAAAGAAACACAAGTCATTCAAATGAATGAGGCTGCATTACGCAAGCTTGAAAAAGAATTAGTAGACGTCCAAAAACAAAAAAATAATTTACATGATTTATTAGAACGTGGCGTTTACACAGTCGATATGTTTTTAGAACGCTCGAATGTAGTTTCTGACCGTATAACTGAAATCACTTCCACTATGGAAAACTTAAAGAAAGAAATTAAAACCGAAATTAAGAAGGAAAAAGTCAAGAAAGATACAATACCTCAAGTGGAGCATGTTCTTGATCTGTACTTTAAAACAGATGATCCCAAAAAGAAAAACAGCCTCCTAAAGTCAGTTTTAGAAAAGGCTGTTTATAAAAAGGAAAAGTGGCAAAGGCTCGATGATTTCGAACTTGTGCTTTACCCTAAGCTCCCTCAAGATGGCGACATATAAGGATTTATGCTTTGTCGTCACCTTGTTGGTGTAATTAGATTTACCCCATTTAATCCTAAAGCATCATTCGTCGAAACTGCCAATACGACAGGCTTGCCATTTCTTAGCGTCGCTTTTGCTGCCATTAGTACTGGAGAATCTGTCATTGCATTTGCAAATTTACTCATAGAATTTCCTGTTAAAGGAGCGATTACCATGCAGTCTAATGGAATTTTAGGTCCAAGTGGCTCTGCTCCAACAATTGAATTAATTGCTTTAAAACCTGTTATTTCTTCAATCTTCTTAATCCACTCTGCTCCTTCTCCAAATCTAGTATTTGTTGATTGAACAGTGTATGAAACAACGGGACGTACTTCTGCCCCTTCAGCAATTAATTTTTCTAAGTGCGGCATAACTTCCTCATACGTACAATGTGAACCCGTAAATCCGAAACCAATTCGTTTTCCCTTCAAACTCATTTCTTTTCCTCCTCCTTTGCAATTGCATCTGCTGCTAATAACTGAGAAAGAACATTTGCTAAAATTTGCCCAGCCGTTTTGGGAGCAACAATACCTGGTAATCCAGGTGCTAGCAACGCTTTGACTCCTCTTTTTTCCGCATATCTAAAGTCAGTACCACCTGGTTTAGAAGCTAAATCAATCACTAACGTATGAGCTGGCATTTTTGCAATAACATTCGCTGTTACAACGAGGTGCGGAATTGTATTGATTACAATATCGATATTCCCTACTTCTTTCTCTATGTCTTGCATATGAAAAGGAGAAAACATCATTTCTGTAATACGTGCAATATGTTCAGATCGTCTTGCTCCAACTTTGACATGGGCTCCTAATGATTGAAATGCTCTCGCAACACTCATTCCTGTTCTACCAAATCCTAGAACCATTACATTAGACCCATGAATTGTATAGTCGGTATGTTGAATTACCATCATTAATGTACCTTCTACAGTTGGAATAGAATTGTATATTGCCACATCATCACGATCAAATAATTTAACAAGTTTTCGGTTCGTAGTAGATACGAGATTTTCCAAGTAAGGTGTACCAATACCCGAATATATAGTAAAGTGTTCTGGTGTATTTTCAATTTGTTCTTTCGTTATTGAAACTTTTTCATTTGAAAAAATAGTATCTACTTCTCCTTTAGCATTTGTACCTGCAACCGGCAAAATAATTGCGTCTACAGAAGTGAAATCTAAATTTTGTATACTTTCTTTTGCTGCCCCTGTGAAACCATGATCTAACTGATCAAACCCTATCAAAGAAAGTTTCGCATCCAATTCAACTAGCTTACGAATTACTTCTAGCTGCCTTGCATCTCCTCCTATGACAGCAATATGCATCTCAGTCAACATTCCCTAATTCACCTTCTTTTTCTGTCATTTATAAGAAAAGTGCCTACTTTTTCTTTTTCCTCCACATCATATGTAATGTACGAGTTTATGGTGATTGAAAATCCAAATGCACATATGATTTATCAGGTTTCTATGTAGATACAAAAAAGATGACCAAAATGGCCATCCTTCACTCCGAATTTGAACGATCTATACTATCACAAAGAAGCATATCATGTCCGACTTTCTTTATTTGACTCCATGCGACCCTTACTTCTTGTGGTTCCTTTTTAAAACCTCCCCACTTCCCTACAGGTATTATAAGTGTTTGTATTTGTCCGTCTTTCTCATTAATCTCTAAATCCATATAACCTAAGACTCCCATTTTTTCCGCTTTTTCTATATCTACAACCTCTTTACCACTTAATTCACTTAATCGCATACATACTCCACTCCCCCTACTGAATTTTTCATTTGCGTTGTCTATAATTAGTACCTATTCTATATGGATAAAAAAAATAACCTTCTCTCATTTAAAAAGAGAGAAGGTTATTATCAGATACATCATAAAAATCGATTATAGTTTTATTCCTTTTGGAAGTTTTCCGTCTGGACTAATAAGTGCCGCAGAGAATTCATCAGTAAACATGTTGCGAATTAATCCGTCCACATTTTCTTTTGTTACAGTGTTTACACTTTCAATAATCTCATCAAGTGAACGATGTTTACGAAGAAGCAATTCATTTTTACCGTTACGGCTCATACGGCTATTTGTACTTTCTAAACTTAACATTAAGTTTCCTTTTAATTGCTCTTTACTATTCATAAGCTCTTTTTCTGTAATACCTGTATTTTTCAATGTCTCTAATGTTTCTTGCATTGTTTCATACAGTGTATCTAATTGTTGGCTACCTGTTCCACCGTAAAGTGTTAACATACCTGTATCTTCATAAGAAGAGTGGTAAGAAAATACCGAGTAAGCTAATCCACGTTGCTCACGTACTTCTTGGAATAAACGGCTACTCATGCTACCGCCTAAAACATTATTTAATACAATTAAGTTATAAATATCTTCGTGTCCCATTTGTAAGCCTTTATATCCTAGACATAAATGAGCTTGTTCCGTTTCCTTTTTACGGGCTACCTTATTGAAATGGAAAATTGGGCTATGTACTTGTTCACGGTTTGTTGTTCCTTCATAACTACCGAAATATTGCTCCACTGTTTGTAAAAATGCTTCATCAATATTTCCTGCAACTGATACAACTACATTTTCAGGTGTGTAATGATCTTTTATATATTGACGTAACGTATCACCTGTAAACGTATTAAGCGTTTCTTCTGTTCCTAAAATAGGATATCCAAGTGGATGCGTTTCATATGTTGCTTTCGTTAACATATCATGCACAATATCATCTGGCGCATCTTCGTACATTTTAATTTCTTCACATACGACATTCTTCTCTTTTTTCAGTTCTTCCTCATCAAATGTTGAATTAAAGAACATATCTGCTAAAACATCTAGAGCATATTTAGCATGCTCATCTAATACTTTTGCATAGTAACAAGTATATTCTTTTGAAGTAAATGCATTCACTTGACCACCAATGCTATCAAATGATTCTGCAATCTCTCGTGCACTACGTGTTTCTGTCCCTTTAAAGAACATATGCTCTAAAAAGTGAGAAATCCCATTATTTTTTTCATTTTCATTTCTTGATCCCGCATGGATCCAAATACCAATTGCAACCGATCTTACAGTTGGTATATTCTCCATAACTATTCTTACACCATTTTTACAAGTATATTTTTTAATCAAAAACTTTCCTCCTACTGCCAGTTTCTCTAAATAAAACGCTATTATTTAATGATAACAAGTTTAAGGATGAATGTCATGCAAATGTATTTAATCCACACGTTTTTCATCCAGTAATTCAGTTATATTCCCCACTTTATATCCTTGTTCCTTCAATTTTGTAATCATTGTTTCTAAAGCCTCTGCTGTAGACGAAGTAGGATGCATTAATATGATAGCACCTGGATGTATTTTTCTCATTACTCTCTGCAATAGTACATCCGGCTCAGGTCGCTTCCAATCAATCGTATCTACAGTCCACATAATCGTTCCCATTTGAAAATCATCTGCAATCTTTACGACTTCATCTCGAAAGCTTCCACTCGGCGGGGCAAACCATCTTACTTTTTGATTCGTTGCTACTTCTATCATTCGATTTGTTTTTTGTAACTGATCTCGTATTTCATCTGACGATAACGTTTTCATATTAGGGTGTGTGTATGAGTGATTTCCAACTTCTTGTTTTGCATCGACAATCATTTTTGCAAATCGCAAATTTTCTTTCACCCAACGTCCTTCTAAAAAGAAAGTGGCCTTCACATCATGCTTTTTCAAGATTTCTAATATGCGAGGCAAATACTCATTTCCCCATGCCACATTTATTGTTAATCCTACCATCTTTTTATTTGGATGCCCTCTATAAATTGGAGCTGGTGATAAATCTTCCAAATGAACACTCGGTGAGACTTCTTTGAATTCAAGATATTTTTGATCAAATTCCTTTAGCTTCTTCATATTATTATACGATGCTTCAATATCCACTTGTCTTCCATTATATCCAGGTGTTGCCTTCCATATTTTATCAATCATCGCATTTTGAGGTGCAATCTCATACTGTTTTGCATGCTTTTGAATTTCTTCATGCAAGTTATCTTGTGCAAAAACAGAATAAGAGCCTAAACTGACATATAAAGAAAATATACATATGTATGCCAATATACGAACTTTCATATAAACCCTCCCAAATTAACTATATAAAAACACTTTCTTCTTATCTTTGTTAATTTGAGCGTTATAATGAAAACTATACCTATACCGACATAAAAATATATGAACATCATGTTCTTTACATAACAAAAAAAGCCAGTTTAACTGGCTTTTACTTATTGCTGCTCTTGTTTGTTTTCTTCTTTAGCAGCTTCTTTTTCTTGCTCTTCTTTTAGCAATACTTTTCTAGATAGATTTACGCGACCTTGCTTGTCAATCTCGATAACTTTAACTGTAATTACATCACCGATTTTCACAACGTCTTCTACTTTACCTACACGCTCAAGTGCAAGTTCAGAAATATGAACTAATCCATCTTTACCGCTGAATAATTCAACGAAAGCACCAAATTTCTCAACACGTTTCACTTTTCCTTCGTAGATCTCACCTACTTGTACTTCGCGAACGATATCTTCGATAATCTTCTTAGCTTTGTCGTTCATTTCTTGATTTATTGATGAAATGAATACTGTACCATCTTGCTCGATGTCAATTTTAACGCCAGTTTCTTCAATAATTTTATTGATTTGTTTACCGCTTGGTCCAATAACGTCACGGATTTTATCTGGGTTGATTGTCATTGTAATAATCTTTGGAGCGTAAGCTGATAATTCAGTACGTGGCTCTGCAATAACAGATAACATATGATTTAGAATGTGCACACGACCAATTTTCGCTTGTTGTAATGCCTCTTCTAAAATCTCACGTGATAAACCATCGATTTTAATGTCCATTTGCAGCGCAGTTACACCTTGTGCTGTACCTGCTACTTTAAAGTCCATATCACCTAAATGATCTTCCATACCTTGAATATCAGATAAAATTGTGTAATGCTCACCAGATTTAACCAGACCCATTGCAATACCTGCAACTGGAGCTTTAAGTGGAACACCCGCATCCATCATTGCTAAAGTACTACCACAAATACTTGCTTGTGAAGTAGAACCATTTGATTCTAATACTTCAGATACAAGGCGTACTGTGTATGGGAAATCTTTTTCAGATGGAATTACAGGCTCAAGTGCGCGCTCTCCTAGTGCACCGTGACCAATTTCACGACGACCTGGTCCACGCATCGGTCTTGTTTCACCAACACTAAATGATGGGAAATTGTAATGGTGCATAAAGCGTTTTGATTCTTCTACACCAAGACCATCTAAAATTTGCACATCGCCTAATGCACCTAATGTACAAATACTTAATGCTTGTGTTTGTCCACGTGTGAATAAACCAGAACCGTGTGTACGAGATAAAATACCAACCTCTGATGCTAAAGGACGGATTTCGTCACCTTTACGGCCATCTGGGCGAATTTTTTCAACTGTAATAAGACGACGTACTTCTTCTTTTACAATTTTATATAAAATCTCATTTACTTGTCCTAATGTATCAGCGTCAGCTTCCTCAGCTTCGTAATGCTCAATTACACGCTTTTTCACTTCGTTAATTGCATCTTCACGTGCATGTTTCTCATGTACTTGAATTGCAGAATGCATATCCTTCTCAGCCATTTCACGTACAGCTTGATTAAGATCAGCGTCAACTTCATAAAGTTTCACTTCTGATTTCTCTTTACCTACAGCTTGTACAATCTCTTCTTGGAATGCAATTAAACGTTTAATTTCATCATGACCAAACATAATTGCTTCTAACATTGTTTCTTCAGGCACTTGATCTGCTCCTGCTTCAACCATGTTAATCGCATCTTTCGTACCAGCTACAACTAAGTGGATATCACTTTGTTCTTGCTGTTCTACTGTTGGATTAATAACGAATTCGCCATTAATACGACCAACTGTCGCACCAGCGATTGGACCTTCAAATGGAATATCTGAAATCGATAACGCTAATGAAGAACCAAGCATAGCTGCCATTTCAGAAGAACAATCTTGATCAACACTCATTACAATGCTGACAACTTGTACTTCGTTACGGAAACCATCTGCGAATAGCGGACGAATTGGACGGTCGATTAAACGACTTGCCAAAATTGCTTTTTCACTTGGACGACCTTCACGCTTAATAAAACCGCCAGGAATTTTTCCGACTGCATATAAACGCTCTTCATAGTTTACTGTAAGTGGGAAAAAATCTACATTTTTAGCTTCTTTTGATGCAGTTGCTGTAGATAGAACCGCTGTATCGCCATATCTTACTAATACTGCTCCGTTCGCTTGTTTGGCAAGCTGACCAGTTTCAACTGTTAGCTGGCGACCAGCTAAATCTATCGAGAAGACTTGCTTTTCTTGACTCATTTAAGTACCCCTCTCAATTTAAAGTATTCAATTCTTCTATGTAAATGGATAGTATATCACAATATTCTACCTCTAGTATTGCCTAAAATTAAGTAAGCTATAAAGCGTAGAAGATATATTTTTACCTAACAAAAAAGCGGGAATATTCCCGCTTCTTTGACTATCGACGTAAGCCAAGCTTTGTGATTAATTCACGGTAACGTGTGATATCGCTATTACGAAGGTAAGTTAGTAAATTACGACGTTTACCAACCATCTTTAATAGACCACGACGTGAATGATGATCTTTCTTGTGAGTACGTAAGTGCTCGTTTAGAGTGTTAATTTGCTCCGTTAGGACAGCAATTTGAACCTCTGGAGAACCAGTATCAGTCTCATGAGTTCTAAATTGTGCAATGATTTCATTTTTACGCTCTTGTGTTAAAGCCATCCTATTTCACCTCCTATTAATTAAACCCCCAATTACCTAGCAAGCGTCGGTGAGTCGCAATGCCAAGCAATGGTTGTCATAAAGTACATAACATAGAATACTACTTTTCATTTGAAAAAGCAAGTATATTCTTTTCGCTCGCAAAATATTCTTGTGCTGTTTTCTTATCTTTTGCGATTTGTTCAACTAACTCATCAATGCCATTGAATTTCTTCTCTTCTCTTATACGCATATGCCACTCTACTGTAACATTTTGATCGTATATATCTTTGTTAAATTCAAATAAGTGCACTTCAATTGATAATTGACGCTCATCTTCTTTAAAAGTCGGTTTATATCCAATATTACATACACCATCGTACCATTCATCGTGAACTTTTAATCTCACTGCATAAACACCTACAGGTGGCAATAAATACTCATCACTTAAACCTACATTAGCTGTTGGAAAACCAATTTGACGCCCACGTTTGTCGCCGTGTATAACTGTTCCCGCTACAGTATAGGCTCTACCTAAAATAGATGGAATTTGTTCCATTTCGCCATTTCGAATTAACTTTCGTAATGCTGTAGAACTTACTTTCTCTTCTTGAAATTCAACTTTTTCAATCACAGTCTGTGTAAACTCCCCTCTTGCATGAAATGGTAAAGTCTCCATCTTTCCTTTTCCTAAACGTCCATATGAATAATCAAACCCTGCTACTACATGCTTTACATTTAAACCAATAATATAATCATCTACAAATTGTTGTGGTAATAACCCTGCAAATGATTCATCAAATTTAATCACATATAATATATCGATTCCTAAGCTTTCGACTATTTTTTCTTTATCACGCATTGGTGTAATATACTCCACATGCGCATCCTTTTTCCCTAAAACAACAGATGGATGAGGATGAAATGTCATAACTGCACTTTTATATCCTCGGTCGTCCGCTATTTTTTTCGCAGTTCGAATTACACATTGATGTCCTAAATGAATGCCATCAAAAAATCCTAATGCCATTACAGTAGGTGGTAATTCTAATTTATTTTGTTCATGTGGATGAGTTAAATGAATAAGTTTCACGCTTGAATTCACCTTTTTCTGTAATAATCCTTCCAATAATTCATTATAGCTTTAGTTCTTGATTATTCACAAGTACTTTCATTGGCTTTAACATGCCAGGATGTTTCGGATGATGTTCATAAATTGCTAAGCAACGATCATTTTTATCAAACACTGTAATAAATGGTGCTGTTATTTCTAATTCATTCTTTAAGAACATACCATTCTTGATTTTCTCTGCTTGCTTTTCATCTACAACCATTTTTGGAAACTTACTTAATGCTTCATCAATTGAAATGAAGATAGACTCTACTGTTCCATTTTGCACGTTTTCTTCAATTTCTTCAAATGATATGCAATCTTCTAATAAAAATTCACCAGATGCCGTTCTTACAAGGTGAGACATATGTGATGGGAAACCAAGTTTCTCCCCGATCATTACCGCTAACGTTCTTACATATGTTCCTTTACTACACGTTACACGGAAACGGAATGAAATATTTTCTCCTTCAAAAACTTCACGGTCATCAAGTAATACGAATTCATGAATCGTAATTGTACGAACTGGACGTTCCACCTCTTGTCCTGCTCTTGCATATTCATATAATTTTTTCCCGTTTACTTTTACAGCTGAGAACATTGGTGGCATTTGTTCAATCGTACCTGTTAATTCCGCTAGTACCTCTTCTACTTCTTTACGTGTAATAACACGGTTTACATCTTGTTTCTCCACAACTTCACCAGATGCATCTTCTGTTGTTGTTGAAAACCCTAATGTTACTTCACCTTCATATGTTTTCGTTTCACTTGTTAAAAATTGTGCAATCTTCGTTGCTCTCCCCACACAAAGTGGTAATACTCCCGTTACATCTGGGTCTAATGTTCCCGTATGACCAATTCTCTTTTCTCGCAATATCTTTCTTAATTTAAATACACAATCATGTGATGTCATGCCTTTTGGCTTATGTAATAATACTACACCTTCCATATATGTTCACCTCATCATAATTCTTTCGTAGTAAATATCCAAAACTTATTTTGCATTGAAAAAATGGATAGACAAATGTCTATCCATTATTCTTCACGTTTACCGTCTTTATTAATTTCATGTAAAAGTGTATCAATTCGATGACCATATCCGATAGACTCATCAAACTCAAAGGTAATTTCCGGTGTTTTACGAAGACGAATACGTTGGCCAATTTCTGAACGAATAAAGCCTTTTGCCTTCGCTAAACCTTTTAACGTATTTTCTTTCTGTTCTTCGTCACCTAAAACAGAAATATATACTTTGGCAATTTGCAAATCACCACTCACTTGTACATCTGTTACTGTAACAAATCCGATACGTGGGTCTTTAATTTTACGACTAATGATGTCGCCTAATTCTTTTTTCATTTGCTCGCCTACACGGTTTGCACGTAATTTCATAACTCTTCACCTCATTCAATACCATTCCAATTGTGTTATCGTACGTTCAATTTCAGGAAATGAATCGATGTACTCCAGTACACGATTCATTTCTTTTTCACAGATAACACGATTTGAGGATACGGAAACAACCGCAATTTCTGTACGTTGCCATACATCTTGATGCCCAACTTCAGAAACAGCTACATTATAGCGCTGTTTCACACGAGTTAGCACTCGTTGCAAAATTGCCCGTTTCTCTTTTAAAGAATGCACATCGTAAATCATACACTCGAATGAGAGTGAAGCGACAATCATCGCTTCACTTCTTCCATAACGTATGCTTCAATGATGTCCCCTTCTTTAAGGTCATTATATCTTTCAATTGTAATACCACACTCATAGTTTTGTGCAACTTCTTTTACGTCGTCTTTGAAACGTTTTAACGTATCAAGTTGTCCTTCGAAAATTACGATACCATCGCGGATAATACGAACGCCACTATCGCGTGTAATTTTACCGTCAATTACGTAACAACCTGC
The DNA here is from genome assembly GCF_002975115.1 of Bacillus sp. MYb78. Lineage (NCBI taxonomy): Bacteria > Bacillati > Bacillota > Bacilli > Caryophanales > Bacillaceae > Bacillus > Bacillus sp. MYb78. The sequence continues at coordinate 45,058 of NZ_PCOB01000011.1, forward strand.
GATTGTTCCAACTTTTGTTACCTTGAATGTTTGACGAACTTCCGCTTGACCGATTACTTTTTCTTCGAATTCTGGATCCAGCATACCTTGCATTGCTAATTCAATTTCTTCGATTACTTTGTAGATAATGCGGTGTAAGCGAACATCAACGTTCTCTAATTCAGCTGTACGCTTCGCGTTCACATCCGGACGTACGTTAAATCCAATTACAATTGCATTAGATGCAGAAGCTAAAATGATATCAGATTCTGTAATCGCACCTACACCAGTGTGAATGATTTTAACTTTTACGCCTTCAACATCAATTTTACGAAGTGACGCTGCCATCGCTTCAACAGAACCTTGTACGTCTGCTTTTACGATTAAGTTGATTTCTTTTACATCGCTCTCTTGGATTTGTTGGAATAAATCTTCAAGGCTTAATTTAGATTTCTCACCACGTTGTGCAACTAACGCTTCTTGTGCACGTGATTCACCGATTTGACGAGCTTTCTTCTCATCAGCGAATGCCATGAAACGATCTCCAGCTTGTGGTACTTCATTTAAACCTGTAATTTCAACAGGAGTTGATGGACCAGCAACTTTTACACGACGACCAATATCACTTACCATTGCACGAACACGCCCGAATGAAGTTCCAACAACGATTGGATCTCCAACTCGAAGTGTACCGTTTTGAACTAATAATGTCGCGATAGTTCCTTTACCTTTATCAAGCTGTGCTTCAATTACAGTACCCGTTGCATAACGATTTGGGTTTGCTTTATATTCTTCTACTTCACTTACAAGAAGAATCATCTCTAGCAAGTTGTCAATTCCCTCGCCTTGGATTGCAGAAATTGGTACGAAAATTGTATCTCCGCCCCAAGCTTCTGGAACTAATTCATATTCTGTTAATTCTTGCATTACACGATCAGGATTCGCCGCTGGTTTATCCATTTTATTCACAGCAACAATAATTGGTACTCCAGCTGCTTTTGCATGGCTAATCGCTTCAACTGTTTGAGGCATAACACCGTCATCAGCTGCAACAACAAGGATTGTAATATCAGTTACTTGCGCACCACGAGCACGCATCGTTGTAAATGCCGCGTGACCAGGCGTATCTAAGAATGTAATTTTCTTATCATTTACTTCAACTTGGTATGCACCAATATGCTGAGTAATTCCACCCGCTTCGCCAGCAGTTACTTTTGAATTACGAATTGAGTCAAGTAATGTTGTTTTACCATGGTCAACGTGTCCCATAATCGTAACAACAGCTGGACGCTCTTTTAAGTTTTCTTCATCATCTTGCTCATCAATGAATGTTTCAAACTCAGTTTCACTTACAACTACTTCTTCTTCTACTTCAATACCGTAATCAGTAGCAATTAACTCAATTGTATCTTTATCCAAGTCTTGGTTAATTGTTGCCATAATTCCAAGCATGAAGAGCTTTTTAATAATTTCAGATGGCTCTTTACTTAACTTTTTAGCAAGTTCACCTACTGTAAGGCTTCCAGAGAAAGTGATTTTATCTGGTGTTTCTACTATTTGCGTTTGTTGTCTTCCAGCAAAGTTATCTTGACGTTTGTCTTCATTTCCTTTGCCTTTTTTCTTTTTCTTATTGCTGTTCTTTTTACTGCGAACAACTTTCTCTTCTACTTCAAACTCATCTGCAACAGAAGGTTTTTCCGCTCCAGTGTTATATTCATTATCTAATTTATTTACTACTTCATCTTCTAACATTGTCATATGATTCGAAACCTCGATATTCATCTCTTTAAGTTTTGTCATAAGATCTTTACTTGAGATATTATTTTTTTTTGCATATTCATGTACTCGAATTTTACTCATACCTTCACCCCCGGTAATTTGTATCGAGCATGCTACGTAGCTTTTTCGCAAAGCCTTCATCTAACACAGCTACAACGACTCGCTCGTCTCTCCCAATCGCATGCCCTAATTGTTGTCGATTTTCGACTTTTTTCATTGGTACGTTGTAGTACGTCGTTTTATCAGTGATACGTTTAGTAGTGTTCGCTGACGCATCTTCAGAAAGCAATACGAGCTTTGCTTTACCACTTCGTACTTCTTTTAAAACGAGTTCTTCACCCGAAATGATTTTTCGAGCGCGATTTGCTAGTCCTAAAAACGATTTCCAATCGGACACTTATTTCGACTCCTTCTCAACAAGCTCAAGAAGCTCTTCGTACAGAGAACTGTCGATTTTCGCTTTTAGATGATGTTCCAAAATGTTTTTCTTTTGGGCTTGCATAATGCATTCTTTATCTTTTGACAAATATGCACCTCGTCCTGATTTTTTTCCAGATAAATCAATAGACACTTCGCCCTCTTTGGAACGAACAATGCGAACGAGCTCTCGTTTTGATTTCATCTCTTGCGTCGCGATACATTTTCGTAACGGAACTTTTCGATTGCTCATACTCATCACCTCTATTCGATTTCGTCTTCAACTGAATCGAATCCGAATGCGATTACGCTATCTTCTTCTGTTACAATTCCAAGTTGTTTCGCATCAGACTCACTTTTAATATCAATTTTCCAGCCTGTTAATTTAGCTGCAAGACGCGCATTTTGTCCACGCTTACCGATAGCTAATGATAGCTGGTGGTCTGGAACAACAACAGTTGTTGCTTTTTCATCTTCATCTACAAGTACTTTAACAACTTGTGATGGGCTTAAAGCATTTGCAACATATTCAACTGGATCATTTGACCAGCGAACGATGTCAATCTTTTCACCTTTTAGTTCATCTACAACACGTTGTACACGTTGTCCTTTCGGTCCTACGCAAGAACCAACTGGATCAACATCAATGTTTTCTGCATGCACAGAGATTTTAGAACGATCTCCTGCTTCGCGCGCTACAGAGCGAATTTCTACAGTTCCATCATAAATTTCTGGAACTTCCATTTCGAATAAACGTTTTAAAAGACCAGGATGTGTACGTGATACGTAAATTTGTGGTCCTTTTGTTGTCTTTTCTACTTTTGTAATAAATACGCGAATACGATCATGTGGCTTATATTGCTCATTTGGCATTTGCTCACTTACAGGTAATAAAGCTTCTACTTTACCTAAGCTTACGTAGATGAAACGAGCATCTTGGCGTTGTACAATACCAACCATAATGTCTTCTTCACGATCACTAAATTCTGAGTAAATAACACCACGTTCTGCTTCACGAACTCGTTGTGTTACAACTTGTTTTGCAGTTTGCGCTGCAATACGACCAAAATCTTTTGGCGTTACTTCAATTTCTAGTACGTCGCCATCTTGGTAGTTTGGATTAATTTGTCTTGCCTCTTCTACAGAGATTTCAAGACGTGGATCAAACACATTATCAACAACGTCCTTACGTGCTAAAACTTGAATTGTTCCCACTTCTGGGTTAAAGCTCACACGAACGTTTTGTGCTTGGTTAAAATTGCGTTTATAAGCAGAGATTAACGCTGCTTCAATCGCATCAATAATAATATCTTTACTAATACCTTTTTCTGACTCTAATACGAGCAAAGCATCTAACAACTCAGTGCTCATGAAGATCCCCCTTCTTACTAAAACGTAACAGCAAGTCGCGCATTTGCAACTTTATCCATTGGAATTTGGATTTCTTTTTTACGTGTTTTAATTGTTAATAGTAGTGTAATTGTAGTACCGTCGTAGGAAAGTAACTTTCCTTCAAACATCTTTTCGCCATCAATCGGCTCATATGTTTTTATTGCCACTTGTTTTCCTACCGCTTGCTGGAAGTCTTTCTCTTTCTTTAATGGGCGTTCTGCTCCAGGAGATGATACATCCAAAAAGTAAAGGTGAGGAATTGGATCCTCTTTATCTAAAGCTTCGCTTAAACGTTCACTTACCGCACCGCATTCTTCAATGTCGACTCCCTTTTCAGAATCGATGAATACGCGTAAGAACCAGTCTTGTCCTTCTTTCACATACTCTACATCTACAAGTTCAAGATTTAACTCTTCAACGATTGGCTGCGCAAATGCTTCTACAACTTCTGTGACTTTCTTATCCATAAACAGCCTCCTTCCTGCCGCCATGTACCATTTACAAGAAAAGATCCCGTTCATAAAGACGGTCTATCTTATTCTTTCTCGTTAGCTAACAAAAGCCCCTGCCGTTAAGCAGGGAATATCTGTCTTAGTATTACCAAATTTAAGAAGTAAAACTTGTAACAAAATATGTATATACGACAGAAATGTCTTTACTATCTACATGAATAAAATGTAGATAGTAACACGAAAGAGTGGGTTTCCCCACTCTCTTTTTCACAAAATATACATGACATGGTTATCTCGGTTTATAGTATACCATAGCAAATATTGATTTGCAAAGACTTTTCCTACCTATTAGAACAGTGATAATTGGTTTTGATCCGGCAAATCTCCTAAACAACCTTGGCTATCTAAATACTCAATAATTGTTTTCGAAACCTTACTTCGTTGCTGTAAGTCTTCTTTTGATAAGAAGTCTCCATTTTTGCGCGCTTCCACAATACTTAAGGCTGCGTTCGTACCAAGACCAGGCACTGCATTAAACGGAGGGATTAATGAGTCCCCATCAATAATAAATTCCGTTGCATGCGAACGGTATAAATCAACCTTTTGGAATGAGTATCCACGCTCACACATTTCAAGTGTCATTTCTAGTACCGTTAATAAACTCTTCTCTTTCGGCGCAGCATCGAGTCCCTTTTGAGCAATTTCATCAATTCTTGCACGTATAGATGCTGAACCTTTCGCCATCGCCTCTACATCAAAATCATCTGCACGGACTGTAAAATATGCCGCATAGAATAAAAGTGCAAAATGTACTTTAAAGTATGCGATACGCACAGCCATAAGTACGTAAGCAGCCGCATGGGCTTTAGGGAACATATATTTAATCTTCTTACATGAATCAATATACCAACCTGGTACATTATTACCTTTCATGTCATCTTCCCATTCTTCCGGTACACCTTTACCTTTACGAACCGACTCCATGATTTTGAAGGCTAATGATGGATCTAAACCTTGATAGATTAAATATACCATGATGTCATCACGACAACCGATAACTTCACTCAGCGTACATGTACCGTTATAAATTAACTCATTTGCATTACCCAGCCATACGTCAGTACCATGTGACAGCCCAGAAATTTGGACCAATTCTGAGAATGTCGTTGGTTTTGTCTCTTCTAACATCTGTCTTACGAATTTCGTACCGAATTCTGGGATACCAAGTGTACCTGTTTTACAGTTAATTTGTTCTTCCGTTACCCCTAACGTTTCTGGACCAGAGAAAATTTTCATTACCTCTGGATCATCCGTTGGGATTGTTTTCGGATCAATACCACTTAAATCTTGTAACATACGAATAACGGTCGGATCATCGTGTCCTAGTATATCAAGTTTCAATAAATTATCATGAATCGAGTGGAAGTCAAAATGCGTTGTTCTCCACTCAGCACCAATTGAATCAGCAGGAAACTGTATTGGGGAGAAATCAAAGATATCCATGTAATCTGGCACAACGATAATACCACCTGGATGCTGTCCAGTTGTACGTTTTACCCCTGTACATCCCGCTACTAAGCGGTCAATCTCTGCATTCCGAATTGTTAAATTGTGATCATTTGCATAACCTTTTACATATCCATAAGCTGTTTTTTCCGCAACTGTACCAATCGTTCCAGCACGGTATACATAATCTTCACCGAACAGTACTTTCGTATAGTTATGTGCACGTGGTTGGTATTCCCCGGAGAAGTTCAAATCGATATCAGGTACCTTATCTCCTTTGAATCCAAGGAACGTTTCGAATGGGATATCATGTCCATCTTTTACATATGCCACATTACATGTCGGACAATCTTTATCTGGTAAGTCGAAACCAGAGCCTACCGAACCATCATTAAAGAATTCAGATTGCTTGCATTTTGGACAGACATAGTGTGGTGGTAATGGGTTTACTTCTGTAATTTCCATCATCGTTGCAACGAACGATGAACCTACTGAACCACGCGAACCTACTAGATATCCGTCGACTAACGATTTTTTCACAAGCTTATGTGAGATTAAATAAATAACGGCAAATCCATGTCCAATAATACTTTTCAATTCTTTTTCTAAGCGAGCCTCTACAATTTCTGGTAGTTCTTCACCGTATATACTGCGTGCCATTTTATAACTCATATCACGTGTTTCATCATCGGCACCCTCAATTTTCGGTGTATATAGATCATCTTTTACCGGACGAACATCACCAATTAATGACGCAACTTTTTGTGTATTCGTTACAACAACTTCTTTCGCTTTGTCCTCACCTAAAAATGAAAAACACTCTAGCATTTCATCAGTTGTACGGAAATGTACTGGCGGTAATGAATGTCGATTTAACGGATTTGCCCCGCCCTGTGAACTAACTAAAATTTTACGATACATTGCATCTTCTGGATCTAAGTAATGCACGTTCCCTGTAGCGACAACTGGTTTATCTAACGTCTCACCTAGTTTTACTAAGTTAGAGATAATTGTTTTTAATTGTCCTTCATCTCGAACGAGTTCACGCTCTACTAAATGACGCAACACCTCTGGAGGCATTACTTCAATGTAATCATAGAACTGCGCAATTTCTTCTACCTCTTCAGGAGCTTTTTGCATCATTGCCTCAAATACTTCACCTTTATCACAAGCCGTTCCTACTAAAATTCCTTCACGGTATTTTTTTAATAGTGACCTCGGTACTCGTGGTACACGGTAAAAGTAATTAAGGTGAGAATATGAAACAAGTTTATATAAATTTTTCAACCCAACATCTGATGTGGCAAGTAACGTCATATGACTTGGACGGCCACGCTTATACGCATCCCCTTGTCCCATGCTATCATTTAATTGATCGTGATATTCAAATCCCTTTTCAATTACATCTTTCAACATTTTCACAAGTAAATATCCCGTCGCTTCTGTATCATAAATCGCACGGTGATGTTGCGTTAATTCAATATCAAGTTTTTTACACATCGTATTTAATCGATGATTTTTCATTTCTGGGAATAAGAATCGTGCAAGTTCTAACGTATCAATAACGGGGTTATTCGTTTTTTCTAACCCAGCCTTTTTAAAACCTACGTTAATAAAGCCCATATCAAAGCTTGCATTATGGGCAACAAGTGTATGGTCACCCATCCATTCCTCAAATTTTTTAAACACTTCGTCCACTTCTGGTGCATCAGTTAACATATCATCTGTAATACCTGTTAATTCAATAATCGTCGCTGATAATGGTTGATGTGGATTTGCGAAAGATTCAAAGCGATCAATGATTTCGCCACCCTTTACTTTTACGGCAGCCAACTCAATGACTGTGTCGTATACAGCTGATAAACCTGTCGTCTCAACATCGAAAACAACATACGTTTCCTCCGCAAGTAAACGATGCGCCTCGTTATACGCTATCGGTACACCATCATTAACTAAATTCGCTTCTACACCGTATATAACTTTAACTCCAGCTTTTTTCCCCGCAGAATATGCCTCCGGGAACGACTGAGCCACAGCATGGTCTGTAACCGCAATAGCTTCATGTCCCCATTTACCAGCTTGGGCAACAAGCCTAGAAACAGGAGTAACAGCATCCATTTGGCTCATCGGAGTGTGAAGATGAAGTTCTACACGCTTTTCGCCTTCTGGCGCTTTATCTTTACGAGACGGCCCTGTTATTTCATTAATATCATTTGCAATCATTACTAAATCTCGAACGAATGTATCGTTTTGAACAGAACCACGCGCTTTCACCCACATTCCTTTTTTCAAGGATTGCAGCATTGGAATATCTTCTTTGTCACGCGAGAACATTTTGATCATAATAGAATCCGTATAATCCGTTATTTTTAAAGTTAATAACGTACGCCCACTACGAAGCTCTTTTGTTTCTACATGGAAGACATATCCTTGAACCGTTTTTCTTCTTTCTTCATCTTGAATTTCTCGCATCGGTGTAATCTCTTCATCCGGCTTAATAAGATACCCGAGTGTAATCGGTCCTTCATGCACAACGCTACTTTCTTCAGCTTGCTTCTTCGCCATTTCTTCCATAGCTTGTATAACACGCTCGCGGTCTTCTTGCTGAGTTTGCTCACGAAACTTTTGCATTTCTTCTGCATTTTGCTGTATATGTGTGTCTAACTGGAAACGCGGGAATCCAAAAACTTCGTATTGATCCCCCACTGGTTTCGCAACGTTTTTCTTTAAAGCAGTAGACTCCAACTCGTTATTTACATTTATTAACAACTTCACTCCATTCACCTGCGGAAGTTGCTTCTTTAAGTACGCGAACATGGGTGAAAATGTAATTCGTTCCGTACAAAGTGGCCAATACGCCCTTACTTCTTCTTCTGTAAATTGTTTATTCTCTGTTTCTAATGCAAATGTTGTTCTTGCAATATGAGAAAATGATTGCTTAAGCTTTGTTTCTAGCAATTCATATAATTCTGTAGGCAAAATACGTGGCACTTGTAAATCAAAATGCCAACTTTTATTCGCTTTATCAATAACGAGCCTTTCAATACCACCGCCTTGTAAATATTGATTTATAAGGTCGTCTGGTATTTGCAACTGCTGGAGCAAAATTTGAAATCGCTCTTGTTGTTCATTTGTTAAAGACATAAGCACTCTCCTTCCATTTGCTATTATAAATTGAAACGTACTACAAAGAAAGATTTCTTCCTTCTTCTTTTACAAAATACGTTTACAAAGAAAGATTTCTTCCTTCTTCTTTTACAAAATACGTTTACAAAGAAAGAGAAGGTACCCCATTACGAGGTACCTCTTCTTATTTTAAAATATTTGTAATATATATTTGAAGTTCTTCTACTTTTACTTCTTCAGACTCACCTGTAGCACGTACTTTCACTTCTACAATACCTTCGTCTGCTTTTTTACCAACTGTAACGCGAACTGGAAGACCGAATAAATCTGCATCTGCAAACTTAACACCTGCACGTTCTGCACGATCGTCTAATAACACTTCATAGCCTTGTTCTTGTAATGAGTTGTAGATATTTTCACCCATTTCACGTTGTGCATCAGATTTCATATTTACTGGAATTACATGCACATGGAATGGTGCTACAGCTTTTGGCCAAACTAAGCCGTTCTCATCGTTAAACTGCTCTGCAATTGCTGCCACTGTACGAGATACACCGATACCGTAACAACCCATAATAAGTGGTTGTGTTTTTCCGTTTTCATCTAGGAATGTCGCGTTCATTGCTTCACTATAACGAGTTCCTAATTTGAATACATGACCAACTTCAATTCCGCGTGCGAAAAGAATTGTTCCGTTTCCATCTGGAGATTGGTCTCCTTCTTGAATGAAGCGTAAATCTGTATATTGACTTACTTTAAAGTCACGTTCTGGATTTACATTTACATAATGGAATCCTTCTTCGTTCGCTCCTGAACATCCGTTAACAATTGATGCTACAGCGTGATCAGCAATAATTTCAATATCACCTGTTACACCAATCGGCCCTAATGAACCAATTTCACAATTTAATAATTCTTTTACTTCTTCATGAGAAGCAAGCTCAACAACTGAAGCGCCGTATACATTTTTCACTTTCACATCGTTTACTTCGTGATCACCACGAACAAGTACAACTACTAATTTCTCATCTACTTTAAATACCATAGACTTAATGCACTTGTCAGCTGCAATGTTTAAGAATGCAGATACTTCTTCAATTGCTTTTTGGTCTGGTGTTGCTACTTTTTCAAGAGCTTTTTCTGCTTCGTCACTCTTCGTATACGTATCTACAACAGGAGCCATTTCGATGTTTGCTGCATAATCAGATGTGTCAGAGTATGCAATTGTATCTTCACCAACATCAGATAATACCATAAATTCATGTGTATCTTTTCCGCCCATTGCTCCAGAATCAGCAATAACTGCACGGAAATTCAAGCCACAACGAGCAAAAATGTTAGAGTATGCTTTATATAAGCGATCGTATACTTCATCTAAGCTCTCTTGTGTAGCATGGAAAGAGTATGCATCTTTCATTAGAAACTCTCTTCCACGTAATAAACCGAAACGAGGTCTTTGCTCATCACGGAATTTTGTTTGAATTTGGTATAATGTTAACGGTAATTTTTTATATGATTTCACTTCATCACGCACAAGATCCGTAATTACTTCCTCATGTGTCGCTCCTAATGCGAATTCACGAGCGTTACGATCTTTCATACGCATTAATTCAGATCCGTATGAATACCAACGACCTGATTCTTGCCATAATTCTGCAGCTTGCATAGCTGGCATTAATAATTCTACAGCTCCTGCACGCTCCATTTCTTCTCGAACGATACGTTCTACTTTGTGTAATACTTTTAATCCAAATGGTAGAAAACTATAAATACCAGAAGCATTTTGACGCATAAAACCTGCGCGAAGTAATAATTGATGACTCTTAATTTCAGCATCAGCTGGAACTTCACGTAATGTAGGACTGAATACCATACTTTGTTTCATTTATTTGCACCTCTTCATTTTACTCTTACACGCAGTAAAACCCCTCACCTCGAATTAGGTGAGGGATTTTATTCTACGAGCTCTATTTCATTATTAGTTTCATTCTATTTTACAAGAAAAACTTACGAATGTCATTCCATGTTACAACTAACATTAATAACATTAATAATGCAAAACCAATAAAATGAACCATTCCTTCTTTTTGACGGTCAATTGGTTTCCCTCGTAACGCTTCAATTAAGAAGAAGAATAAACGGCCACCATCTAAAGCAGGAACTGGTAATAAATTAAATAAACCAAGATTAATGCTTAGAACTGCCGCTAAACTTAGTACACGCGTAAATCCATAATCTACAACTTGATCTGTTAGATTATAAATTCCTACTGGACCTGACAACTCATTAATAGAAAATTGACCAGTTACTAATTTCACAAGAGATTCAAAAATTAGTTTCGTCCATTGGTACGTTTGTTCAAATCCTGATTTAATAGAACCCATTACTGTTTTCTCTACAGGAGAATAAACACCAATTCTACCAACTTCGTCTTTTCCTTCTTTATCAAGTGTTGGCGTTACTTTCACATTAAACTGTTCATTATCACGCTTTACTTGTAACGTAATTTCTTTATTCGGGTTTTCACGTACAATAGTAACAACATCTTTCCATGTACTTGTGTTTTTCCCATCAATCGCTTGAATTGTATCATTCTCTTTCAGGCCAGCTTGCTGTGCTGCACTATTATCCATCACTTTTCCGACCATTGGTTTGTCAATAGGAACCCCTTGTACAAATCCAAGAATCACAAAAATAACAAATGCTAAAATGAAGTTCATTGCAGGACCCGCAAAGATTGTTAAAGCGCGTTGACCCAATTTTTTAGAGCCAAATTGCCTGTTATATGGAGCAATTTGAATTTCTTCTCCAGCAGTAATGATGCGAGCCTTTTCATTCACTCGGAATGTTTGAAGCTCTTCCTCATACTCTTCATAGCCTGAAATCGTTAGATTATGCTCTAAATCAGCTTGTTCGACTTCAATAACACGAACATTTGGATATTTTTCATATCCATCAAAAACTAATTTCACAGCTTCGTCTTTTTCATTTAGCACAAGGCCAACCTTTTTCCCTGGCTTTAACTCAACTGTGTCTGCATCCTCGCCAGCCATTCTTACATAGCCACCCAGAGGCAGTAATCGAATCGTATACACCGTTTCATTCTTTTCAAATGAGAATATTTTCGGACCAAAACCAATCGCAAACTCGCGGCATAAAATGCCTGCTCTTTTCGCGAAGTATAGATGCCCTAGCTCATGGAAAAATACGAGTGCACCGAAAATTAATATAAAGGCAATCGCTGTATTCAATTCCATAACCACCTTTGCTAAATTTGTTCCATCACAAACCGTCTTGTGGCTGCATCAATTTCCAGAATTTCCTCTAAGCTCGGACGTGCAATGACATTGTGATGGTTCATTGCTTTTTCAATGAGGTCTTCCACTGTTAAGAAACCAATTCTCTTTTGTAAAAAAGCTTCAACAGCTACTTCATTCGCTGCGTTCATTACAGCTGGCATACTTCCACCAGCTTTTCCAGCTTCATACGCAAAACGTAAACAACGGAATCGTTCTTGGTCCATTTTCTCAAAATGCAACGTCCCTATTTCCCATAAGTTTAACTGTTTTGTGTCTGAAAGAGGCAATCTATCAGGATATGTAAGTGCGTATTGAATTGGTACTCGCATATCAGGTGAACCAAGCTGCGCCATTACACTACGATCTTCAAATTCAACCATAGAATGGATAATACTTTCTTTATGTAAAACAACATCGATTTGCTCATAAGGGATACCAAAAAGCCAATGTGCTTCAATTACTTCTAGTCCCTTATTCATCATTGTAGCAGAATCAATTGTAATTTTCGAACCCATTGACCAGTTTGGATGTCGAAGCGCATCTTCTACGGTCACATGATGCAATTCATCTCTCGTTTTATCACGGAAACTTCCACCAGAAGCCGTTATAATAAGACGAGAAATTCTTTTTTCATTTTCACCATTCAAGCATTGAAAAATAGCCGAATGTTCACTATCTACTGGAAGTAACGAAACATTATGTTTTCGCGCTGCTTCCATTACAAGATGTCCTGCAGTTACTAACGTTTCTTTATTTGCAATTCCAATTGTTTTTTTCGCCTCAATCGCACGAAGTGTCGGTAACAACCCTACGCTACCTACAACAGCATTTACTACAATCTCCGCATCTGGATGTAATGCTACTTCTAAAAGTCCTTCACTACCATATACAATTTTTGTATTACCAGAAACAGTTTGTAATTTTAAAACATCTTCCTCTCTTTGCACAGAGACGATTTGCGGAGAAAATTCTTGAATTACCTTTACTGCGTAGTCAATATTTTTCCCTACAGAAAAAGCAACGAGACGGAATTGGTCTGGGTGCGAGCGTAATACATCTAAAGTTTGTGTACCAATCGATCCGCTTGCACCTAATAAACTAATGTTTTTCATGACTCCAACCCCTCGTTCATTTATTAATTGTATTGTAATAAGAAGTAGAGAATTGGTAAAACGAATAACCAACTATCTGTTCGATCTAATATACCACCATGCCCAGGTAAAATTGTACCTGAATCCTTTACGCCATAATGACGTTTAAAAGCAGATTGTACTAAATCACCAATTTGTCCAAAAATAGAAATGATAATTGTCAGCACAATTAAAATTACTACATTCGATTCGACTGGGAAGAACACGTTGTAAACAAGTGCCACAATAATTCCACAAACGATGCCGCCTAATGAACCTTCAATCGTTTTATTTGGACTAATTTCTGGCCACAATTTTCTCTTGCCTAATGCTTTTCCTACGAAATATGCGCCTGAATCAGTAGCCCATATAACAAATAATGCACAAAACACATATTTAATTCCTAATATTCTCGTTTCATTTAAATATAAGAATCCCATTGCCACATATGTCGTTGCCATTAGTAAAAATGAAGCATTATCAAAAGTAAATGTATTCTTAGAAAGGACTGTATATGATAAAAGTAATAAAACAATCACAAATGTGATTTCCAATTTACCTAATCCAATCCATGTAAACAGTTCTGATGCACTACTTGGAATTAAAAGAATCCACAATAATACTGCAGCTAAAACTGTCGGTACTGAAATAAGCGTAAGCTTATTCATACGAATTAATTCATATAAACCTATAGAAGCAAGTGCATACACTAAAACCGTAAAAGGCACGCCACCGTATATTACGATGGGAATGAATAGCGCGGCAGCAACCACTCCAGTAATAATTCTCTGTTTCACTACCAAACCCTCTCTTTCTACACGCCTCCGAATCTGCGCCCTCTATGTTGAAAGTCAGTAATCGCATTTAGCAAATGTTCTTCTTTGAAGTCTGGCCAATACACATCCGTAAACCAAAACTCCGAATATGCAATTTGCCATAACATGAAATTACTAATACGTAGCTCTCCGCTTGTTCGGATTAACAACTCTGGATCGGGTAAAGAACTCGTCATTAAGTAGGAGGAAATCATTTCTTCACTTACCTCTTCAGAACGAATTTTTCCTTCCTCATTATCTTTCATCATATGTTGCACAGCAGAAACGATTTCATCTCGACTTCCATAGTTTAACGCGAAATTAAGAATTAATCCCGTATTCTCTTTCGTATCTTCCATGGCTTTCTCCATCGCTCTGCGTGTATGCGTAGGAAGACGATTTTTTTGCCCTATTACTCGGACTTGTACGTTTTCTTCAATCAATTCTGGTAAAAATGTACCTAGAAATTCTTCTGGAAGCTTCATTAAATAATCAACTTCCTTTTTCGGTCTTTTCCAGTTCTCAGTTGAAAAAGCATAAAGAGTTAACACTTTCACATTAAGTTTACTTGCAAATTTTGTAATTTTCTTTACAACTTGCATACCTTCATGATGTCCCGCAATACGAGGCATTGCTCTCCTCTTTGCCCATCTTCCATTCCCATCCATAATGATGGCAATATGTTCTGGGATATATCCTTTTTTCACTTCTTCAACGAGATGATCAAACGATGTGTCCTTTTTACCTTTAAAAAAAGGAAAGTTTTTAAACATCATTCATACCCTCCAACAAGCAGACGTATGCCTAAAAGTGTAAAAAGACCCCCTTAAGAAGAGGGTCATATTTGCGAAGTTATCGCTATTACACTTCCATGATTTCTTTTTCTTTGTTTTTTGCGATTTCGTCAACTTTTGCAATATATTTATCTGTTTCTTTTTGGATATCTTCAGTATATCCTCTTAAATCATCTTCTGTAATCTCGCCAGCTTTTTCAAGCTTCTTAAGATCATCATTTCCGTCACGACGTACGTTACGAACAGCTACTTTTGCTTCTTCAGCATATTTTTTCACAACTTTAACAAGATCACGACGACGCTCTTCTGTTAATGCAGGGAATGCAATACGAATTACAGTTCCATCATTAGAAGGGTTTAAGCCTAAATCTGCTTTTAAAATTGCTTTTTCGATATCACCGATAGAAGTTTTATCATAAGGTTGAATTACAAGTAAACGTGCTTCTGGAACTGTAATGTTCGCTAATTGCACAACTGGTGTTGGTGCACCATAGTAATCAACTTGTACCTTATCTAATACAGACGAGCTTGCACGACCAGCGCGAACTGTTGCTAATTCACGAGAATAAGCAGCAACTGCTTTTTCCATTTTTTCATTTGAAGACTTCAATACTTGTTGTCCCATATTTATTTCCCCCTTACAACTGTTCCAATATTTTCGCCTAAAACGGCACGTTTAATATTACCTTTTTCCATAACTGAGAATACAATTAATGGAATATCATTATCCATACATAGAGAAGAAGCTGTAGAATCCATTACACCTAAACCTTCTTTTAATACATCTAAGTAAGTAAGCGTTTCGTATTTCGTAGCTGTTGGGTCAATAGATGGATCTGCGCTATATACGCCATCCACATTATTTTTTGCCATTAAAATAACGTCTGCTTCGATTTCCGCTGCACGTAATGCTGCTGTTGTATCTGTAGAGAAGTATGGATTACCTGTACCTGCTGCAAAGATAACAACACGTTTTTTCTCTAAGTGACGAACTGCTTTACGGCGAATGTAAGGCTCTGCCACTTGACGCATCTCAATTGAAGTTTGTACACGAGTTTGGATTCCAATATTCTCCAAGCTATCTTGAAGAGCTAATGAATTCATAACTGTAGCTAACATGCCCATGTAATCTGCTCCTGCACGATCCATGCCCATTTCACTTCCAATTTTCCCACGCCAAATGTTACCGCCACCAACAACAACAGCAACCTCTACATCAAGTTCTGCAATTTCTTTTACTTGTTCTGCAACTGACTTAATAACAGTTGGATTAATTCCAAATCCTTGCTCTCCAGCTAAAGCTTCTCCACTTAGCTTTAAAACGACACGATTATATTTCGGTTTACTCATAATGAACCTCCAATTGCTTACATCTTTATTTTAAAAAAGGGAACACAATGTGTTCCCTAATCTGTATTAGTTACTACCTTTTACTTGGTTCATTACTTCTTCAGCAAAGTTGTCTTCGCGTTTTTCGATACCTTCACCAACAGCGTAGCGAACGAATCCTTTTAATGTTCCGCCTTTAGACTCAACGAACTGACGAACTTTCATATCAGGGTTTTTAACGAATGCTTGGTCAAGTAAGCAAATCTCTTCGAAGAATTTGCCTAGACGGCCTTCAACCATTTTTGCAACGATTTTTTCAGGCTTGCCTTCGTTTAATGCTTGTTGTGTTAATACTTGACGCTCATGCTCAACTTCTTCAGCTGTTACAGCATCGCGGTCGATGTATTTAGGGTTAACTGCAGCGATGTGCATTGCAACATCTTTAGCAGCAGCTTCATCAGTAGAACCTTCAAGAACTGTTAATACACCAATGCGTCCACCCATGTGTAGATAAGCGCCGAATGCATCTGCATCAGTTTTTGATACGATTTCGAAACGACGAAGTGTAAGTTTTTCACCAATTTTAGCGATTGCTTCGTTGATGTGCTCTTCAACGTTTTTACCGTTTTCCATTGTTTGAGCCATAGCTTCTTCAACGTTAGCTGGTTTGTTAGTTAATAAGTGAGCAGCTAATTCTTTAATTAGTGCTTGGAAACCTTCGTTTTTCGCAACGAAATCAGTTTCAGAGTTTAATTCTAAGATTAAAGCGTCGTTACCGTTTGTTTCGATGAAAGTTAAACCTTCAGCAGCAATGCGGTCTGCTTTTTTAGCAGCTTTCGCAATACCTTTTTCGCGTAAGAAGTCAATTGCCTTCTCCATGTCGCCGTTAGTTTCTGTTAAAGCTTTTTTGCAGTCCATCATACCTGCGCCAGTTTTTTCACGTAATTCTTTTACCATTTGAGCAGTGATTGCCATATTTTTCATCCTCCTAAAATATGTATTTATACCTTTTATAAAGGTGTTTATACCTTAAAAAAGGTGATAAAAGGCCGAACCCCTTATCACCTTTCCAACTTTGTTACGCAGTAACAGTTTCTTCACCTTGTTTTGCTTCAAGGATCGCGTCTGCCATTTTAGATGTAAGAAGTTTTACAGCACGAATTGCATCATCGTTTGCTGGGATAACGTGATCGATTTCGTCTGGATCACAGTTTGTATCAACGATACCGATGATTGGAATGTGTAATTTGCGTGCTTCAGCAACTGCAATACGCTCTTTACGAGGGTCTACTACGAATAATGCACTTGGAAGACCTTTCATATCTTTAATACCGCCTAAGAATTTCTCAAGACGCTCTAACTCTTTTTTAAGTTGAACAACTTCTTTCTTAGGAAGTACTTCGAAAGTACCATCTTCTTGCATTCTTTCGATGTCTTTAAGACGCTTGATACGCTTTTGGATTGTTTGGAAGTTTGTTAAAGTTCCGCCTAACCAACGTTGGTTAACGAAGTACATACCAGCACGAGTTGCTTCTTCTTTAATAGCTTCTTGTGCTTGTTTTTTAGTACCTACGAATAAGATGTCTCCACCTTCAGCAGCGATGTCGCGCATCGTTCTGTAAGCTTCCTCAACTTTTTTCACAGTTTTTTGTAAGTCGATGATGTAGATACCGTTACGCTCTGTGAAAATGTAACGCTTCATTTTTGGGTTCCAACGACGAGTTTGATGTCCGAAATGAACACCAGCTTCAAGCAATTGCTTCATAGAAATTACTGACATAATATAGTTCCTCCTAAATGGTTTTTGATATCCTCCGTTTACTTCATCTCTAAGCGAAACTACAAACGTAGCACCAACACTTAAATCAGTAAACGTGTGTACTTTGTACTGACACCACTGCTTACTATATCATACTGAAATATTACAATCAAGTCGAAAATGCGAACAATGTAAAACTTTCTTTGTTCATACTCGAATTCTAGTATTACCAACCTTCATTTCTTTTAAGCAAAAAAGTAAAACACAATTAATAGTTTTCCCAGAAAACACGCTTATGGCACTTTTCACAAGCGCCATCAATCCATTGCACAAAAAAACTCTCCTCGATCGAGGAGAGTTTTTTATAAATTAGTTTGTTTTTAATTTAGCAAGTTCCTGTAGAAACTTGTCGTTTAGCACTTTAATGTATGTTCCTTTCATACCTAAAGAGCGAGACTCAATTACACCAGCACTTTCTAATTTACGTAGTGCATTTACGATTACAGAACGAGTAATTCCTACACGATCAGCAATTTTACTTGCAACAAGTAAACCTTCTGTTCCATTTAATTCTTCGAAGATATGCTCAATTGCTTCTAACTCACTGTAAGATAATGAGCTGATCGCCATTTGAACAACAGCTTTACTACGTGCTTCCTCTTCGATTTCTTCTGCTTTTTCACGTAAGATTTCCATACCTACAACAGTTGAGCTGTACTCAGCAAGGATTAAATCGTCATCTAAGAACTCTTGACCAAGACGAGCTAATACTAAAGTACCTAGACGCTCACCACCACCAACGATTGGTACGATTGTAGTTAAACCTTGACCAAATAATTCTCTGTTTTCTACCGGGAATGCTGTGTAAGCACTGTTCACATCTAAGTTTGAAGATGTTTCTGTAATGTTGAATAAGCTTTGTGTATATTCTTCTGGGAATTGACGTTCTGCAAGCATTTGCTTCATGCGTTCGTTTTCGATTTGTTGGTGAATTGCATAACCTAGTAATTTACCACGACGACTAACTACGAATACGTTTGCTTCGATTACTTCACACATTGTGTCAGACATTTCTCTAAAGTTTACAGGCTTCCCTGCTGCGCTCTGTAATAACGCATTTAATTTTCTTGTTTTTGCTAATAATTCCATTTCAAAAGTTCCTCCTACATGTTACTCACATATTTTTTCATCACTTGGAAACTAGGGCGAGTCACCTGATGACACTATTACAAAATAAACTGGCTCACATCTTTATTTTTAGCAATTGTTGCTAATTTCTCCTCAACGTATTGAGGGGTTATCGTTATTTTCTCTAACGTAATTTCAGATGCTTCAAACGATAAATCTTCAAGGAGCTTCTCCATAATCGTATGAAGTCTTCTTGCTCCAATATTATCTGTATCCTGATTAACTTGATAAGCAATCTCAGCAATCTTACGAATAGCTTCGTCTGAAAATTCAATTTCTATACCTTCAGTCGCTAATAATGCCATATATTGTTTAATTAACGCATTGTCAGGCTCGATTAATATTTTAACAAAATCGTCTGTCGATAATTTTGTTAATTCTACTCGAATCGGAAATCTCCCTTGCAATTCCGGAATTAAATCCGACGGTTTAGACATATGGAACGCTCCAGCTGCAACGAATAAAATATAATCCGT
This sequence comes from Bacillus sp. MYb78, assembly GCF_002975115.1. NCBI lineage: Bacteria > Bacillati > Bacillota > Bacilli > Caryophanales > Bacillaceae > Bacillus > Bacillus sp. MYb78. The sequence continues at coordinate 64,499 of NZ_PCOB01000011.1, forward strand.
TTTTACTGATCCGTATTTTGTCGCAACATTCGACCCTTCTACAATTGGCAAAATGTCACGTTGCACACCTTCACGTGATACATCTACGCTATTCGACTGCTTACCAGCAATTTTGTCAATTTCATCGATAAAAATAATCCCGAGCTGTTCAGCACGATAAACAGCCTCTTGTGTAACTTCATCCATATCAATTAAGCGCTGTGCCTCTTCATTTGTCAAGAGTTTTCTTGCTTCTTTTACAGAAAGTTTACGTTTTTTTGTTTTTTTCGGCATAAAACTCCCTAACGCATCTTGGAAATTCATTCCCATTTGCTCCATGCCAGTTCCTTGTAACATATCAAACATTGACGACTGTTGCTCAGTCACTTCAATCGATACAATCTCTTCTTCAAGAAGCCCTGCAGCAAGCTTTCTCTCCACATCTTGACGTTTCTTTTCGATTTCACCATCTTCTTGTGTATCAGACGTTTGACTCGAATTTTGAGCGCCCCCAAAAAGCATCTCTAATGGATTTTTAAATCCAGATTGCTTCTCCGGACTCGGTACTAAAATTTCAACAAGACGTTGATTCGCTTGCTCTTCTGCTTTATCTTGAACTTTCACTACCATTTCTTCTTTTACGATACGAACCGATGTTTCCACAAGGTCACGTACCATCGACTCTACATCTCTACCCACATATCCAACTTCTGTGAATTTTGTAGCCTCAACCTTAATAAAAGGTGCTCCAACGAGTTTCGCCATTCGTCGTGCTACCTCTGTTTTCCCAACACCTGTCGGTCCAATCATCAAAATGTTTTTAGGTGCTATTTCATCACGTAAATTTTCAGCTAATTTACTGCGACGGTATCGATTTCTCAACGCTACAGCAACCGCTTTCTTTGCGTCTTTTTGACCGATGATATATTGATCTAATTTTTCCACAATTTGGCGCGGAGTAAAATGTAAATGCATATAAAATGCCTCCCTTACGATTCTACAATTCTTCAACAATTATGTTGTGATTCGTATAAACACAAATATCACCAGCAATCTCTAAACTCGCTTTCGCAATTTGTTTCGCTGTTAAGTGTTCACTTGCATATTGCTTTAAAGCACGACCTGCAGAAAGCGCATAATTTCCACCAGATCCAATTGCTAAAATACCATCATCCGGTTCAATCACTTCTCCTGTACCTGAAACAAGAAGCATAGTTGTTTTATCCATGACAATGAGCATCGCTTCTAGTTGACGTAACATTTTATCGCCACGCCATTGTTTTGCCATTTCAACAGCAGCACGCTGCAAGTTGCCATTATACTCTTCTAATTTTCCTTCAAACATTTCAAAAAGAGTAAATGCATCAGCAACTGAACCTGCAAAACCAGCTAAAACTTTACCTTGGAAAAGTCTGCGAACTTTACGAGCTGTATGTTTCATTACAACAGCATTTCCCATTGTCACCTGACCATCTCCAGCCATTGCACATTCTCCATTATGATGAACTGCAAATATCGTTGTAGCGTGGAAATTCCCCATAGAAAAAACTCCTTTATTTGTTTTTATAGCTTTTAAAGCAATTTATGCCCGCGGGTGATGCTTCATGTAAACAGAACGCAATCTTTCTTTAGAGACATGCGTATAAATTTGTGTAGTCGACAAATTCTCATGACCTAATAGCTCCTGTACAGTACGTAAATCCGCCCCTTCATCTAACATGTGTGTAGCAAATGTATGCCTTAACATATGGGGACTTATCCGCATTGTCAGTGACGCCTTTTTAATGAGTTCATTTAAAACATAACGTACTCCACGACTTGTTAGCGGTGTACCTTTCGCATTTAAAAATACCATACGAGAGTCTTCGTCAGTCTTATTAACTAACTGTTTTCTCCCATTCTCTATATAAGTAATTAAAGAATCTTGCGCATAGCTTCCGAACGGAATATACCTTTGTTTTTTTCCTTTTCCCATTACTAAAATTGTTCCCACCGCAAAGTCAATATCGGTAAGTTGTAAATTGACACATTCACTCACACGGATTCCAGTCGCATACATCAACTCTAATAAAGCTTGATTCCTTTGACCTAATGGTGTTCCCGTGTCAGAAACTTCAAATAATTCCTCTAACTCTTCAGCATATAAAAACTTTGGGATTGACAATTCTTTTTTGGGGAGTGACGCAAGTGCAAACGGATTATCTTTTCGATAACCTTCACGCATCAAAAAACGATATAAACTTCGTAAGCTTGATACTTTTCTTGCGACAGATTTACGGGCTAACTTTTCATCGTGCAACGTCGTTAAGTACAAACGAACATCCGCGTATGTAACGTCTAAAAAAGAGGATATGCCTTCTCGCTCCATAAATTGCACAAAATGTTCTAAATCATTTTGATAACTTGCAATTGTATATTTTGAATAATTTCTTTCAATTTGTAAATATCCAACGAATAATTGTAACAATTTCTTCACATTCACACAACTCACCTCAATAAAGGCTACTAAATCGTATCACAACTTAGTAGCCTTTGCAAGAAATTTAACTAAATATTTACAAAATTTTGAATTGTTTCTAAAGCGCGTGTTGCGTATGCTTCATTTCGTTCCGCTTTCTTTTTGATCTTTTTCTCTAACGGTGCAAATAGACCGAAGTTCGCATTCATCGGTTGGAAGTTTTTAGCATTCGTTGCCGTAATGTAATTTGCCATGCTACCCATTGCAGTTACTGACGGTAATACAACTGGCTCTTCACCTTGCACAAGACGTGCAGCATTAATTCCCGCTAATAATCCTGATGCTGCTGATTCAACATATCCCTCTACTCCAGTCATTTGACCAGCGAAGAATAAATCATCACGTTGTTTATATTGATATGTTGGACGAAGCAAATTAGGTGAATTAATAAACGTATTACGATGCATTACACCATAACGTACAATCTCTGCATTTTCCAGTCCCGGAATTAACTGTAGCACTTCTTTTTGTGGTCCCCATTTTAAATGCGTTTGGAAACCTACGATATTGTATAAAGTTCCCGCTGCATCATCTTGACGCAACTGAACAACAGCATATGGCGTTTTTCCTGTTTTTGGATCTTCCAATCCAACAGGTTTCATAGGTCCAAATACTAGCGTCTGTCTCCCTCTACTTGCCATAACTTCTACTGGCATACAACCTTCAAAGAAAATTTCTTTTTCAAACTCTTTTAAAGGCACTGTCTCAGCAGCAATTAAAGCCTCATAAAAACGGTCAAACTCTTCTTCTGTCATTGGGCAATTTAAATATGCAGCTTCACCTTTGTCATAACGCGATTTTAAATATACTTTATTCATGTCAATGCTGTCTTTTTCTACGATTGGTGCTGCCGCATCGTAGAAATAGAAATAATCTTCACCTGTTAGTTCTTTTAATTGTGCAGCAAGATCAGGAGATGTAAGTGGACCTGTTGCAATAATTGTTGGTCCTTCTGGAATTTCAGTAAGCTCTTCGTTCACTACAGTTACATTCGGATGGTTTTTTACGTATTCTGTTACTTTAGCTGCGAACTCATGACGGTCTACAGCTAAAGCACCTCCAGCTGGTACAGAGCACTCGTCTGCCGCACGAATAATTACAGAATCCATTAAACGCATTTCCTCTTTAATAACTCCAACTGCATTTGTTAAAGTGTTTGCACGAAGTGAGTTACTACATACTAATTCAGCAAATTTATCTGTGTGATGAGCTGGTGTTTGCCTTACCGGCCTCATTTCATATAATCTAACTTGGACACCACGTTTTGCAATTTGGTAAGCTGCTTCACTTCCTGCAAGACCTGCGCCAATGACGTTTACTACTTGTGTTGTCATTTATATCACCTTTCCTTTTCTTCCCGAAAAAAATGTGAGCAGTTACGCTCACATTTGTTGTTCTTCTTCATAATCGCACGAAATACATTGTACTTGCACGCCTTTTTTTAACTTTTTCTCTACAAGCATGCCTTCACACTTCGGACATTTACGACCAATTGGCTTATCCCAAGATACAAAGTCACACTCTGGATACGTACCGCATCCATAGAAAAGACGTTTCTTTTTGTTACTGCGACGCTCAATAATTTGTCCTTCTTCACATTTCGGACAAGTTACACCGATTTCTTTCACAATCGCTTTTGTATTACGACAATCAGGGAAATTCGAACAAGCCATAAACTTCCCGTATTTACCCATTTTAAAGACCATTGGATGTCCGCATAATTCACAGTCTTCCCCAGCTGGCTCATCTTTAATTTCCACTTCACGCATTTCTTTTTCCGCTTTTTCTAAGCGCGGTTCAAATCCTACGTAGAAATCATCAACAATTTTCACCCAATTGGCATTTCCTTCTTCTACTTCATCAAGGCTTTGCTCCATATTGGCAGTAAATTCAATGTTAATAATTTCTGGGAAAAACTCTAAAATAAGTTCAATTACTATTTCACCAAGTTCAGTCGGAACGAAGCGTTTATTATCCAAACCTACATATCCACGTTTTTGAATCGTTTCAAGTGTAGGTACATAAGTCGACGGTCTTCCAATTCCAAGTTCTTCAAGTGTTCTTACTAGACGGGCCTCTGTATAGCGCGGAGGAGGTTGTGTAAAATGTTGCTTCGGTTCTAAATCCTTTGAAAATACAGTTTCCCCTACTTCTAAAGGCGGCAACATCTTATCCTTTTCTTCCGCACCATCATCTTTCGACTCTACATACACTTTCATAAATCCTGGGAACTTTACAACCGATCCACTTGCACGGAACTGAACATTGTTATTAATGAGTCTCGCTGTCACAGTATCCATTATAGCAGACGCCATTTGACTTGCAACAAATCGCTCCCAAATCAATTTATATAATCGAAGTTGATCACGACTTAAGAAACTTTTCAGTTCCTCTGGCTTTCTCATTACCGAAGTAGGACGAATTGCCTCATGTGCATCTTGTGCATTTGACTTTTTCGATTCTTTCTTCTTTTCTGTTCCTATGTATTCCGTACCATACGCTTCAGTGATGTAAGTACGTGCCTCTGTTTGAGCTGTTTCTGAGATACGTGTTGAATCAGTTCTCATATACGTAATAAGACCTACAGTTCCTTGTTTTCCAAGATCTATCCCTTCATACAATTGCTGTGCAAGCATCATCGTTTTCTTTGCTCGCATATTTAACTTACGTGCCGCTTCTTGTTGCAAGGAAGATGTTGTAAACGGTAATGCAGGATTACGTTTTCGCTCTTTGCGCGTTACATTTTCAACTGAAAACGCATTGTCTTTCATCTGTTCAATTATTTCATTCACTTGCGTTTCATTCGTTAATTGAACTTTTTCACCATCTACACCGTAAAAACTTGCTTCAAATGTGTCTTTTCCTTTTACAAATTCTGTTTTAATTGTCCAGAATTCTTCAGGTTCAAAGCTTTGAATTTCCTTTTCACGTTCGATGATTAAACGAACTGCTACAGATTGTACACGCCCTGCACTTAATCCTTTTTTTACTTTCTTCCATAATAAAGGACTAATATTGTAACCAACAAGACGATCAAGTATGCGTCTTGCTTGTTGTGCATCTACTAAATCCATATTAATTGCGCGAGGATGTTTAAATGATTCTTTGATTGCATCTTTCGTAATCTCATTAAACACAACCCGACAATCTGATTCAACGTCCACATTTAACGTATTCGCTAAATGCCAAGCAATCGCTTCCCCTTCGCGGTCTGGATCGGCCGCGAGATAAACTTTCTTTGCTTTTTTCGCCGCTGATTTTAAATCCTTTAAGACGGGACCTTTACCACGAATGGTAATATACTTCGGGGTGAAGTTGTTCTTTACTTCTATCCCCATTTGACTTTTTGGCAAATCGCGAACATGTCCCATAGACGCGACAACTTTGTATTTTTTCCCTAAATATTTCTCAATGGTCTTCGCCTTAGAAGGCGACTCCACGATTACGAGGTAATCTGACATGCTAGTGCCTCCTTAAGAGGTGGATTCAAGTCTTCATTAATCTTATTGATTTCTCTTGTTTTTGTCAATTAAGAATGAATATACCATACAGTGCCAATCTACCATTTGTCAATAATTGTTTAATAAAAATTTAAAAATATAAGGTTAATTTAAAATCTCCTCCAAGATATCTTCTGCATTTCTTACTAATTTTGCTCCTTGTTGAATAAGATGATTCGTTCCCGATGCCCCCTCTATAAATATAGGTCCAGGAAGCGCAAACACCTCTCTATTTTGCTCTAACGCAAGGTCTGCAGTAATAAGTGTTCCACTTCTCGATTTGGCTTCTACAACTAAAACACCTTTACTTATACCACTAACAATCCGGTTCCTTTTTGGAAAATACCATTTTTTCGGTGCATAGTGCGGAGGATACTCTGTCAATAACAATATATATTCCTTCCACATTTCATATAAATGTCTATTTTCTTTCGGATACATAAACGACAATCCGTGCCCTAATATCGCAATAGTCGGGCAATGATGCCTTACTGTAATCTCATGAGACATTGTATCTATCCCTTTTGCAAACCCACTGACAATAAGCCACTCTCTTTCTAATAAAGGGTGTAAAATAAACTTCAAACTCTCATGACCATATAATGATGGTTCTCTCGTTCCAACAACTGCTAATTTATTTACTTTATTGAGAAAATCTTTCTCTCCTTTTCCATATAAAACGAAGGGAGGATCTTGTATTTCACGTAATAATTGCGGATAATTTTCATCCCATATCGTTATATAAAAAATACGATTTTTCTCTAAATAAGATATATATTGCGGAAGATTTGAACTTTGAAGAAATTTCACTAGTTCTGAAGATTTTTTCGAGGATATTCCAGTGTAGTATTCCATTTGTTTTTCGTTAAAAGTATATATGTTCTTTAATTCTGGATCGACATATAGTAGCCTCTCCATCGCTTTCCAATAATCTGCTAGCAAGTAATGAAGATGTAATAATCGCTCTCTTTTCATCTCAATTCTCCTTACCCATAATTTTTATTATGTAAACAAAAAAAGTGTAAAAAGACACCCTCAAGTAAGAGGGTGTCTTTCAACAGATTAATAGTTTTTGCAAGTCTCAAATAAACCTTTTTCTTTTAAAACAGAGATTAGCGTTTCTCCCATAACTGCTGGAGTTTCAGCTACTTTAATGCCACAAGCTTCCATTGTTTTAATCTTTTCAGCAGCAGTTCCTTTACCGCCAGAAATGATTGCACCAGCATGGCCCATACGTTTGCCAGCAGGCGCTGTTTGACCACCAATGAAGCCTACAACAGGTTTTGTCATATTAGCTTTTACCCATTCAGCTGCCTCTTCTTCTGCTGTACCGCCGATTTCACCAATCATAATTACAGCATGTGTTTCTTCATCTTCATTAAATGCTTTTAACGCATCAATAAAGTCTGTACCGTTAACAGGGTCCCCGCCGATACCTACAGCAGTAGATTGTCCAATACCCTCTTGTGTTAACTGGTGTACAGCTTCATACGTTAAAGTACCAGAGCGCGATACGATACCTACATGACCTTTTTTATGAATGTATCCTGGCATAATACCGATTTTACATTCATCAGGCGTGATAACACCTGGGCAGTTTGGTCCAAGTAAACGTGTATGTTTACCAGCCATATATCTCTTTACGTTTACCATATCTAATACAGGAATTCCTTCAGTAATACATACTACTAAATCAATTTCTGCATCAACTGCTTCCATAATTGCATCAGCCGCAAAAGCGGGTGGAACGTATACAACTGAAGCGTTTGCGCCTGTTGCTTTCACTGCATCTTCTACAGTATCAAATACTGGTACACCTTCAATATCAGTGCCACCTTTACCTGGCGTTACACCACCGACAATTTTCGTACCGTATTCAATCATTTGTTTTGTATGGAATAAACCTTGAGAACCTGTAATACCTTGAACAATAACTTTTGTATCTTTATTAACTAATACGCTCATTTTTCTCCCCCGCTTTCTATTAGCCCACTAGTGAAACAATTTTTTGTGCACCGTCTGCCATAGATTCTGCTGCAACAATATTTAAGCCAGACTCATTTAAAATTTTCTTACCTAGTTCTACGTTTGTACCTTCAAGACGTACAACTAAAGGTAACTCAAGACCTACCTGTTTCGTTGCTTCAATAACACCTTCTGCAATAACATCACACTTCATAATGCCACCAAAAATGTTAACGAAGATACCTTTTACATTTTTGTCAGAAAGGATAATTTTGAATGCTTCTGTAACTTTTTCAGCAGTTGCACCGCCACCAACATCTAAGAAGTTAGCTGGGTCACCGTGGTAATGTTTAATGATATCCATTGTAGCCATCGCTAAACCTGCACCATTAACCATACAACCGATATTTCCATCTAAAGGAATGTAGTTTAAGTCGTATTTTGAAGCTTCAATTTCTTTTGCATCTTCTTCGTCAAGATCACGAAGCTCTAAAATGTCTTTATGGCGATATAACGCATTAGAATCAAAGTTTAATTTTGCATCTAGTGCCATAACTTTACCTTCACCTGTTGTAACAAGTGGGTTAATCTCAGCGATAGAGCAATCTTTTTCAATAAACGCACGGTATAAGCCCATCATAAACTTCACAGCTTGTCCTACAAGCTCTTTTGGAATATTGATGTTAAATGCAATTCGGCGCGCTTGGAAACCTTGTAAGCCTACTGCTGGATCAATATATTCTTTAAAGATTTTTTCAGGTGTTTTTTCTGCTACTTCTTCAATTTCTGTTCCGCCTTCTTCAGAAGCCATTAAAACAACTTGAGAAGTTGCACGATCTAAAACTAGACCTACATAATATTCTTTTTTAATATCGCAACCTTCTTCGATAAGTAAGCGTTTTACTTCCTTACCTTCAGGACCTGTTTGATGTGTCACAAGTGTAGTTCCTAAAATGCTTTCTGCATATGTACGAACTTCATCTAAATTTTTTGCAACTTTTACTCCGCCAGCTTTGCCGCGTCCACCAGCGTGAATTTGTGCTTTCACTACACATACATCTGTTCCTAATTCTTTCGCTGCTTCTACAGCTTCTTCTACTGTAAATGCAACCTTCCCGTTCGGAACGCTAACCCCATAGCTTCTAAGGACTGCCTTACCTTGGTACTCATGGATATTCATGGTCCCATCCTCCCCTGTTTTCCTGTTTTACTCGAAAAGTTTTTTAATGTTTAAAAAACATTACATTGCCATTGTATAAGATGATTGGCACGCTGTCTACAATAAAGTGTCAGAAAACTGAAATCGCTTTATTCTTTTTCGGAAATAGTAATGTTTATATGCCAAAATAAAAAATAAGCTGTATATTTACAGCTTATTTTTGAATCATATCTTTAATTGGCGCGAATGACTTTCGGTGTTCCTCTAATACTCCATGCACTTCAATTGCCTCTAAATGTTGCTTTGTGCCATATCCCATATGTTGCTCAAATCCGTATTCAGGATACTTCTCTCCCAGTTCTTTCATCATACGATCTCTCGTTACTTTTGCGATAATGGATGCAGCTGAAATCGAAACACTTTTCGCATCACCTTTAATAATTGAAGTTTGCGGAATTGGTGTGGGAAGCTTCATCGCATCAATTAATAAATGTTGGGGTGTATAAGATAAATTTGCAACAGCATCTAACATCGCTTGTTTCGTTGCTTGGTAAATATTAATTTCATCAATAACTTGCGGTGATACAATTCCAACTCCAATTGCAATCGCTTGTACTTTTATTTCATCATAAAAACGCTCACGTTTCGCTTCACTCAGCTTTTTTGAGTCATTTAACCCTGGAATATAAAAATCCTCAGGAAGAACGACAGCTGCCGTCACAACAGGCCCAGCCAATGGCCCGCGCCCTACTTCATCAATACCTGCGATATATGTGACCCCTTTTTCACGCAAAGCATTTTCATACTTGGACATTTCAAAAAACTTCTCTTTTTCTTTCTGTTCTAACTCTTTTTGTTTATACCACTTCAAAACGAGCTTTTGAACGCCTTTTCGCTCATCTTTCATTAACAGTTGAAAGCGATCATCTTCTTCATTCATAATTTCTTTCAATACATTTTCCGCTTCTTTTATCGTCATTGTTTGCATTTATACAAGCTCCTTTTTAAACGTATCCAAAAAGAAAAGACGCACAAACGCACGTCTTATACTTCTTCTATTTTTTCCACATCTTCTACTTGCTCTGCAAACTCTTCCGGTGTCTCAAACGTCATTTTTCCAAGTTTGCCACCACGAAGCTCACGAAGTACAAGCTCAGATGTCTTATCATAATCAATCATTCCGCCGCCCATTAAGCAGCCTCTATTTTTTCCAATTGCATCGAATAATTCCACAATATCTTCTGGAATCTCATTTAAATTGTAGCGTTCTTTCAAGCGTTCTGGATAATGTTTCTCCATAAAACGTAATGCGTAAACAGCTACATCTTGTAAATTTAAAATTGAATCTTTAATTGCACCCGTCGTCGCTAAGCGAAGACCCACTAATTGATCTTCAAATTTAGGCCACAGAATACCTGGCGTATCTAACAATTCCATTTCCTTCCCAACTTTAATCCATTGTTGAGCTGTTGTCACACCTGGACGATCTCCTGTTTTAGCAATATTTTTCTTTGCCAATTTATTAATTAATGTAGATTTACCAACATTTGGTATACCTACAATTAATGCGCGAATCGCTCTCGGTCTAATACCTTTTGCAACCATTTTATCAAATTTTTCTTTAACAAGCACTTTACAAGCTGCTGCAATTTCTTTCATACCTTGTCCAGCTTGCGCATTAATCGAAATTGCCATATGGCCTTTTTCTTTAAAATATGCGATCCATTGTTTTGTTAAACGATCATCTGCCATATCCGCTTTATTTAAAACAACAAGCCTCGGCTTATGTGTAATGATTTCATCAATCATTGGGTTTCGAGATGATAATGGTAATCGAGCATCTACAAGCTCAATTACAACATCAATTAATTTTAATTTCTCCGTTACTTGGCGTCTAGCCTTCGCCATATGCCCTGGAAACCATTGAATTACCATGTTGCCACCTTCTTTTTCATTTATTTCACAATACGTGCGTCTTCTAACGGCCAATATAACATATTGGCTTTACCAATTACTTGATCCTTTGAAATCGTACCGATTGAACGGCTATCTTTACTAAAACGACGATTATCACCTAAAACAAATAATTGATCTTTTGGAACAGTTTTCTTGCCTGTCATTTCTTCAAGATTAAAATCATATGTAAGCGGTCCGTCAGCAATTTGCTTTTTCTGCTTGTCTAAATACGGCTCCTCATAAGCCTTTCCATTAACATACAGTTTATCATTACGATACTCTATTTCATCGCCTGGCAGGCCTATAATGCGCTTAATGTAATCTTTATCTTCTGTTGCTCGAAATACGATAATATCAAAGCGTTTTGGATCTCCAATGTGATAACCAATTTTATTCACAATCATTCGATCACGATCATGTAAAGTAGGTGCCATCGATACCCCGTCTACGAGAATTGGAGCAAAGAAAAACTGTCTAATAACACCAGCTAATACAACAGCAATCAAAATTGCTTTAATCCATTCCCAAAGTGAACTCTTCTCTTTTTTCATGCATTTCCCCTCCACGGTTATGTAAGCTGTTCGTATTATACCAAAATTTCATATAGATTGGAAAAAGGGAGCTTGTGCATTTACAAGCTCCCATACATGTCTTATCGAATTTCTTTAATACGTGCTTTTTTACCGCGAAGGTTACGTAAGTAGTATAACTTAGCACGACGTACTTTACCACGGCGAAGTACTTCGATTTTCGCGATTCTTGGCGTGTGAACTGGGAATGTACGCTCAACACCTACACCGTAAGAAATCTTACGAACTGTGAATGTTTCACTAATTCCGCCACCACGACGTTTAATTACAACACCTTCGAAAAGCTGAATTCTTTCACGAGTTCCCTCAACAACTTTTACGTGTACACGTAAAGTGTCACCAGGACGGAATGAAGGAAGGTCAGTTTTTAATTGGCCTTTTGTAATTTCTGCGATTAATTGTTGCATATTAAATTCTCTCCTTTAAACAGATGCTCTTATAAAGTCTTAATAAATTACAGCGGAACATCGTTAATACGGCTACTGATTTCAGTAGCACAAATGTTATAATAGCATATTACTAGGCCTGTTGCAATAGCAAATATATGAAGTTATTACTGCTCTCGCTTTATTTCCTCAAGCCATTTTTTCTCTTGTTTAGATAGATCTCTATCATCTAACAAATCAGGTCTACGCGTATACGTACGGCGCAAAGATTCCTTATGTCGCCATTCGTCAATATTTTTATGATTCCCTGACATTAATACATCCGGTACCTTCATACCACGAAAATCAGCCGGACGTGTATAATGAGGATGCTCTAATAAACCTGTACTAAACGAATCCTCCACTTGTGAAGCATGATTTCCTAGCACGCCTGGCAAGAGACGTACAACACTATCAGTAATAACCATAGAAGCTAATTCTCCACCCGTTAATACATAGTCACCAATAGAAATCTCATCCGTTACGAGATGCTCACGAATTCGTTCGTCATACCCTTCATAATGCCCACATACAAAGATCAAATGTTCTTCCTCTGCAAGCTCTTCCGCTTTCTTCTGCGTAAATCTTTCGCCCTGCGGACACATTAAGACAACTCTCGGCTTACGCTCTGTCTCTTTCGTCAAATCTTCTACAGCATCAAAAATAGGCTGAGGAGTAAGCACCATACCAGCTCCTCCGCCGTAAGGATAATCGTCTACGCTATTATGCTTACTTGTTGTATAATCACGAAAGTTAACAACACGAAGGTTTACCGCTTCTTTTTCTTGCGCCTTCTTTAATATAGAAGATCCAAATACACCGGTAAACATGTCTGGGAACAACGTTAAAATATCAATTTTCATTATAGCAACCCTTCCATTACATGAATGGTTACTAATTTATTTTCAATATTAACTTGAAGTACAACGTCATCAATATAAGGAATTAAAAGATCTTGACCCTTCGGACGTTTAATCACCCAAACATCATTTGCACCAGGAGAGAGAATTTCTTTGATTGTCCCTAGCGCTTCTCCTTCTTCCGTTACAACGCTGCAACCAATAATTTCGTGATAGTAGTATTCACCTTCAGCAAGTTCGCCTAACTGCTCTTCTGGTACTTTTATTAAAGAACCTTTAAACTTCTCTACTTCATCTACATTGTTATATCCTTCAAATGTTAATAAATCGAATGTCTTATGTTGGCGATGAGAAGTTACCTTCACCGGAAGGTAGTCTGTGTCTTTCTCATTCGATATGTATAGTGTGTTTCCTACTTTATATCGCTCTTCTGGAAAATCAGTACGAGAAATAACACGGATTTCTCCTCTTACGCCATGAGTATTTACAATTTTCCCTACGTTAAACCATTTTGTCATAAATAGTATGTCACCCCTGGTTTCTATATAAATTAAGCATCTCCATTTCATAGATGGAACATGCAATCTCTATTTAAATGTTAAAAAAGGGAGAGGAATAACTCCTCGCCCTTTTTACGTTTATTGAATTTCCAGTGTTACTTTTTCATCATTATGATGTCCCACTGAATACAAGAGCATTCGAATCGCTTTCGCAACTCTCCCTTGCTTTCCAATGACTTTTCCAACATCCTCAGGATGTACAGTTAATCGATACTTTATCTCTCCGTTGTAAAGTTCCTGTGTAACTTTTACATCTTCAGGATGATCGACAAGAGGCTTGACAATCGTCTCGACTAACTTCTTCATAGTCATTGCCTCAATTACTTACCTTGTTTAGATAAGTGGAATTTCTCCATGATACCTTGGTTAGAGAATAAGTTACGAACTGTATCAGATGGTTTAGCACCATTTCCTAACCATTTTAATGCTGCTTCTTCGTTGATCTTAACTTCAGCTGGTTGAGCAACTGGATTGTAAGTTCCGATTTCCTCAATGAAACGTCCGTCACGAGGAGAACGAGAATCTGCAACAACTACACGATAGAAAGGAGTTTTTTTAGCTCCCATACGTTTTAAACGAATTTTAACTGCCATTTATAAAGCACCTCCGAATTTATTTCACACAGATAATTATATTAGCAAAAAGACTATTGCTTTGTAAAGTATTTTTTCTTAACAGAGCCATCTTTTTTTCCTTACATGAATGGAAACTTCAATCCACCTAGTCCTTTTTTCTTGCCTTTTTGCATTCCAGTCATCGTCTTCATCATTTTTTTCATGTCATCGAATTGTTTGATTAGACGATTGATTTCTTGTACAGTTGTACCGCTACCTTTGGCAATGCGCTTTTTGCGACTAGCATTGATTATTTCCGGTTGTTCTCGTTCTAATTTAGTCATAGAACGAATAATTGCCTCAATATGCCCAATTTGTTTTTCATCAACTTGCGCATTTTTCAGCCCTTTAATTTTATTTGCACCAGGAAGCATTCCTAACAATTCATCAAGCGGCCCAAGTTGACGCACTTGTCCAAGTTGTTCTAGGAAATCGTCAAGCGTAAACGAAAGCGTACGCATTTTTTGCTCAAGTTCTTTTGCTTTCTCTTCATCAACTGTAGCTTGCGCTTTTTCAATCAATGTTAAGACATCGCCCATCCCTAAAATACGGGATGCCATACGCTCTGGATGGAACGCTTCAATTGCATCTAGTTTTTCACCCATACCAGCAAATTTAATCGGTGTGTTTGTTACAGCCTTAATAGATAATGCAGCACCACCGCGCGTATCACCATCTAATTTCGTTAATACAACACCTGTTAAACCTAACTGTTCATGGAAACTTTGTGCAACATTTACCGCGTCTTGTCCCGTCATCGCATCGACAACAAGGAAAATTTCATCCGGTTTCGCAACTTCTTTAACTTTCGCTAATTCATCCATTAGTTCTTCATCAATATGCAGGCGACCCGCTGTATCGATTAAAACATAATCATGATGATCTTCTTTTGCTTTTGCAATCGCTTGTTTCGCAATTTCAACAGGACTTACTTGATCTCCTAAAGAAAATACAGGCATGTCCAATTGCTTCCCTAATGTTTCAAGCTGTTTAATTGCTGCTGGACGGTAAATATCAGCTGCAACAAGCATCGGTTTACGATTATGCTTTTTACGAAGCAAATTCGCAAGCTTACCTGTCGTCGTTGTTTTACCCGCACCTTGCAGACCAACCATCATAATAACAGTCGGTGGCTTATTAGCAACAGCAATTTTGCTTTGCTCTCCGCCCATAAGTTCTGTAAGTTCTTCCTGTACAACTTTAATTACTTGTTGTCCAGGTGTCAAACTTTTCATTACATCTTGTCCGACAGCACGTTCAGACACACGCTTCACAAAATCTTTTACTACTTTAAAGTTAACATCTGCTTCTAAAAGAGCTAGACGAACTTCTCTCATCATTTCTTTCACATCGGCTTCAGAAACTTTTCCTTTGCCGCGGATTTTTTGCATTGTCTGTTGAAGTCGGTCGGCTAATCCTTCAAATGCCATATTGCCGCCCTCCTAATCTAATTTTTCGATAGCTTCAACAACTTGTTTCATTTCTTCATTCACATGCTCTTCTTCGCTGATTAGCTGTTTTAGCTTTGCAACAAGTCGCTGTCGCTCTTGAAACTTTTGAAGTAATACTAATTTTTCTTCATATTCTTCAAGCATCGCTTCAGTCCGTTTAATGTTATCATACACGGCTTGGCGACTTACATCAAATTCTTCCGCAATTTCACCAAGAGATAAATCATCTAGATAATAAAGCGACATATAACTTCTTTGTTTTTGCGTTAACAACGATTGATAAAAATCAAATAAATAGTTCATTCTCGTTGTTTTTTCGAGCATGTTGGATCATCCTTTGTTAAGTGATTTCCCTTTACATGAATTAGTTTACATGGAGTCCAAAAGAGTGTCAAGTTTTTTTCTTAACATCATATATTTTTATAGAAAAAGAAGCGGAAATACCGCTTCTTTCGCTTATACTTCTTCTGTTTCTACTAAGTTCGCAAATAAACCATACACATATTGTTCTGGATCAAACTGCTGCAAATCATCCATTTGCTCTCCTAATCCAACAAACTTCACCG
This sequence comes from Bacillus sp. MYb78, assembly GCF_002975115.1. Classification (NCBI taxonomy): domain Bacteria; kingdom Bacillati; phylum Bacillota; class Bacilli; order Caryophanales; family Bacillaceae; genus Bacillus; species Bacillus sp. MYb78. The sequence goes on from NZ_PCOB01000011.1 coordinate 80,642, forward strand.
GTACATCCATTTCGTTACGAATCGCTAATACAATACCACCTTTAGCAGTTCCATCTAACTTCGTTAAAACAATACCAGTTACATTCGTTGCCTCCCGGAATGTTTTCGCTTGGCTTAAACCGTTTTGTCCTGTTGTTGCATCAATAACAAGCAATACTTCATGAGGAGCACCTGGTACTTCACGCTCAATTACACGCTTCACCTTCTCTAACTCTTTCATTAAGTTTACTTTATTTTGCAAGCGTCCTGCTGTGTCACATAGTAATACATCTACCTTACGTGCTTTCGCAGCTTGTACAGCGTCATACATAACCGCCGCTGGATCAGATCCAGATCCTTGTTTAATCACTTCTACACCAACACGATCGCCCCATACTTCTAATTGTTCAATCGCCCCAGCACGGAATGTGTCTCCTGCTGCCAATAGGACTGACTTACCTTCTGATTTAAACTTATGCGCCAGTTTACCAATTGTTGTCGTTTTTCCTACACCGTTAACACCAACAAATAAAACAACCGTTAATTGGTCCTCTTGCATATTAATTTCGTTACTAAAATCGCTGTCACCTTTGTAAATTCCCACTAGTTTTTCTGAAATAACAGCTTGTACTTCTTTTGGATCTTGAATGTTACGACGTTGTACTTCTTCTTTCAATTGATCAATTAATTCCATTACCGTCGCAACGCCAACGTCTGCACCAATTAAGATTTCTTCTAACTCTTCGAAGAAATCTTCGTCCACTTTACGGTAACGATACACTAAATCATTCACTTTATCCGCAAATGAATTTCTAGTTTTTTCTAATCCGTGTTTAAATTTCTCTGTAACTGTATCCGTTTGTTTTGAAATTTTTTCTTTTAGTTTTTTAAAAAAACTCATACTTTCCCATCCTTCCTATTCACTTGCAATAAGTTCTTCTCCAGCATCTAAACGAACCGAAACAAGTTTAGATACCCCTGATTCTTGCATTGTTACACCGTACAACACATCAGACTCTTCCATTGTACCTTTTCTATGTGTAATTACAATAAACTGCGTCTCATCACTAAATTTCTTTAAATACTGTGCAAAACGAGCTACATTCGCTTCATCAAGGGCGGCCTCTACCTCATCTAGTACACAGAACGGTACTGGGCGCACTTTTAAAATACCAAATAAAAGCGCAATTGCCGTTAAAGCACGCTCTCCACCTGAAAGTAAACCTAAGTTCTGCAATTTCTTCCCTGGCGGTTGTGCTACAATATCAATACCCGTATTTAGTAAATCCTCTGGATTAGTCATTACTAAATCCGCTCTACCGCCTCCAAATAATTCAGAGAATACCGATTGAAATTCCATTCTAATGCCTTCAAACGTAGTAGAAAAGCGTTTTTTCATTTCTTCATCCATTTCGGTAATAAGCTGGTGCAATGTCGTTTTCGCTTCTTCTAGATCGTCTCTCTGCTCTAGTAAGAATGTATGACGCTCCGCTACACGTTCATATTCATCAATTGCCCCTAGGTTCACTGTACCTAACTCTTCTATGGATAATTTGATTAATTTTACTTTCTTACGCGCATCTTCTGCAGGCATTGTCATTGTATATTTTAGTTTCGCCGCTTCAAATGAAATCGTATATGTTTCACGTAAATGTTGTAATCTATTTTCCAACTCTACATCAAGTCGGTTTATTCTCACTTCTTGATCTTTCAACATTTCAAGAATATATTTATGTTTACCTGTCGTTTCTTTCAAATTGCGTTCTAAATGTTCTACTCTCTCTTGCAACGATACACGTTGTTCACGACGAGAGCGAATTAATTCTGAAGTTTGATTACGATCATACGCTTTCTTCTCAATCATATTCGTAATTTGCTCTTCACCACTTGAATTAGATGTCATTTCTTGTTTTAAGAATGCTAAATCCTCTTTCGTTTTTACAAGTGTCGCATCCGTTTCTTCTTTTTCCTTCGTCAATCGTTCAATTTTTTCTTTTTGATTAGATAAGCGTTGTTGCTTTTCAGCTGCCAGCACTTTTAATTCAGTCATTTCTTTTTGAACTTTTTCTTTCGAAGAATGTTGCTCACTTTTTTGTTTTGTTAAAGCTACAATTTTACTATCTAACTCAGTGATATCAGCTTGAAGATTCGCTAAAATCCCTTCTAACTCCTCTTTACGCCCTTGCATTTTTACTCGATCTTGTAAAAACCCTTCAATCTCTAAATCATAAATAGACAAGCGGTCATTAATACGATGTTCTTCTAATTCTAAACGATTAATCTCTTCTCTTAATTTCTGCTCTTCTACACGATCCACTTCTACAGTTTTCCTTAGTTCGCGTATTTTCACTTCTTTTTCTTGAATCTCTTGTTTTACTGCTTTAACAAAGTTTTCTAACTTCGTTGTTTTTTCTTCCATATCAGTTAACTTGCGAGTCCACTCTTCCAGTTCACGTTGGCGTCCTAATAAAGAAGATTTCGCTTGTTTTACCGCCCCACCAGTCATAGAACCGCCAGGATTCACTACGTCACCTTCAATTGTTACAATGCGATAACGGTATTGCAGTTGTTTCGCCAACTCATTTGCTCCGCGTAAATCTTTCGCAACAATAACAGTACCTAATAAATTTGAAACTACATTTTCATATTTATTGTTGTACTGCACAAGTTCTGCCGCCACACCTACAAACGATGGGTGTTGATTTACAATGCGTAATTGCTCAAATGATAACGATCTGCTTTTAATAACAGCTTGCGGTAAAAACGTTGCACGTCCATGTTTATTTTGCTTTAAAAATGCAATCGCATTACGAGCATGCTCCTCTGTTTGTACAACAATATGCTGCATCGCTGCACCTAGAGCGATTTCCATTGCAACTTCGTATTCTTTCGGAACCGTTAACAGTTCCGCAACAGCACCCTCGATACCTTGCAACCTATTTTCTCTAGCTTTCAATACTTCACGTACACCTTGATAGAAGCCAGAATAGTCTTCTTGCATCTCTTCAAGCATTTCTTTTCGAGAACGTGCCTGTTGCACAAATTGGTATGCTTGGTATAGTTTTGTTTCATTTTCACTATACTGCGTCTTACATTTCCCAAGTGCCGCCTCTGTCTTCTGTATGTTTGAGAGAATGCCAGCTACTTTTTCTTTCGCTTGTTCGTAACTTTCTACAAGTTTCGTCTTTTTCGCTGTAATTTCCATACGCATTTCTACATATTTCGCATTCTCTTCATCTAGACGCTCGTTTTTAGACGTTTGCTGTTTAGATTGTTCTTCAATCATAGATAATTCATTGCGATGACTAGCTTGTTGATTTAAAAGTTCAATATAGTCACCTTTTAAATTCTCAATCTGTTCCTCTAAATTGTCAGCAAAAGTAGCAAGCAATTGCTCATTATCATGCAATTTTTGCTCCAACTCTTTTACTTCATTCACAAATTGCATTAAAGCTTCTGTACTTGACTCAATCTCACCATCGTAAATTTTAGCTTTCTCTGTTAATTCAACAATTAACTGCTCAAGTTGCGCACAATGCGTCGTAGCATTTTGCTTTCTCTCTTTTAACAACTCGCGTTGCCCTTCTAGTTTTTCTAGCTCTTTACTAGAAAGAAGAAGTACCTCTTGCAACGAGTCTACAGACTCATCTACCGCTTGTAATTGTCCTCGTAATTCCTCAAGTTCTTCTTCACTTTTTTGTAAATTCGTTGACATTTTAGCTTCTTCGTTTTTATTATGCCCAAACTGATTTCGAAGTGCTTCCCATTTCTCATGTAATTCTTCAATTTCATGGACAATAAGCGCAGCTTCTACTTTCTCTAATTCTTCTTTATTCTCAAGATAATCTTTCGCAATAGAAGCTTGTCTTTCTAAAGGTTCTACTTGACTACTTAATTCATGAATTATATCTTGTACACGATTTAAGTTTTCTTGTGTTTCTTCTAATTTTCCTTCAGCTTTCTTTTTGCGAAGTTTGTATTTTAGTACGCCTGCCGCTTCTTCAAATACACCTCGACGCTCTTCTGACTTACTACTTAAAATCTCTTCCACTTTCCCCTGGCTAATAATTGAAAAAGCTTCTCTTCCCATACCAGAGTCCATAAATAAATCAATAATATCTTTCAATCTACATGATTGTTTATTAATATAAAAATCACTTTCACCTGAACGAGATACACGACGTGTTACACACACCTCATTGTATTCAATTGGTAAACGTTGATCTTCATTATTTAAAGTTATTGTTACTTCAGCAACATTAACCGCTCTCCTCGTATCACTGCCTGCAAAAATAATATCCTCCATCTTTGCACCACGTAATGATTTTGCAGATTGTTCACCAAGTACCCAGCGAATTGCATCAGTAATATTACTTTTCCCGCTTCCATTAGGTCCTACTACAGAAGTTACACCCGGGACAAAATCAACAGATACACGCTCAGCAAAAGACTTAAACCCTGCTATTTCTAATCTTTTTAAAAACACGAAAGGCCTTCCTCCTATTCTCCGTCGTTATAAATGTTCTCTATACAAAAACAAGCTATTATACGGATTTACCTTCTTTTTATTTACAAACAAAAAGAAAGTTTCATTCTATGCACAAGGAATCCCCCTCATTCAAAGGGGGATTCCTTATAGTTGTTCTTTTAATTTTTTCAATGCTTCTGCAGCAGCTTGTTGCTCTGCTTCTTTTTTCGACTTACCACTACCAAGACCTAAAGCTACGTTATTTAACGTAACACGTGACACAAATTCTCGATTGTGAGCTGGTCCTTTTTCTTGCAAAATTTGATACTCAACATTGCCACTACCATCACGCTGAATCAATTCTTGTAACTGACTCTTATAATCCATCACATGAGAAAAAGCACCCTCATTAATTTTCGGATATACAATTTCTTTTAAGAATTCCCAAACTGTTTCTAACCCTTGATCAAGATAAAGGGCACCAATAAACGCTTCAAAGACATCCGCTAATAAAGCTGGTCGTTCACGTCCACCTGTCATTTCTTCACCTTTTCCTAATAAAACAAGGCTACCAAATGACAATTCGTTCGCAAAACGAACAAGAGATGGCTCACATACAATAGCTGCACGTAGTTTTGTTAACTCTCCTTCGCTCATTGTCGGATATTTTTGAAACAGATACTGCGATACAGTAAGTTCCAATACTGCATCTCCAAGAAATTCAAGACGCTCATTATCTTCATGCGGTTTTTTTCGATGCTCATTCACATACGATGAATGCGTAAATGCTTGAATCAATAATTTTTCATCTGTAAACGTAATACCTATCTTTTCTTGAAACACTTTAAATGCTTCACGATATTTTGTTTCGTATTTTTTTTCTCTATATTTTCGGTACGGCATAGGTCCCTCCAGATATAAGCCAGAAAGCCCCGCTAAAAAACGGGACTTCACTTAAGCATTATAGATGACTCTCTATGTAAGTCACAGCATCGCCAACAGTAGCAATCTTTTCAGCATCTTCATCAGAAATTTCCATTTCGAATTCATCTTCTAATTGCATTACAAGTTCTACTACATCTAGGGAGTCTGCTCCTAAATCTTCCTTGAAGCTTGCAGCTGGTACTACCTCAGTCTCTTCTACTCCTAAACGATCAACGATGATTTTTGTTACGCGTTCTAAAACATCTGCCATTCCATTCACCTCCCCTCAAATATTATATTAAATATTGACCAAAAAAACTAGGTGAAATCGATTCTTTTATTACATTACCATACCGCCATCAACATTTAACGTTTGACCTGTAACATATTTGCTTTGATCAGAAGCAAAAAACGTTACAGCATTCGCGATATCTTGCGCTTCACCAAATTGAGCAGCTGGAATAACTTTTAACATTTCGGCTTTAATATTCTCATCTAGTACATCAGTCATATCAGTCGCAATAAAGCCTGGCGCAATTGCATTCACAGTAATATTTCGACTTGCTAACTCTTTTGCAGATGTTTTTGTTAATCCAATAACACCCGCTTTAGCAGCAACATAATTAGCTTGCCCTGGGTTTCCTATAACACCCACAACAGAAGCGATATTTATAATTCTACCGTGACGTTGACGCATCATATAACGAGATACTGCTTTTGTACATAAGAATACACCTTTTAAGTTTGTATTAATAACTGTATCCCATTCTTCTTCTTTCATACGCATTAATAAATTATCTTTTGTTACACCAGCATTATTTACAAGAATATCAACTTGTCCAAATGTATCTACTGTTTGTTTCACCATATTTGTAACATCATCAGCATTTGCAACATCTGCTTTTACCGCAATCGCATCAGAACCTAATTTTTTAATTTCATCTACTACTTCATTTGCTTTTTGTTCATTACCAGCATAATTTACTACTACATTTGCCCCTTGTTTCGCTAAATCGATCGCAATCGCGCGACCAATTCCACGTGAAGCGCCAGTTACTAATGCTACCTTCCCTTTTAACATCAGTTTTCTCCTCTCAAATTTGAAATGGTATCTTTTAATGTCTCTTCATCGTATATCGCATATGCTTTTACTGATGAATCAATTGACTTCATAAGTCCAGCAAGTACTTTTCCAGGTCCAATTTCAATAAATGTATCTACTCCCTGGTTCACCATATATTCAATAGACGGGTACCATAATACAGGCGAATAAAGCTGTTCGATTAACTTTTCTTGAATATCTGCACCACGTGTAATAACTTCCGCCGTAACATTTGCAATAACAGGAATATTCGTGTCATGAATTGTAATTTCATTTAAAACACTTTGGAACTTCTCAGCTGCCGGCTTCATAAGTGAAGAATGGAATGGCCCACTTACTTTTAGTGGAATCGCTCTCTTTGCACCATTTTCTTTCGCTCTTTGAGAAGCATCCTCTACGCCTTGCTTCGTTCCAGAAATCACAATTTGCTTCGTACTATTCATATTAGCGATTTGCACTGCATATCCTTCACTTGTTACTTCTTCTGTAACTTGTTTCAGCATATGTGGATCAGCACCTAATATAGCTGCCATTGCGCCTTCCCCACCTGGAACAGCTTCTTCCATATATTCACCACGTTTCCTTACAGCATATACAGCATCTTCAAAAGTTAATGCACCAGCTGCTACAAGAGCGCTATATTCACCTAAACTATGACCAGCGACAAAGTCAGGTGTAATGTCATACTCTTTCAAAGCTGTCAAAATAGCAAAACTCGTTGTTAATAATGCAGGCTGCGCATTTGTTGTTAATGTAAGCTTTTCCTGCGGTCCTTCAAAAATCACTTCTGAAAGTGAATCTTCCAACACCTCATCTGCTTTTGCAAACACTTTTGCAACCTCTTTATTATTCTCTGCTAATTGTTTACCCATTCCAACTGCCTGTGAACCTTGGCCCGGAAAAAGAAATGCTATTTTTCCCATTTCAAATCCTCCTCTTATTGGAGTGACTCTTTCTCCATTACGCTTGAAATCGTAGGAATTACTTCTTTCGCTACCATTTCTCTCGTTTGACGAATCGCACTAAATATCGACTGGTCATTAGAAGAACCGTGAGCCTTAATGACAGGTGCTTTCAATCCAAATAATGCAGCTCCTCCATACTCCGAATAATCCATTTTATCTTTTAATACCATAAGTTTTGGCTTTAATACCGCCGCTGCTAATTTGCTCGTAAATGAACTCATTAATTGTTCTTTCAACATAGAGAATAGCGCAAGTGCTGTTCCCTCTAATGATTTCAACGCTACATTCCCTGTAAAACCATCACATACAACAACATCTGCTACACCTTGCAATAAATCTCTTGATTCAACGTTCCCAACGAAATTAATTGGCGCATCTTTAAGCATTGCAAATACTTGCTTTGAAAGCTCGTTTCCTTTTCCATCCTCTGTTCCAACGTTTAATAGTCCAACGCGAGGATTTTCAATTCCTCTTACCTTCTCAGCATAAACAGATCCCATTACTGCATATTGATATAAATGAATTGGTTTTGCATCAACATTTGCTCCAACATCTAACATAACAAAACCTTTTCCATCTACAGTTGGCATTGTAGGCGATAAAGCTGGTCGCTCAATTCCTTCCATACGACCGACTACAAATAATCCAGCTGCCATTAAAGCTCCTGTACTACCTGCGGATATACAAGCGTCTGCTTCTCCATCCTTTACTTGTTGTGCCGCAAGCACCATTGAAGCTTGTTTTTTTCGACGAACCGCTCTTACTGGTTCCTCCGTTGATTCTATTTTTTCGTCTGTATGAAGAATAGTAATTCGTTCATCACTCGTTAAGTATTGACGAATTTTCTCTTCTTTCCCTACTAACGTAATATGTAAATCAGAATATTCCTTAATAGCTTTCATTGCCCCTAATACTACAGCCTTTGGAGCGTGATCTCCGCCCATTGCATCTATTGCGATTTTCATAAGTTGTTACCTTCCTCACTATAATTACTAGATCGATACATTTCAAAAGTGCCTGTAAAAACAAGTTCTTCTCCAACGAAGCTACGCACTTTGACAACCGTCCGTCCCTTATCATTCTCTACATCTTCAACGCGCGCTTTTGCAACAACACGCTCTCCTAATTTTACAGGGCGAATGTATCGAATGGTAGACTTTGCAGTTAAAGCTAATTCTTCATCAATAACCGCAACAGCTAGTGAGTTTGCTTGCGCAAACAGATGATGCCCACGGGCAATTTGATTTCTTTTAAATACATGTTCTACCTTTACTTCAAAGATAGAGATTGCATGTCTATCTAATTCAATATCAATAATTTCTCCGACAACCTCTTCTAACGGTAAAGATTTCACATCTTCTTCATGTTGCTTTGTAGCTACATGTTTAATTCTCTCTCTTAATTCAGGAATAGACAATTCCATACGATCCAGTCGTACTGTTTGTATACTCACTTGAAATTTTTCCGCTAAATCTTCATCCGTAATAAAAGGATTTGATTCGATTGTTTGTTGTAATAATTCTTGTCTTTCTTTTTTACTTCTTCTTTTCTTCATACCGCACCATCCATTTTTATGACTAGGTACTAACAGTAGTATATAATCATTAAAAGTAGAATGCAACAAAAATTTTTGTTGACTCCCTTTAATCGAGCTTCTCTCCTTGGAACACACCTGTCCCATCAAGATACGTACGCAAGGCAGCGTACTGATCATTGTGCCAAAATGCTTCTGAATCTACTAGTATCGCCGCATCTTGCCTTGCTGTTTCTAACGCTCGATAATCGTGTACCATGTCAGCAACCTTAAATTCTGGTAAGCCACTTTGCTTACTCCCAAAGAAATCTCCAGGACCTCGTAATTCTAAATCTTTTTCTGACAATACAAATCCATCATTTGTTTCAGTCATTATGCGCATTCTTTCTTTTCCTGTTTCTGATTTAGGGTCTGCTATTAATAAACAATATGATTGTTCACTACCACGCCCGACACGCCCTCTAAGCTGATGAAGCTGCGATAAACCGAAACGTTCTGCATCATAAATAACCATCACAGTCGCATTCGGTACGTTCACACCCACCTCAACAACTGTTGTCGATACAAGAATTTGCACTTTATTTTCACTAAACTGGCCCATTATCTCTTCTTTTTCCTGAGACGATAATCTCCCATGCATCAATCCAACTTGGCATTTCCCTTGGTAATGATGCGTCAGCATACTATGTAAGTCGATAGCATTTTGCACATCAAGTTTCTCAGATTCTTCAATTAGAGGACAAATAACGTATGCCTGTCTTCCTTTTTTTATTTCCTTCTCAACAAAACCGAGGACGCGATCTAACATATCATGTTTTGCCCAGTATGTTTCAATCACCTTTCTACCTGCTGGCATCTCATCGATTATCGAAACATCCATCTCTCCAAATGCAGTAATTGCAAGCGTACGCGGAATTGGTGTCGCTGTCATAAATAATACATCTGGACTTTCACCTTTCTCCCGTAAAACTCGGCGCTGCGCTACACCAAATCGATGCTGTTCATCTGTAATAACGAGACCCAACCTATGAAATATAACTTCATCTTGAATTAAAGCGTGCGTTCCAACAAGAATATCTATTTCTCCTTGCTCTAACTTCGCTAAAATTTCTCGGCGTCTTGCACCTTTAACAGAACTTGTTAGCAGTTCCACCTTCATACCAAAATGCGAAAACGTTTCAGCAAGCGACTGATAATGTTGCTCAGCTAAAATTTCTGTAGGAACCATTAAAGCACCTTGATAATGAGCTAATTTCGATGCATAAAGGCCAATCGCAGCAACAACTGTTTTCCCAGAACCAACGTCACCTTGTAATAGTCGGTTCATCCGATAAGGAGATGTCATATCTTTTAAAATTTCATCTACAACTCGGCGCTGCGCACCAGTTAACGGGAACGGCAATGCATCGATAAATTCTTGTAATTCTACTGACGGAATCTCTTTCTTCGTCCCTTTTGAATTTTCCCTCTCCATTTTCCTCAGTGTTTGCATTTTCAGCTGAAATAAGAAAAATTCCTCATATACAAAACGGCGACGCGCTTGCTTTAAATCCTCCTGTCCTACCGGAAAATGCAAAGCCTTAAGTGCTTCATATCTTGGTAATAATTTATACCGGCCTAACAAACCATCCGGTAACACTTCGACTATAGAATCTCCATATTCCTTTAACGCTTGAGCAATAAAACGACGCATCTGTTTTACTGTAAGTTTCCCCTTTACTGAGTAAACAGGCTCCACTTCTTGTTGACGTACAACTGGCCCAAAATGAAGTTCTGATACAGCAATTGTTTGACGATGTTGATCCCATTTACCAGTAATCGTTACCGTTTCATCTAACGTTAATTTTTGCTTATAGTAAGGCCTATTAAAACATACCGCCGTAATTAAATAACGACCGACGAGAACACGAACTGTTAGACGCGATTTCTTCTTACCATAATATTGCAACAAAGGAGCACTATGAACCTTCCCTTCAACCGTTACACGTTCATCATGCTTTACTTCAGCAAGATCTTTCATCGCATAATCTTCATAACGGTACGGAAAATGTTCTAATAGATGAGAAACTGTATAAATCCCCATCTCATGTAGTAACTCAGATGTTTCTCCTCCGATCCCCTTTACATCCGTAACAGGAACTTGTACAACATCATTCAAGATTCTCACACCCCGTCACATTATTTTCTTTATTGCATTTTATTTGAGTACCAATTAGCATCTGTAATCGCTCTCTTTCACCTTATATATTCTATCATAGGCATTCTAAGAGAAACTACTCAAATCCCTTATATAAAACAAGTAAAAAAGAGCCTCACTATTAGCAGCAAGGCTCTTTTCTCTCTTCAATATGCTAGCCTTTTGAATAAAAACTAGTAATAAACTTCATATTACTACTTCTTATCCATTAGCAAGTAAGTAATCCATTTATTTTCAAAACGAATCTTATCTTATTCTACAGAGAAGATGAAAGAATACACTGGTTGGTTTCCAGCATGCACTTCTACTTCTGCATCTTCAAATTTCTCTTCTACAAATTCAACTAACTCCGCTACTTCTTCGTCAGTTGCATCTTCACCTTGTAGAATCGTTACGATTTCAGAATCTTCATCAATAAGCGCTTCTAGTAATTGCTTCGCAGCTCCTACTTTTTCAGCATTTGTAGATACAATTTTTCCATCTGCAATACACATGAAGTCATCTTTTTGAATTGCTACACCATCAATTTCCGTATCACGTACAGCATACGTAATTTGACCTGTTTTCACATGAGATAAAGCTTCTTGCATGTTTTCTTCATTCTCTTCTAACGTTCCAACTGGGTTAAATGCTAACATTGCTGCCATACCTTGAGGAACTGTTTTCGAACGAACAACAATAACTTCTTGATCTACAACTGATGCCGCTTGTTCTGCTGCCATTACAATATTTCCGTTATTCGGTAAAATAATGATTTTTTCAGCATTCGCTTCTTCAATTGCCTTCACGATATCCTCCGTACTTGGATTCATCGTTTGACCACCTTCGATAACTTTCGTTGCGCCGATGCTCTCAAATAAAGTTTTAATACCAGACCCCATTGCCACAGTTACGATACCATATGGTTGTTTTTCTTTCGATTGAGCTGGTTGTTCAGGAACCATAGCAGGTTCATCTAATAAAGCAGTATGCTGTTCACGCATATTTTCTACTTTAATCTTAATTAAACTACCGTATTTTTGCCCGTAGTTCATAGCGTCTCCAGGATGTTCTGCGTGGATATGAACTTTTACAATTTCATCATCAGACACAACTAGTAGAGAATCACCATATACACTAATATCTTCACGGAATTTTTGTTCAGAGAAATTATGCTCTTTCACCTTTTCAGCCTCTAATTTCACCATGAACTCCGTACAATATCCATACTTAATATCTTCTGTACTCAATTGGCTTTGTACACTACGGTGATGTTCTGCGCGTACCATCTCATTCATAGATGTTTGCGTCGGTGCATCAGAAGAAATCGTTTCTCCTTTTAAGTCAGCTAAAAATCCTTCGTATACCACTACAAGACCTTTACCACCGCTATCTACAACGCCAACTTGTTTTAATACAGGTAATAAATCTGGCGTACGATTTAACGATGCGTTTGCTTCTTTCACAACGTCTTCCATAAACAAAACAAAGTCGCGCTGTTTTTTCGCAACTGTTACTGCATATTTACCCGTTTCTCTTGCAACCGTTAAAATCGTTCCTTCAATCGGTTTCATAACCGCTTTATAAGCCGCCTCTACTCCAGCTTCTAGTGCTGCAGCAAAATCAACTGTTGTTAATTCTTCTTTTTGTTCAATGGATTTAGAGAAACCACGGAACAACTGAGATAGAATAACTCCAGAGTTACCACGAGCTCCCATTAATAATCCTTTGGCTAAACTTACGCCGACTTTACCAGCATGCTGTGAAGGATTTGCTTTCACTTCACGCGCACCTGAAGTCATAGATAAGTTCATGTTTGTACCGGTATCGCCATCTGGAACTGGAAATACGTTTAATGCATCAACAAGCTGAACATTATTTGTTAAATTATTCGCTCCTTGCATGATCATTTGTGATAAACGTTTTCCATCAATTTTTTGAATTGACACAGATTTTCCTCCTTAATGCACATTACAAGTTTATTACTTTAACTCCTTGTACGTAGATGTTTACAGAATCTACTGCTAGTCCTACAGTTTGATCTAATGTATATTTCACTTTCGTCTGCACATTATGTGCCACTTCTGAAATTTTCGTACCATAGCTCACAATAATATACATATCAATATGTACTTCATCTTCATCTTTACGAACAATAACACCTCTAGTGAAGTTTTCTTTTCGTAAAATGTCTGTTAATCCATCTTTTAACTGATTTTTTGATGCCATACCTACGATACCGTAGCAATCTACCGCGGCACCTCCAGCAATTGTTGCAATTACATCTGTACTAATATCAATTTGACCGTACTTCGTTTTAATTTCAATTGACATCTCGTTTCCCCCTTCATAAATGGTGAAAGTGAGCTAGACTACTTTAGTTACTATCATATAATCTTTTTAAAGAAAATTCCATCGTTCTTTCTTTTCACTCTCATATTTTATGTTTTAAATTACACTTTTTTATGATGAGCAAAATAGTCCATTGTTATTATACAACATGTACCACTATAATATGTCAAGCAATTTTTATGGATTTTAACTTTTCTTCATTGACATATAGTGTCAAGTAAATTTTCTTGATTTCTTTTTTCTACGGTGTTGCATTCTCTTTTTAGTTGTGTTAAATTATAGTAGTGTTTTTAGCATCGCATAAAAGACTAACATTGAAAAATTACGTATGGTAAGGTATCAAGGGAGGGAAATATAAATGGCTCGTGTTTGTGCTATTACTGGAAGAAAAGCTCGTTCTGGTAACTCTCGTTCTCACGCAATGAACGCTACAAAACGTAAGTGGGGCGCTAACCTTCAAAAAGTTCGCGTACGCATCGACGGAAAAGTTCAACGTGTTTACGTTTCTGCTAGAGCATTAAAATCTGGCAAAATTGAACGTGTTTAATAATAAAAAAAAGAGCCGATAGGCTCTTTTTTTACTATAACAATGGAAAAAGCACCGGTGATAGGTGCTTTTTTTAATCTTTTTTGAAGGTATTTAACATTGCACGAACAATTCCACCAAGAAATTTAGGTAACTTAATTGTATAAAATCTCATGGTTTCCCTCCTAATCCCCATTACTCCACTTGGTCACTATATGATGTAAGGAGCAAAATTGTTTCTTCAATCAGTGCTTCTTATCAACATTAATATGCCAGAAGTAAATGAAAAAGTACCTTTTTCCTCAACGAGTTCGTTACTAATACAAAGTGTTGATCCCCACTCTATTGTTTTATTAGTAAGAGGGTACTTAAAACCAAACAATGTAATCCCTTCCACTATTTCAGTAACTGGTACAAAAGATACATAAGGAAAATTTTTATTTTCTTCAATTATATGTGTACCCACTTTTTTAATTGTTATTTCATTTTTATTGTCCACAATACACATTTCTATCTCTACTTCTAACCCTTTTAAAAGCATTTGTATATTTGCCAAACCGTGATCAAGTCTTCCACCGGTAGCACCAAAAATACGAATTAGTGCCGGCTTCTGTCCTAATGCCCAGTTGATTGCAATTTCTAAATCCGTTTGATCTTTTTCCCGCGGAACAATATGAAATTCGTTCGTTTGCTGTCCCATCCATACTAATTCTTCTTCAGTAACTGAATCGTAATCTCCAAACGCAACAGCCGGGGTAATCCCTTTCTTTAATAGACGGTATACCCCCCTATCAACCGCAGCCCACACTACTTCCTCATTCTTATATCGAGCAAAATCTGCGCAATATTCCGAAGGTCCTCCTGCCAAAATATGAATAATCATTTTTTCTTCCCCTTCCATTGTAAAAAGGCAATCTGCCATTCGGTAGATTGCCTTTTTACATATTTTTACCCTATCCTATGAATACCTTACTAGGATAAAAGTTCATCACTACCCACGAATTACGCGAATTGCTTCACCGCGGTCTTTTTGATTGTATACTGCTGATCCAGCTACAAGTACATTTGCTCCTGCTTCCACACAAAGTCTTGCTGTTTCAGCATTTACACCACCATCAACTTCAATTTCTACTTCTAGATTGCGCTCTTTCACCATGTCTGCAACTTGTTTAATTTTCGGTAATACAGAATGGATAAACTTCTGTCCACCAAATCCAGGGTTTACTGTCATAAGTAATACCATATCTATATCTTCTAATACATGCTCAATCACCGAAACTGGCGTATGTGGATTTAATACAACGCCCGCTTTAATACCGTGAGATTTAATTAACTGAATTGTACGATGCAGATGTTGACACGCCTCTACGTGAACAGTAATAATATCCGCTCCCGCTTGTGTGAAAGTCGGGATATAGTTATCAGGATTTTCAATCATTAAATGTACATCTAATGGTAATGATGTAATTGGACGGATAGCTTCTACAATTAATGGTCCAATCGTAATATTTGGTACGAAGTGTCCATCCATTACGTCAACGTGAATATAATCCGCTCCGCCCTTTTCTACATCTTTAATCTCTTCCCCTAATTTTGAAAAATCTGCTGATAAAATCGATGGTGCAATTTTAATCATAACTAATACCTCGGCTTTCTCTCTCTAATTTCTTCTACGAATTGTTTATAGTTCTTATAGCGATATTCTGTAATCTTCCCTTCTTCAACCGCAGCTTTCACAGCACATTTCGGTTCAGAAAGATGTGTACACCCTCTAAATTTACAGTATTGGCTCGCTTCTTTCAACTCTGGAAAACAATATGTAAGATCTTCTACTTCTATATCAATGAAATCTAGTGAACTAAAACCCGGTGTATCTGCTACTAGTCCACTCCCAATTGCAATTAATTCTACGTGTCTTGTCGTATGCTTCCCGCGTCCTAAATGGGAGGAAATATCATTTGTTTTCAGCTCTAATTCTGGACGTAGCACATTAAGCATTGAAGATTTCCCAACACCAGATTGACCCGCAACGACAGAAACACAATTTTCTAAGTATGGTTTTAATATATCAATACTTTCTGACGTATTAATAGAAGTAAATAAAACATCATAACCCATCTCACGATAATCATTCGCATAAGCTTCAACAGTTGCTTTCATCTTTTCATCTACTAAATCCATCTTGCTAATACAAATAATCGGCTTAATGTTATGATATTCAATCAGCACTAAAAATCGATCTAACAGTCCAGGATTAAAATCTGGTTCTACTGCAGAGAACACAAGGATCGCTTGATCGACATTAGCAATAGGAGGTCTAACAAGTTCATTTTTTCGATCAAACACTTCAAGCACATAACCTTCAGTTGGATTATCTGCCTGAAAAACAACTTGGTCTCCTACAAGTGGTGTAATTTTATTTTTTCTAAATACACCTCGCCCACGACATTGCGTAACCCCTTCTTCATGCTGCACGTAATAAAACCCACTTAAAGCTTTTATAATTTTTCCTTCTGGCATAGAATTCTCCTTTTTTTGTATAAGGTGATGCTGAATTTAAAAATGAATGGATTTAAATTTTCCAAATAACGATTTCAAAGCCTACCATATATACTTTCGCTAATATACATTAAATTTCCCATTAAATGCAAAAAAATATTTACAGCTGCATCACTTTACTAGCTTTTTGAATCATATATTTTTGCCTGCTATACCGTCCACTTTGTAGACAGCATAACAGGCAATAATAATAATAATAATAAGTAGACTTTCACTATTATTGAGTTGGATATGGTACTTCTTTATCAATAATCGTTACTCCATCTCGTACAATTTTATAGTGTCCCTTTGAACCTTCTTGAATTACAAATTCTAAAGAAATAGTCGCTGATTCAGTAATTGTTCTCGTTTCAACCGGTCTATCCATTTTTTGCTGCATGTCTTCTTTATAAATTTCTATTGTTTGCGGCTTTTTTTCACCTGTTACAGCAGGCTCATATGGGATAGAGATATTGTCCACTTTTACCGTTTTAGTCACTTTAGGCTTTTGACCATCAGAGATAATAATAGTTACTTTATCTCCCTCTTTTAATGGTGTACCTGGTTTTGGAAATTGCGAAATTACAAGTCCTTTTTCGACTGAATCTGAATACTCTCGTTTTATATCTGACGTTAGTTTTCTCTCATTCAAATAACCAGTTACACTATTTTCAGTCCACCCCGAAAAGTCACCTGGTCTAATTTGATAAGGACCTTTACTTACCCAGATTTTCAGTTCTTGCTCCGCTTCTATAACCATTTGATCAGGCGTCGGAATTTGCTCTACAATTTCACCTTTCGGCTTATCATTTTCAATATAATTTACTGTAACTTGTTTATATTTTTCTTCTAACTCAGCTTTTACACTCTCAAAGTTTTGCCCTGTGAAATTCGCCATCTTACTTTTCTTTTTTCCACCTGATTGATAGATAGTAATTTTAGCGTTTTCTTTTACGACTCTTCCTGCTACAGGTTCCGTTTTTATTACATCCCCAACTTCAATATCATCTGTATATACAATATTAGGCTCCGTCACCTCAAAGCCCTTTTCTACTAACGTATTTACAGCTGTCGTGTATTTCATACCAGCCACATCAGGAACTTTCACATCTTTCGGAATAAATAATCCTGGAATAACCGTAAGCGCTAATGTTATTCCTATTGCTAAAAATAAAAATGTTGAAATTAAAACTTTAAGCCACTTGTTACTCCGTTTTTTCTTCTTATCTAACTCAGCTGCTTCTGCTCTTATCGGTTCTTCCACTTTACTCCCTTTTAAAACAATCGTTTCATCACTTACATTTTCAAATAATTGTTCTTGTTGAATAATCGGAATCGCTTTCGTCGCTTCCATATCTTCTGGTATGTAAAATGGTTGCTCATTTATCCTCTCTGGATATAGCGCAGTTTCAATATCTCGCTTCATAGCATTGGCAGATTGATATCGATGGAAAGGATCTTTTGCAGTTGCCTTTAATATAATATTTTCAACACTTTGCGGAATGTTTTCATTCCATCTTTTTGGTGATGGGATTTCACTTTGTAAATGTTTTAAAGCTATAGCAACAGCAGATTCGCCAGAAAACGGTTGTCTTCCTGTTAACAATTCAAACATAACTATTCCAAGAGAATAAATATCCGATTGTTTATTTGCTATCCCGCCACGTGCCTGTTCTGGTGATAAATAATGGACTGAACCCAGTACTGAATTTGTATGTGTAATTGTTGTTGCACTTGTAGCTGTCGCAATTCCAAAATCTGTTACTTTTATTATTCCATCAGCTCGAATTAAAATATTGTGCGGCTTTATATCACGATGCACAATTTCAAAATGATGGGCGTGTGCCATGGCGGATGTTAACTGCTCCATAATATCAAGAGCTTCTCCTATAGGTAACATACCTCGCTCAATTATGTATTGCTTCAATGTTTGCCCGGGTACATATTCCATGACAAGATAATATATACCATCTTCTTCTCCGACATCATACATATTCACAATATTTGGATGCGACAACGTTGTAACAGACTGCGCTTCTCGATGGAAACGTTTAATAAACTCTTCGTTATTTGAGTAGTCGAGTCTTAATATTTTTACCGCTACATCTCGGCCAAGTATATCATCATGAGCTAAATATACATTGGCCATTCCGCCACCACCAATCATTTTCAGCAGCTTATAACGGTCATTTAAGCGTTTTCCAATCAGCACGTTGCACTTCACCTACTTTCGTTTGTCGAACCCGCATAATCAATAAGAACAAGTGTGATATTATCTTCTCCACCGCGATCATTCGCCAATTGAATGAGACGCTGCCCTTTACCTTCAAGCTGTTCATTTAACTGTAAAATTTGTTGCATATCATCAATAGAAACTTTGTTTGATAACCCATCAGAGCAAAGAAGTAATTGATCATCTTCCTCAAGCACCAACGTTTTAACATCTAATCCAACTTTTTCTTCTGTTCCTAGCGCTCTTAATAACACATTCTTTTTCGGATGATACTCTGCATCTTCCTTTGAAATTTCACCATGTCTCACAAGCTCATTTACAAGCGAATGATCTTCCGTTACAAGCGTCATTTCTCCTTCTGATACCATATAGCAACGACTATCTCCTATATGCCCTATCGTCACAAAACTTGGTGTACAAACAGCTATTATAAGCGTTGTTCCCATACCATTACATTCTACATTTTGCTGAGCGTATTCATATATGCGCTCATTAATAATCCCAACACTAGTATGTAACCATTGTTCTACTTTTTTCGGTTCATTCATATTATGCGTTTGCTTCCAATAATCATGGAATAATTGAATGGCCATCGAGCTAGCTACATCACCAGCTCGATGACCTCCCATTCCATCTGCTACTACCGCTAAAACATTTCCATCTAAATTGTGAAAAACTCCTGCACTATCTTCATTATGTTGACGAACTTTTCCTTTATCCGATAGAAATACGGCTTTCATCTCGTCACCTCGTCTCTTCTTTGCGCTCCTTCGCACGCAACTGACCGCAGGCTGCGTCAATATCATGACCTTGTTCACGGCGAATCGTTACATTCACTCCACGATCTTTTAACGTTTTCTCGAACAAGAAAATTTGCTCACGTGGTGTACGTACATAATCACGTTCAGGTACGTAGTTTACCGGGATTAAGTTTACATGACATTTTACACCTTTTAAGAGCGCAGCAAGCTCTTCAGCGTGCTCAACTTGGTCATTTTCTCCTCCAAATAATCCATATTCAAAAGTAATACGGCGCCCTGTTCTATTTACATAGTATTTAATAGCTTCCATTAAATCCGGTAATTTATAAGCACGGTTAATCGGCATTAATTTTGAACGTAATTCTGAGTTTGGAGCATGCAATGAAATCGCAAAATTAATTTGTAGTTCTTCTTCAGCAAACTTATAAATTTTCGGGATAATTCCACTCGTCGAAACAGTCATATGTCTAGCACCAATATGAAGTCCTTTTTCATGGTTAGTGATGCGTAAGAATCCCATTAAATTATCGTAGTTATCAAATGGTTCTCCAATTCCCATAACAACAAGAGAACTTACACGTTCCTCTGTTTCATCAAGCGCACGCTGAACTTCTACTACTTGCGCTACGATTTCTCCAGCTTCTAGGTTTCGTTTTAGTCCACCAAGTGTCGAAGCACAGAACGTACATCCAATACGACAACCAACTTGCGTTGTTACACAAATGGAATTTCCATATTCATGTCGCATTAATACCGTTTCAATAGAATATCCGTCATATAATTGGAATAAGAATTTAATCGTTCCATCTGAAGACGTTTGTTTTACTAACGTGTTTAAAGTAGTAATATCAAAGGAATTCGACAATTTATCACGCAATCCTTTAGAAAGGTTTGACATATCCTCATAATTTTTTACACGTTTTTTATATAGCCAGTCAAAAATTTGTCCAGCGCGGAACTTCGGTTCTCCTTGTTCCTTTAACCAATCTTGCATTTCATGAAGTTGTAAAGAGTAAATTGATGGTTTCTTCGTTTCTACATTTTTCTTTTGTTTTCTTACAGTTGTTTCCATGATGCTACACCTTCTTCCTTAAACAAGCAATATAAAAGCCATCCGTTGCAAAATAATGCGGTAAAATTTGTACTTGACCTTCATTAATATACGGACTTAATTTTTCTGGCATACGTTCTTTTATCGTAGTATCCCATTCAAATTCAGGATGTTCTTTTAAAAATTTATCTATTACTTGTTCATTTTCTATTTTCTCAATTGTGCACGTACTATAAACAAGACGACCGCCTTGTTTTAATAATGGTGCTATTTTTTCTAGTATCGCAAGTTGAATCGTCGATAATCTTTCACTATCGCCTTTATCTTTTCCTAACTTAATATCAGGCTTACGTCTAATTACACCAAATCCAGAACACGGTGCATCTACCAATATTTTATCAAACGTTTCATTTGCAAAGTGCTCTTGCACTTTTCTAGCATCTAGCGCTTTTGTTTCGACATTTTCTAGACCAAGTCGCTCTGCTTGCTGTTTAATTAAACGTACTTTGTGTGCATGTAAATCAAGGGACATGACCTTACCAGTTCCCTTTAATCGTTCCGCGATATGCGTTGTTTTTCCGCCTGGAGCAGCACAACTATCAAGAACTGCATCTCCCGTATTCGGTTCTAAAGCGCGTGCTACAAGCATAGAACTTTCATCTTGAATAGAAAGAAATCCTTTTTTAAACGCTTCTGTATGCGCTACATTTCCTCTTTCAATCTGAATTGCATCATCTGACAAGTCACCACGTTTTGCTTCTATACCTTCACTTGCCAACAACTCAATCGCTTCTTCTACCGTTACCTTATCAACATTCACACGTGCTGTTGGTACAGGTGGTAACATGTTTACTTCGCACATTTTCTCTGCAGTTTCTAAGCCATATGCAGAAGTCCACTCTTGTACAAGCCAAACTGGATGACTCGTCGCAATTGCAAGACGTTCTACTGGATCCTTGATTTCATCTACAGAAGGTACACCTTCTCTCTGAATCGAACGTAATACACCGTTCACCATACCAGCAATTCCTTTATGCCCGCGACGCTTTGCAATCTCAACCGCTTCATGAATAGCCGCTCTTTCTGGCACTCGGTCTAAATAAATCATTTGATATAAAGATAAGCGAAGCAATACCCTTACCCACGCCTCAACCTTCTTTTTTAAAAAAGGCTGTAAATAATAATCTAATGTGTCACGACGTTGAATCGTTCCATATACAATTTCAGTTAATAAACCAATATCTTTTCTATCAATTGCACTTTTTTCAATTAGATTATTTAAAAGTAAGTTGCTATATGCACCACTTTTTTCCACTTGAATTAAACCATCAAGAGCTAATTCACGAACATTTTGTCTCATGCATTTTCTCCTAACTTCGTTCCAATTTCAGGTTTTGTTCCACGTAAAAATTGTGAACAACTCATACGCTTTTTACCAGAAGGTTGCAATTCAGTAATTTTAACACCTGTTTCATTACTAGTTGCTACAACAAAACCATCTTCTTCGATTGCAACAATCGTACCTGCTTCAGCCGGTTCAGTTACAGGCACTTTTTCTCCCCACCATACTTTAACAACTTGTCCTGCTAAAGTTGTATAAGCAACTGGCCATGGATTCAATCCGCGAATGTGATTGTATACTTCCTCACCTGTTTTTGTCCAATCAATTTTCTCTTGTTCACGTTTTATATTGTAAGCAAACGTTACTTCTTCTTCGTTTTGTTTAATCGGTTCTAACTTACCTTGAATTAATAAAGGTACTGTTTTAGATAGAAGGTGTGCTCCAGCTTCACTTAATTTATCAAATAATGAGCCTGTCGTTTCACGCTCTTCAATTTCCACTTCCACTTGCGTTAAGATATCACCAGCATCCAATTTTTCTACCATATACATAATTGTAATACCAGTTTTTTCTTTACCTTCCATAATTGCATAATGAATTGGTGCACCACCACGAAGTTCAGGAAGTAAAGAAGCGTGGACATTAATACATCCATACTTCGGTGCTTCTAAAATTTCATTTGGTACAATCTGACCAAATGCAGCTGTTACAATTAAATCTGGCTCTAATGCCAATACTTTTTCATATTCATCTTTTTCACGAATTTTTAACGGCTGTAACACAGGGATACCATGTTTTTCCGCTTCAACTTTAACAGGTGTAGGTGTTAATACTTTTTTTCTACCTACTGGACGATCAGGTTGCGTCACAACACCTACTACCTCATAGCCATCTTCAATAAGACGACGAAGCACCGGCACTGAAAAGTCCGGTGTTCCCATAAACACTACTTTTATCATTTAAAAACCGCTCCTTTTAACACCTATTCTAATTCGTTTTCTTCATAATATCTTGTCACTTTCGATGTAAATAAAACACCGTGTAAATGATCGATTTCATGTTGAATTGCACGCGCTAAAAATCCTTCCGCTTCTAATAAAAATACTTTCCCACGGCGATTTTGCGCTCTTACTTTAATATAATCGGCACGTTCTACTTCACCATAAAGTCCCGGGAAGCTTAAACAGCCTTCGGGACCTACTTGTTCACCACGTTTTTCTAATATTGATGGATTGATTAACTCGATTTTCCCAGTATCATCATCGACATCAACAACCGCTACTTGCAAGCTTACACCTACTTGAGGCGCAGCTAAACCGACTCCGTCCGCAATTAACATTGTTTCATGCATATCTTTCAACAATTTCACTAACTTTTTATCAAAGTTAATTACTCTTTCGCATGGTGTTTCTAACACTTCATTTGGATGCTTTATTATTTCTAAAACTGCCATATTTCCCTCCGCTACATTAACATTGTTGGATTAAAATCAATTGAGATTTGTAGCTCTTTTTGCATTTCTGCTTGATAATGTTCATTTACCATTTTGAGCACGTTCTTTAAGTTTGGTTCCCGTTTGTATTTTATCATGCATTGATAACGATATCTATCTTTTATCCTTGGAATTGCTGAAGCAACTGGTCCTAACACCATTGTTTGCTGTGAGCAATGCGTTCGTAAATACGAGGCAATTTTTTCCGTCACTTGCACCGCTTTTAATAATTCTGGATGAGATACGGTTATGAGTACAACATAGTAATATGGGGGATATTGTCTTGTTCGCCTCATTTGCATTTCTTGGTCAAAAAACACATCATATTGTTGGTTCTTCGCTAACTCTATACTGTAATGTTCTGGCGTATATGTTTGAATCACAACTTCCCCTGGCAATTCATGTCTACCCGCTCGTCCACTTACTTGCGTCAATAACTGATATGTCTTTTCACTTGCCCGAAAATCAGGTAAGTGAAGCATCGTATCTGCAGTTAAAACCCCAACAAGAGTTACTTTCGGAAAATCTAATCCTTTAGCAATCATTTGTGTTCCAAGTAGTATATCTGCTTTTTCTTCCCCAAACGCCTTTAATAATTTTTCATGCATTCCTTTTCGATTTGTCGTATCTACATCCATTCGAATGACTCGCGCCTCTGGAAATAGTTTTGTAATTTCTTCTTCTACCTTTTGTGTACCTGTACCAAAGAAACGAATGTATGTACTTTGACAAGCAGGACACTCAGTTGGCATATTTTCTTCATAACTACAATAATGACATTTTAAACGATGATTCATTTTATGATATGTCAATGAAATATCACAATGCGGACATTGTACAACATACCCACAATCACGGCACATAACAAATGTAGAATGACCTCTTCTATTTAAAAATAGTACCATCTGTTCTTTCTTTTCTAATCGATCTGCTATTTTTTCATGCAGCGCCTTAGAAAACATTGATCTATTCCCGTCACGAAGTTCTTCTCGCATGTCAACAATCTCTACCGTTGGTAAAGCTTGTTCATTCATACGTTTTTCCATTGTTAGTAGTTCATAAACACCTTTTTTCGCCCTTGCAAACGATTCAAGTGTTGGTGTCGCACTACCAAGAACGATAGGACATTTATGATATTGCCCTCTCCAGATAGCTACATCTCTTGCATGATACCTCGGATTATCTTCTTGTTTGTAACTTGATTCATGCTCTTCATCAATAATAATAATCCCTAAATTCTCAAAAGGCGCAAAAACGGCTGAACGCGCACCAACTACAACTTTCACTTCTTTTCTTAAAATCTTACGCCACTCGTCATACTTTTCTCCAACAGACAACGCACTATGAAGAACTGCAACTTGCGAGCCAAACCTACCTTTAAAACGATCCACCATTTGGGGCGTTAGTGCAATTTCAGGAACAAGAACGATAGCTTCTTTTCCTTTCTCGAGCACTGCTGCTATAGATTGTAAATATACTTCTGTCTTTCCACTTCCTGTAACACCATATAGTAAAAATGGATTATAAGTTTCATTTGTAATTGATGATAAAATCGGTGTAATAACTTGATTTTGTTCCTCCGTAAGTGGAAATGGTTTCGTTTGTTCAAAATCATCATCGTCATACGGATTTCGGTATACTTCCACATACTTTTCTGAAATGAAGCCCTTTTTAACAAGTGCTTTTATTGGAGCATCTGTTATTTGTAACTCTTCTGTAATTATTTTCAACGGTACACTTTTATAATTTTCCACAAAATAATAAAGTACATCTTGTTGTTTTTTACTTTTCAGTTCAAATGCCGCTAATTCCAATTTATCTTCTGGCAACTCCGGCTGAACAACTCTTTGCTTCTTCTTTTGTACTTTATCTTTCACTTGATAAACGACTTCAACCGTACCATTTTTAATTTCTTGTTGAATAGTCCGGTAT
The DNA here is from genome assembly GCF_002975115.1 of Bacillus sp. MYb78. Classification (NCBI taxonomy): domain Bacteria; kingdom Bacillati; phylum Bacillota; class Bacilli; order Caryophanales; family Bacillaceae; genus Bacillus; species Bacillus sp. MYb78. The sequence goes on from NZ_PCOB01000011.1 coordinate 106,017, forward strand.
AAATGTGGCTGCTGCTCGATTACTTCAAAATCAATTGCTTCTTTATCCTGAAATAAATATAGTATTTCAGATGCTATTTCTTCATGCTTACAAATTTGTAGACGTTTTTTATACGTTGCTTTTATCGCAGTTGGAAGCATCACTTGAAAAGCTGAAATCATGTAGCATAACGTTTCACTTGTAAGCCAATATCCAAGCTTTAATAATTCATCATTTAAAACCGGTGTTACATCTAATATTTCATGGATTGTCTTTAACTTCTTACTTTCTACATCCACCGAATCTTTAATCCCAATAATAAAACCTTGTAATTTCCTTGGCCCAAACGGAACTACTACACGCATTCCTGTCTGTACAATATCTTCCCATTTTTCAGGGATAATGTAATCAAATGGTCGATCTGTCTGACGGGCAGGTACATCAACAATTACACTTGCAAATTTCATAAACGATCATCTTCTAACATCATTTCAATTTGCTTTAATATTTCACGAGCTACCTCTTTTTTCAGTAAAAGTGGTAACTCAATAACTTTTCCATCTTTTCTATACATTGTTACAATATTCGTATCCGTGCCAAATCCAGCTCCTTGCGCTTTTACATCATTCGCGACAATCATATCTGCATTTTTCTCACGTAGTTTTTTCGTTGCATATTCCTCTACATTTGTCGTTTCAGCAGCAAAACCGATAAGTAACTGTTTATCCTTTTTCTGACCTAACGTTTTTAAAATATCCACCGTTCTTTCGAGTTCAATGACAGCATCACCATTTTGCTTTTTCATTTTATTATCATGAACATATTTCGGACGATAATCTGCAACTGCTGCTGTTTTAATGACAACGTCTACGTTTTGATAATGTTGAAGAACTGCTTCTAACATATCTTGTGCAGATTCCACTTGCACTGTCGTTACATGTAACGGTGGATTTAATGCTGTCGGTCCTGAAACGAGTATAACATCAGCGCCTAAATTCGCCGCCACTTCTGCAATCGCATACCCCATTTTTCCAGAAGAAAAATTCGTCATAAAACGAACTGGATCAATTTTTTCACGTGTTGGGCCAGCAGTTATTAATATTCTTTTTCCCTGCAATGGTTTGTGTTCTGAGAAAGCTTCCTCTAACCGTGCAATAATCGCTTCAGGTTCTTCTAGTCGTCCCTTCGCTACATATCCACATGCTAAAAAGCCTTCCCCAGGCTCAATAAATGTATATCCTAGCGTTTTCAATGTCATCATATTTTTTTGAACAATTTTATTTTCATACATATGCACATTCATAGCAGGCGCAATCCATACCGGGGCTGTAGTAGCTAACAGAGTAGTTGTAATCATATCATCCGCAATACCACCAGCTAACTTTCCAATACAATTGGCAGTAGCAGGTGCGACAAGTACAACATCCGCCCAATCTGCTAAATCAATATGAGCAATAACAGCCGAGTCTTTCTCATCAAACGTATCCGTATATACATCATGGCGAGAAAGCGCTTGGAATGTAAGAGGCGTAACAAACTTCATTGCCGACTCACTCATCATTACTTTTACAATCGCGCCAGATTGTGTCAATTTACTCGTTAACGCAGCTGCTTTAAAAACCGCAATGCCTCCTGTTACACATAGAAGTATCTTTTTCCCTTTTAGCATATGACTCGTCCTCTTTCTTTTTCAAACTTATAATACTGAAATAGAATTCCCAGCTCGTCAGTACCAATATTTCATTCCTTTCGTAAAAAAATAACAACCTACTTGTAAATAGGTTGTTACCGTTACATAGAAAATTATAAAGTCTATGTTTTATTTTGTCGAAGGCAAAGGCTTATTCAGCTACTTTATCTTCACTTGGTACGTAGCTTAATGCTTCTGCATCGATTTCTTCTAATGCTTTACCTACACATTTATGAGAAACAGGTTGCTCTACAACACAGTTATTAGCAAGTTGCATTTCACGTGCGCGTTTTGCAGCCACTGTTACTAATGTGTACTTAGAATCGATTTTTTGTAGTAATGAGTCAATTGATGGATTTAACATAATTATAGACCCTCCGTCATTTCTTTATAATATTTTGCTACCCTTTCGCGGCGGCAATGTTCGCCAACCACAATTGCTTTAATTCTATCACAAGCTAATTCAACTTGATCGTTTTCTACTACATAGTCGTAAGCGTCCATCATCTCGATTTCTTCTTTCGCTACAGTTAAACGATTTTCAATAACATCTTCAGTCTCTGTACCACGTCCGACAATACGGCTCTTTAGTTCAGATAAACTTGGAGGTGCTAAGAAAATAAATACACCTTCTGGGAAAGCTTTCTTAACTTGAATTGCTCCTTGCACTTCAATTTCTAAGAATACATCTTTTCCTTCTTGTAATGTTTTTTCAACATAGTCAATTGGTGTTCCGTAATAATTACCTACGAACTCAGCCCACTCAAGTAATCTTTCATTACGAATCATTTCCTCAAATTCTTCTCTTTCTTTAAAGAAATAATCCACACCATCTACTTCACCTTCACGCGGCTTACGTGTCGTTACTGAAATAGAGTACTGAAAACGTGTATCCTCATGGCTAAACAGCTCTTTACGAACCGTTCCTTTTCCAACCCCAGAAGGCCCTGAAAGAACGATGAGCAATCCTCTTCTACTTCTCATAAATATGTAAAACCTACCCTTCCTCACTTAAATCTTCTTTATTATTCAAACGATGTGCAATCGTCTCTGGTTGAATTGGACTTAATACAACATGCCCATCATCCATAACAATAACCGCCCTTGTTTTTCTCCCATACGTAGCATCAAGCAAAGCATTATGTTCGCGTGCTTCTTGTACTGTTCGTTTAATAGGAGCTGACTCCGGACTTACAATAGCAATAATTCGATGAGCAGATACAATATTTCCGTATCCAATATTTAAAAACCGCATGGCCATAGTTTGCGCCTCCTAGTAAGTCTATCCGATTTCTCCACCACGTATAACTTTATATATTTTTTGAAAGCTACTCAATATTTTGTACTTGTTCACGAATTTTTTCAAGGTTATTTTTCATTTCTACAACATATTTTGAAATTGTTAAGTCATTTGCCTTAGAACCAATCGTATTAATTTCTCTATGCATCTCTTGCACGATGAAATCCATTTTCCTTCCAACAGGCTCTTCAATCTGCAATGTTTCACGAAATTGCTCTAAATGACTTTGCAAACGGACTAACTCTTCATGAATATCACAACGCTCTGCAAAGATTGCGACTTCTGTTAGCAATCTTTGTTCATCTAACTCTTGATTATGTAATTCTTTTAAGCGATTTTCTAATCGTTCACGATATTTTTGTGTAACAATTGGTGCATGTGGAATAATTGCATTTACACAATTGCTAATCTCTTGTAAACGATACGCTATATCTTTATGTAATCGTTCTCCTTCGTCATCTCTCATCGTTTTCAACATATGAGCAGCTTGACGAACAGCCTCATATAAACTGTTCTCAAAATGTTCATTTACATTTTCTATTTCTTCAATTGCTGTTACTTCTGGCATTGCCATTAATTGCTCGAGTGTAATAGAATCTTGTAATTGAAACTTTCCTTTTATATCTTCCATCATCGATTGGTACTGCTCAAGAAGTGACCAATTCACACTTAATTTTCTTTCAACAAGTCCTTCACCTGCTATACTAATAGACACTTCAATGCGTCCACGTCGAACTTGCTGTGCAATTATTTTACGAATTTTGTCCTCAAATACCATCATTTGCTTAGGAAGTCGAATACTCATCTCTAAAAAACGGTGGTTCACCGATTTCATTTCTACTGTAATTTGAAAAGTATCACTTTCTACTTTCGATCTTCCAAACCCTGTCATACTAGAAATCATTTTTATCACATCCAAGCCATAAAATAACTCAATGAAAAAGGTAATAGAGACAAGGCTCTACTACCTTCTGTAAATTATATCACATTTTCATAACATTGACTATTTCAAGTTTAATCCCTTCTTATATAACATTGGCTTTTTCTTTTTCGCCTTTTTCCCTTTTAATAAAGAACCTACTAGTAAGAAAGTCGGAATTGATGACAAACCTCCAATTAATAACCAATCTCTTGCTTGTATCGGCATTGTGCTAAAAATCGGTTGTAACGGTGGATAATATATCACCACTAGCATGAGTAGTAATGAAATGATAACCGCCCCTACTAAATACACGTTCCCAAATGGATTACGATGAAAGACAGAATGCTCACTACGACAATCAAATACATGAATAAGCTGAGCAAGTACCAACGTCGCGAACGCTACAGTTTGTGCATATTTCAGTTCATTTGGATGTTGGTTATACGCAATAATAAACGCTACTAACGTCACTGCCCCAATTAAAAAACCTCGACTTATTATTTTCCACGCAAGCCCTCTAGCGAATACCCCTTCTTTCGGGTGGCGCGGCGTTCTCTTCATCACATCTCCTTCAGCCTTATCCAAACCTAATGCCATCGCTGGTAAACCATCAGTAACTAAGTTCACCCATAAAATTTGAATAGGAACCATCGGCAGGGGTAATGCAAGTAACATCGCAAATAACATAACTAAAATTTCTCCAACATTTGATGCTAATAAATATCGGATGAACTTACGTATGTTCTCGTATATATTTCTTCCTTCTTTAATCGCTGACTTAATTGTAGCAAAATTATCGTCTAGTAAAACAAGTGAAGAGGCTTCTTTTGCAACATCTGTCCCTGTAATCCCCATCGCTATCCCAATATCCGCTGTTTTTATAGCTGGAGCATCGTTCACTCCATCACCTGTCATCGCTACTATATGCCCTTGATTTTGCAGTGCCTTAACAATTTTTAATTTATGTTCAGGTGATACACGAGCGAATACATACGTATCTTCTACAACATTTTCTAATTCCTCCACATCCATATTCGCGAGTTCTACTCCTTCAACAACGCGTCCATCTGGTGGCAAAACTCCTAATTGTTCAGCAATCGCCATTGCTGTCACTTTATGATCACCTGTAATCATTACTGTTCGAATACCAGCTTCTTTACACTCTTTTACCGCCTGCGCCACTTCTGGTCTTGGTGGGTCAATCATACCTTGTATCCCAACCAACATAAAATCTTTTTCAACGTCTCTTTCATGTTCAATAGAATCCGTTATTTTTAAAGGTTTAAACGCAACTGCAATTGTTCGAAGCGCTTGACTACCTAAGCTATGAATAGCCGCCTGTACTTCTTTTCTATATAGCTCACTTAACGGCTGTTGCTTATCCCCCCATAAAATCGTTTGACTCATTTGTAAAAGAACATCCGGTGCTCCCTTCGTAACAATAAACTTTTTCCCCTCTCGATCTCGTACAATAACACTCATCATTTTTCGAGTTGAATCAAATGGAAATTCACGAATAACTTCAAATTTCCCTTTCAATGCCTCACGTGTTATCCCAGCTTTCATTGCTGCAGCTACAAGCGCTCCCTCTGTTGGATCTCCATCTAATACGTACGCCTTTTTCTTTTGAATAATATTTGCATTGTTACATAGTGAACCAAATGTAAGTAGCTGATAAAGTGCTTTTGTCTTAGCTGGATTCACTTCTTTTTCACCTTTCATAAAAGAGCCATTAGGTTCATATCCTTGCCCTGTCACTTTCCACAATTCTCCGCCTGACCACATATGTGTTACCATCATTTTGTTTTGCGTCATTGTTCCCGTTTTATCAGAACATATAACAGAAGCACAACCTAACGTTTCTACGGCTGGTAACTTTCGTACAATTGCTCTCTTTTTTATCATACGCTGTACACCAAGTGATAAAGCTACTGTAACAATTGCTGGCAACCCTTCTGGAATAGCCGCAACAGCCAGAGACACACCAGCTAAAAACATATGATATACTTCATTCCCTTGATACACACCAGCTAATACAACGAGTGCTGTCAAAATAAGAGCCACAATAATTAATATTTTTCCGAGCTGTTCTAACCTTCTTTGCAGTGGTGTTTCCATTTGCTCTGCATTTTGTAACATATTTGCAATTTGCCCCATCGCTGTATTCATACCAGTTGCTACAACGACTCCTGTACCAGATCCTCGCGTAATCATTGTCCCCATAAAAGCCATATTTTTTTGATCACCAATTGCAACATCTTGCCCTTGCAATGCTTCTACCTTCTTTTGTACAGGTACGGACTCCCCTGTCAAAGCAGACTCTTCAATATATAAACTTGATGCTTCAACAAGACGCACATCAGCCCCAATACGATCACCACTGGAAAACTTAATAATATCACCTAAAACAAGTGCTTTAGATGGTGCTTTTACCCACTTTCCATTCCGCATTACAGTAACTTGTGGAGCGGCTAGTTCCTTTAAAGCTTCCAATGATTTTTCAGCTTTTCTTTCTTGAAAAAATCCGAGAATACCATTGATAATAACAATGGCAACAATAGCAATAGAATCAATGTATTCACCTAAAAACGCAGAAACAATTGTTGCTCCAAACAAAACGAGTACCATGAAATCTTTAAACTGTGCTAAAAATACCATTAGTGCAGAAGGCCTTTTTGCTTCTTCTAATTCATTAGTACCAAATTTCTTTACGCGCCCTTCTGCTTCTTTCTCTGTAAGTCCAACCTTTACATTCGTATTCGTTCTTTCTTCCACTTCATGTGCCCGCATTCCATACCAGTTCATCCTGCCATCGACCTCCTGATTCCAGACATACTCTATTGAAAGCTTATTCAGCCTCGTCCAAAAAAATGCTATAATTAACTTTTAGTTAGAAAGGAGTGTTCATTTATGGCATTCGATGGATTATTTACAAGAGCAATTACACATGAAATTGGAAATTCTCTTTACACAGGAAGAATTTCCAAAATATATCAACCTTCAAAGTATGAGATTTTATTACATATTCGAGCAAACGGAAAGAACCAAAAACTAATTCTTTCGTCTCACCCTACATATGCGCGTCTGCACTTAACGAATCAAAACTACGATTCACCAGCAATACCGCCAATGTTTTGTATGCTTCTTCGTAAACATTTAGAAGGTGGGTTTATTGAAAAAATTGAACAAATTGACTTAGAACGTATTATTCAAATTACAGTTCGCAGTCGGAATGAAATTGGAGACGAATCATTAAAAACATTAGTAATCGAAATAATGGGCCGACATAGTAACATTATCTTAGTAGATACGAAAACAAACGTTATTTTAGATAGCTTAAAACACATATCTTTAGCGGTAAACCGCCATCGTACTGTATACGCTGGAGCTGAATATATTGCACCACCAGCACAACATAAAATTAACCCACTTCAGATTGAAACAAATGATGAATTTATTAGACCACTAGACTTTCTATCTGGAAACATGGATAAACAGCTTGTCGGCACCTTTACGGGAATATCCCCGTTATTCGCAAAAGAAGTAGTGAAAAAAGCTGGTATGGTAAATGAAAAAGCATTAGCGGATGCATTTTTCTCCATACAAAAACCATTATTAACTCATACATATTCACCAGCCATGACTACTTCAAATGGGAAAGAATTCTTTTATCTTTTCCCTCTTGCACACTTGCAAGGAGAAGATAAGACGTTCTCATCTGTTAGTGAATTGCTTGATCGTTTCTTTTTCGGAAAAGCAGAGCGCGATCGTGTAAAACAACAAGCTCATGATTTAGAACGTTTTATGCAAAATGAAAAAAATAAAAACGAGAAAAAACTCATTAAACTCGAAAAAACACTGCAAGATGCTGGAAAAGCAGATAAATATCAACTATTTGGAGAGCTACTTACAGCTAATATGTACGCTTTGAAAAAAGGCGATAAAGATATTGAGGTCGTTAATTATTACGATGAAAATGGCGGAACTGTAAAAATCACATTAGATCCTTTAAAAACACCATCTGAAAATGCACAACGCTATTTCCAAAAGTATCAAAAAGCAAAAAATTCAGTTGTTGTTGTAGAAGAACAAATTGAAAAAACCAATGAAGAAATTCTTTATTTTGATAGCTTACTTCAACAAATGGAAGCTGCTTCTTCAAAAGATATTGAAGAAATTCGTGAGGAATTAGCTGAAGAAGGTTATGTGCGCAATCGCAAAACGAAAAACGCAAAGAAAAAGCCTACTAAGCCAGTATTAGATAAATATTTAGCAAGTGATGGCACAGAGATTTTCGTTGGTAAAAACAATAAACAAAATGATTATTTAACAACGAAGTTTGCCCGCCGTGATGAGATTTGGTTACATACGAAAGACATACCTGGCTCTCACGTTGTCATTCGTTCTTTAGAGCCTGCTGAAGAAACTTTACTAGAAGCTGCCAAAATTGCCGCTTATTACAGTAAAGCGAAAGAGTCTAGCTCTGTACCTGTTGATTTCACTAAAATACGCCATGTGAAAAAACCGAGTGGTGCAAAACTTGGTTTTGTTACGTACGACAATCAGCAAACCGTATATGTAACACCAGATGCTGATATTGTAATGAAATTAAAAGCGTAAATACAAAAATGCGTTGCTTATAAGCAACGCATTTTTTATATTCGTTCACACTAGTTCATATACCCATTTACTAATTCATAACATCTTGCTTTTGTCATCTTATATTTCTCTTCCGAAGCTTCTATACGCCTCATCGTTCCGTTATTTGTATCAGTACCAATTGCTTTAACTTTACTTTCTTTTTCTTTAACCCACGCAATTTGTTTCGTTTTTAACGACTGAAACGCATCAGGTGACATCGTACTTTTTAATGTACTGTAAATTTCATTTAGTTTATTATCCCACAGTTCATAATTTCCTTCTATTTCATTTACTATATCATTGGTTGACATAGCATTCGTATGTTTTTCTTGTTTATCTATAGCAGCTAATTCACTTAAAACATTTGCTCTATCTATCTTTGAAGAAGATTCTTTTTGCGATTGTTTCTCTTCTTTTGAGCCTGTATACGCACTCGAATCCTTTCTCTGTACTTGTTCTGTTTCTTGAATATTTCTTTCTTTCGTTACCTTTTCATACCTATTTTTATCTACATTGTATGAAATAAGAGATGTTTTCGCATTTACAGTAATTAATCCGTTACTATCTTTGAATATGTATTTCTTATCGCCACTATTTTCTTCACTTACAAATGACACATTCTTATCGTCTGGCATTTTTAAAATTCTATTTGCTTCTTCTTTTGTAAGTTTTAAATCTTCAGGAAAAACGAATGACCATTTATCCATTAACCATTCCCCTTCTTTATACACCAAATGAAATTCCCAATCTTGGGCCGCATGACCTATTTCATCTTCTAAACTTAATGTATGTACCGTTAAATTTTCTTTATCTTGTGAAGAAGAAAATCTTATTTCAGTTTGAAAATAATTTGGGAATGGTAACATATCAGTCTCTCTCGATCTATTAAAGTTAGCAAGCAATTCAGGAAGCTGATTCTCTACAAACTTTTCTGAAACCAATCCTTTAACTCCTTTTTTAGCTGTCTCTAAATCCCCAGGATTATTTCGGCTCCATCCATTTTCTTTTTCCATCTCACTAAACGCATTTGCTATTCCATCTACACTCTTTCTTACAATCTTTTTCGCTTCTTTTTCTGTCACTTCTGGCGCTTCATCAAGCTGTTCAATCGTTTCATTTACTTGAACTTTGTGTTCGCTTGTTTCACACCCCGTTATAACAAGCATACTAGCGGTCAAACAAAATGACATTACTTTACTTAATTTCTTCATACACTCACATTCCTTAACCCAGTTTTTTTCGTTACATCTCTTTACCTATAAAAAACGTAACAATCCCTTATTATACCAATTAACTTAATTTATTTATACAAAAAATATAATATTTAAATTAAAAAGATTTTCGTTTGCGAGTTTATATTATTGTTCAGTCACATAAAAACTTACTGTAAAAATTTTATATATATTTATTTTACATTCGTCTAGTTTTTTTGACACACAGCTACCCTCTTCTCTTTTATTCTAAATAAATATACTGGCACAATTCTTGCTTTATTAATGTAAAAAGGAGGAATTAAAATGAATGTAAGAATAACTAACATCCAAAAACAACTACATAATTACGGAATCGACGGGTTACTTATTACAAAAAAAGAAAACCGTCAATACGCAACAAACTTTACAGGTAGCGCAGGCGTTGTCTTAATCGCTGCGCATAAAGCTATTTTCATTACTGATTTCCGTTACGTAGATCAAGCAAAAACGGAAATAAAAGCAGCAGAAATTATTATGCATAAAGGAAATTTAGAAGAAGAAGTTGCAAATCAAGTATCAAAATTAAACATTCAAAAACTTGGTATAGAAGACAATAATATGACTTTGCAACAATTTAAGAAACTACAAAAATATATACATACAGAAATGGTTCCAGTGTGTGAGATCATTGAAGATATTCGACTTATTAAAGACACATCTGAAATAGAAACAATGAAAATCGCAGCTACAATCGCTGACGAAGCATTTCACCATATTGTTACATTTCTAAAGCCTGGAATAAGCGAGACTGACGTTCGAGATGAGTTAGAATTTTTCATGCGAAAAAAAGGGGCTACATCTTCTTCATTCCAAATCATTGTAGCCTCAGGCGTTCGTTCTTCACTTCCCCATGGAGTTGCATCAAATAAAATAATCGAACGAGGCGATATCGTTACATTAGACTTCGGTGCACTTTACGACGGATATTGTTCCGATATAACACGTACCGTAGCAATCGGGGAACCATCGGAAGAATTCCAAAAAATATACAATGTTGTACGAGAAGCGTTAAAGCGTGGGACTGAAGCAATTAAGCCTGGAGAAACTGCGAAAAGTATCGATGATATAACGAGGAATTACATTACAGAACATGGATACGGTCAATACTTTGGCCACTCTACCGGGCACGGTCTTGGGTTAGAAATACATGAACCACTTCGCCTCTCCCAAGAAAGCAAGGCAACTTTACAAGAAGGTATGGTTGTTACAGTTGAGCCGGGCATTTACATACCGAACTGGGGCGGTTGTAGAATCGAAGATGATATTGTCATCACCAAAGATGGTTATGACGTTATTACAAAATCAAATAGAGAACTAATTATAATCCCTTGTTAATATTATGAAGGTTTAAACAAAACTTTTTTTGCACATAGAATTCCTTCTCTGGAGTATTCATTTAAAGAGGGGGAATTTTAATTGAATTTTGTAATTGATAAATTGGAGGGTTTACATGTAGAATTTTCAAAGCTTGTTTCCATGATGAATTACGCTCGCTATACAACAATGCAAGCAGTGGAAAGTTTAACAATTGAAGAACTTGATTATTTATATGATAAGGAAGCAAATTCAATTGGCATGTTATTGTATCATATGGCTGCTATTGAATTTTACTACCAGATTCATACTTTTGAAGACCGTGAACCAACGGAGGCTGAATTAGAACGCTGGTTACCTGGCATTGAATTAGGCGATCTTGGGCGTGAGAAAATAAAAGGAAACGCTATAGAATTTTACATAAATACATTACAAGAAGTACGTTCCAAAACAATCGAGACTTTTCAATCGTTACCTGATGAATGGTTATTTAAAACGACAGACTTTTGGTATGACAAACCAGCAAATAACTATTTTAAGTGGTTTCACGTTTTTGAAGATGAAATTAATCATCGTGGACAAATTCGTTTAATTAAAAAGATGCAAAAAACTCATGCAGTAAAATGAGGAAATGCCGCCGAATAAGGTGGCATTTTCTTTTATTCATTAACGAATAGCTTTTCGTTTACTATTTTAGTGACTACCACTACCAACATTAAAATGCATATTAAATATAGCATTTTCGCAATAAACAACCACCCTTGAAACATTACAATTCCATCTATTATCTCATTTCCTTTCCATAACAAAAACGGAATTGTGCTGATTATAATGACAAATTCGATGCTGAAAACCATTTTCTTTTTTCGACTATATGCTTTCCATTCATTCCAGCGATACATAGGAGCAAAAATCAATACTCCTATACATAATATAACTGGTACCCATTCACTGTTAAGAAATTGTCCTGAAATAATTGATAATAGTAAACAAACTAGCACACCATAATATCCTATTTTTTCTCTCATTCGTACTCCCCCATTCTACTTCTCCTTTAATATGTAACTTGCTATACTTATAACAATTCTTAGAAAAATAACAACTATAATTACAAGATAAAGACCGTTTGCAGAAGACATCCATTCTTGAAAAATAGACATTTTCTCCATTTGTTTCTGACCCTCTATTAAAATAACCCCTGCGAACAATGAGCAAACAACGATGATACCTATCATAATTCCGATACTTTTTACTGTATTGTTTCATACCATCCCAGTTATATAAAAGTATAAATACAAACCCGAAAACAGGTATAATACTTATCCATTCATTGTTTGTAAATAGCTTTAAAATGATTAATAGACTACAAGATATGATAAATCCCAAAAATCCAATTTTTTTGTGCATAAGCCCTCCTCGAATTCCATTTTTAGGATTAATTGTATTGTAACATCCATTTTTTATCCTTACCATTTCAGTACATGAAATTTTACCTTTTTTTCTGTTTCTTATACTCACATACTTTCCCTACTTTCATACAATAAACTACACGATTGCCTAAGGATGTGAATGTTATGGGCGTTGAATTAACGCTATTACACGCTCTCTATGTTATTTGTTTACTCACTATTATTACCTTTTTTATTCTCCGGAAAGATACTACAATTATTTGTATCGTTTTTATCTTTTTATTAGCATTAACTGCTACAAGTTCTATCCCTCTTGCCGTTAGCGGCATTTTTCAAAGTTTTATTTACGCCATTACTGAGCTATTACCAACTATATTAATCATTTCTATTATTGTATCCATGAGCAATTTACTCGTTCATACCGGTATAAATGATACAATGATTTCACCATTTACAAAGATGATCCGTACCCCTACCCTCGCCTACTGGATTATTGGCCTTTTGATGATGACAATTTCTTTCTTCTTTTGGCCTTCTCCCGCTGTCGCCTTAATGGGAGCTATTTTATTACCGGTTGCTGTACGCGTCGGTCTCCCCCCAATTGGAGTAGCAATTGCTATGAACTTATTCGGTCATGGGATTGCTTTATCCGGCGACTTCGTTATACAAGGCGCACCAAAATTAACCGCAGACGCTGCTGGTCTCCCTGTTTCCAGCGTCGTATCTGCAAGTGTTCCACTCGTTATCGTTATGGGCGTTGTGACAACTTCCGTCGCTTTTTTCTTCTTACGAAAAGAGTTTCATACAGGCTTAGCTATACAAGAATCTATTCTATCAACTGAGTCTTCTAAAACGCTCACTTCATTATCTCCTCGCACAAAGAAATGGCTCGCTATTGGTATCCCTATCGTATATATCATTGATATCCTTTGCATGATTCAATTTCAACTACAAGGAAGCGACGCAACTGCACTTATCGGCGGAACAACTGTTATTATGATTATCATCATTTCTCTCATCGCCTACAAAGGTAATGGACTGAATAAAACGACCGATTATTTCATAGAAGGGCTCCAATTTGGCTTTAAAATTTTCGGACCAGTTATTCCTATCGCTGCACTCTTTTATTTAGGAGATAGTGGCTTTGTGAAAATTATCGGAGACTATTTACCGAAAGGTTCACACGGAATCATTAACGACTTAGGCATCGCTTTATCTCAAACTGTTCCTTTAAATCAATATGTATCGGCAGGGACATTAACCATCGTGGGTGTCATTACCGGCTTAGATGGATCAGGTTTTTCAGGTATATCACTTGCTGGTTCCATTGCCAATCTTTTTGGAACAGCACTTGGCCATGGCACAGCTACATTAACAGCACTCGGGCAAATTGCAGCTATATGGACCGGGGGCGGGACGTTAATTCCTTGGGCACTTATTCCTGCTGCTGCGATTTGTAAAGTCGATCCATTTGAACTTGCACGCCGAAACTTTTTACCGGTTGTTATCGGTTTAATTGTCACCACAATCGTTGCGATGTTTATCCTATAACGTAAGCAAGTGTTCTCTTGCTTACGTTTTTTGCTTGTAAAATTCATCATGAATTGTCAGTTTTCAAGAGGGATTCGTTATTACTTAGCGAAATTATATTAGGAGAGTAATTATTTCAAAACGTTTACGAGAAACAGATTACTGCAATTAGAAAAGGGGACATACCTATGAATGAATTGATTTTCGTCTTATTAATTTGTCCATTATTTATCTTTATCGTATCTGTTATTGGAACACGCAAAACGAAAACGTATTACGTAATGCCGATTGTAACGTTTGCTAGTTTTTTAATAATAGGTGTTATCGCCTTTACTCCAAAATTTTTCTTTTGGGTTGGCATGTACAGCATCTTCTCGTTTATCGTTTCTTATATGACGCTATTGTTTGTGAAAGGATATGAGGTTGCTGAAAACGCTAAATAGTTGTTAACAAGGAGACAGCAATATGATTTTCTTTGATATTGATGGAACTTTACTTGATTATGAGGCTGCTGAAAGAAATGGTATTATAGATTTTTTTCAAATATATAATACTATTTTTTCAGGCAATGAATTAGAGGCAACGAAAGTCTGGCATGAATTATCAGAAGAATATTTCAAAAAATTTTTATCCAGGGAATTATCTTTTCAAGAACAACAAGTAATGCGAATGTATCATTTATTTAAAACATATGGAGTAAACCTATCACCCAAAGAATCTCAGCATAGATTCAATCAATATATAGAACTATATAAGAACAACTGGACCGCGTTTGAAGATGTACACTATACATTACAGAACTTGCAGCAAGGCGGTCACTCATTAGGTATCATTAGTAATGGTGACTATGAACAACAAGTCGAAAAATTAACTGCCCTAAACATTTTAAAACATTTCAAATATATATTTACTTCTAGTGAACTTGGTATATCGAAACCAGATCCTGAAATTTTTCACAGAACCGTATTACAATCGAACCTTGAAATGAAAGATTGCTATTATATTGGCGATCGATTAGAGACTGATGCGATTAGTAGTACAGCAGCTGGGATGCAAGGGATATGGTTAAATCGAGATAACTCACAACTCAAGTACGATATTCCTACTATCTGTTCTTTACATGAAGTTTTAACAATAATATAAAAAACGACCGCGTTCCCCCGCGGTCGTTTTTTTCATGTTACGCTGTGATCCAAGCTTCGTTAGCTGGATTTTTACGCCACTCTTGTAATTTTTTCGTTTCAGCTTGTCCGATCATACCTTTTTCTGCTGCAACTTCAGTTAATGCACTGTAATCACTTAAAGAATATGATGCTACGTTAGCTGCTTCTAGCTTTTCTTTTCCTGCTTCTAGCTCGTATGTGAAGATTGATACGATTCCTAATACTTCACAGCCAGCTTCGCGAAGTGCTTCTACACATGTAATTGCACTTCCGCCAGTTGAAATTAAGTCTTCTACTACTACAACTTTTTGACCTTTTTCAGCTTTTCCTTCAATTTGATTCCCTTTACCGTGGCCTTTTGCTTTACTACGTACGTAGCACATTGGTAAATCCATACGATCGCTTACCCATGCAGCGTGCGCAATACCAGCAGTTGCTGTTCCTGCAATAACTTCTACAGTTGGGAAGTGCTCTTTAATTAACTCTTCTAATCCAGCTGCAATCGCTTGACGTACTTTTGGATAAGATAAAGTTAAACGGTTATCACAATAAATTGGTGATTTCATACCTGAAGACCATGTGAATGGATCATTCGGTTGTAAAAATACTGCTCCAATTTCTAATAAATGCGATGCGATTTCTTTTTTCATACTGTTACACCTTCCCACTGTTGTTTTACTGTTTTATACGCTTCAAGCGGATTTTCTGCTTTTGTAATACTACGTCCAACTACGATGTAGCTTGAGCCAAGTTCCCTCGCACGTTTCGGTGTTGCTACGCGCACCTGGTCATTTACATCATCGCTTGCAAGACGAATCCCCGGTGTTACTGTTACAAATTCATTTCCGCATACTTCACGTAATTTTGGAACTTCAAGCGTTGAGCAAACAACGCCATCAAGTCCACTTTCTTTCGTTAGTTTTGCATAATGAGCAACCGCTTCTTCTAACGTCTTCTCAATGCCGATCTCTTTTTTCATCATAGCTTCCGAAGTGCTTGTTAGTTGTGTAACTGCAATGCAAATCGGTCTCTCTTTTCCTTCTTGCTTACCTTCCTCTAATCCCTCAATCGCAGCTTTCATCATGCTGCTTCCCCCAGCAGCATGAACATTTACCATATCAACATCTAGACTAGCTAGGCTACGCATAGCGCTTTTTACTGTATTCGGAATATCATGAAGTTTTAAATCTAGAAAAATCTTATGTCCTTTTTCTTTTAAGTACGTAATAATTGCAGGGCCTTCTTTGTAAAATAACTCCATACCAACTTTGACAAATAACTCTTCCCCTTCAAAGTGGCGCAAGAATTGTTCTACATCTTGTTTCCCTGGAAAATCTAGTGCAACGATTAACGACTGTGACATGTTTGCTTCCAGCTCCTTCCTTGACATTCCGAAATGTGATCAAATCCTAATTCATCTAGTAATGCTGGTAACTCTTCAATAATTGTCGGACATACGAACGGATCGATAAAGTTCGCTGTACCTACTGCAACTGCGCTTGCGCCAGCGTAGAAGAATTCAATTACATCTTCCGCTGTTTCAATACCACCCATTCCGATAATTGGAATGTTAACCGCTTGGCTTACTTCATGTACCATACGAATTGCTACTGGCTTAATCGCAGGACCTGATAATCCGCCTGTACGGTTTGCTAAAATTGGTTTAGCTGTTTTTAAATCTAAACGCATACCAAGCAATGTATTAATCATCGTTAAACCATCTGCACCTGCATTTTCAATCGCTTTTGCAATTTCCACTATGTTTGCCACGTTCGGTGACAACTTCACGTATACAGGTACTTCAGAAACCTCTTTTACTCGCTTCGTTAAATCAGCAGCAATTTCAGGATTTGTACCAAAGGCGATACCACCTGTTTTTACGTTCGGACAAGAAATATTTAATTCTAGTGCATGGACATTAGGCGCTTTAGAAATTTCCTTTGCAACCGCTACGTAATCCTCAGCTTGTGAGCCTGCAACGTTCGCAATGATTGGAAGGTCAAATTGTTCTAACCATGGTAATTCAGAATTCATTACTTTTTCTAACCCTGGGTTTTGAAGTCCGATCGCATTTAACATGCCGCCCGGTGTTTCAGCAACACGAGGTGTTGGATTTCCATAGCGTGGTTGTTCTGTCGTCGCTTTAATCATGATTGATCCTAGTACACTTAAATCGTAAAACTGTGCATATTCACGACCAAATCCAAAGCATCCAGATGCCGGTATAATTGGATTTTTTAATGATAATCCTGGTAATTCAACTTGCAATCTGTTCATAGTACAACCTCCCCGATTGGAAATACTGGTCCGTCGCTACACACCTTCTTGTAAGAATGTCCACTTGGATCTTCTTGTAAGTGGCATACACATGCGAAACAAGCTCCAATACCGCAGCCCATACGTTCTTCTAATGAAATATAGGCTTTTTTCTCTTTGTAACGTCCTTCTAATGCACGAAGCATCGCTAACGGACCACATGAATAAAGAATATCAAAGTCAATTCCGTAATTATCAATTACATCTGTGACAAATCCTTTTGTACCGTGTGTACCATCTACTGTCGCAACGTACGTATCACCAAGTTCTGCAAATTTTTCTTCATAGAAAACTACATCTTTCGTTTGAAAACCTAAGATGTGAATTACACGTACACCTTTTGCAACGAGGCGCTGTGATAGTTCATAAAGTGGTGGTACACCAATCCCCCCGCCTACTAGTAAAGCTGTTTGACCAGCTTCTGCTTCTTCTACAGGAAAACCGTGTCCTAGTGGTCCTAGTACGTCTACCATTTCACCTTGTTTTCTAGTTGCTAATGTTTTTGTCCCTTGTCCTTCCGCACGATATAGCATTGTAAATTCGTTCTTCTCTTGATCTACATTACAAATACTAATCGGGCGGCGCAGAAGGGGCGCAATGCCCTCTGCTACCTTAATGTGTACAAACTGCCCTGGTTCGTTCATTTGCTGTACTAAAGTTCCTTGAAGCACTAACTCGTAAATGTTTTTTGCGATTTCTTTTTGATTAACGACGATCATATTTTGCTTTTGCATCATGCATGTACCACCTCGTGACGCTTTGTTTGCGTAATTTCTTTCATTGAATGAGCTGAGAATGTCATAGATTCTAATACTCGTAAGATTGCTCTTGTTGTATCAAGTGATGTTAAGCAAGCCACACCATTTTCTACTGATTCACGGCGAATGCGGAAACCATCACGCGCTGGTTGTTTACCCTTTGTTAATGTGTTAATTACAAACTGTGCTTTTCCTTGACGGATAATATCTAGTAAGTTGTAGTCTTCAGAATCAATTTTGTTTACAACTTGTACTGGGATATTTTGCTCTTCTAATGATTGTGCTGTTCCAGCTGTTGCTAATAAGTTATAGCCGATTTCGTGGAAACGTTTTGCAATTTCCATCGCCTCTTCTTTATCTTTATCCGCTACAGTAATGATTACTGATCCGTGCGTTGGGATGTTAATTCCTGAAGCAACTAATCCTTTATATAATGCTTTTTCAAGCGTTAAGTCTTTACCCATTACTTCCCCTGTTGATTTCATTTCAGGTCCTAATGTTGTATCAACTGAACGTAGTTTCGCGAATGAGAATACCGGAGCTTTTACATATACTTCTTTCTCTTCTGGGTGATAGCCCGTTCCGTATCCTTGCTCTACTAGGTCTTGCCCTAAAATAACTTTCGTTGCAACATTCGCCATCGGTACGCCTGTAATTTTACTTAAGAACGGTACTGTACGGCTTGCACGTGGGTTTACTTCAATTACGTACACTTGATCTTTGAATACTACAAACTGGATATTTAGTAATCCAACAATGTTTAATCCTTTTCCAAGTGCAATTGTATGTTCAATGATTTGTTCTTTTAGTTTTTCAGATAAACTTTGTGGTGGATATACTCCAATTGAGTCACCAGAGTGAACTCCAGCGCGTTCAATATGTTCCATAATACCTGGAATGAATACATTCTCACCATCTGAAATTGCATCTACTTCAATTTCTTTACCAACCATGTAACGGTCGATTAATACTGGGTGATCTGCATGAACTTTAACTGCATTTTTCATGTAGTGCAGCAGTTCTTCTTGACGATATACGATTTCCATCGCACGTCCACCTAGTACGTAAGATGGTCTTACTAATACTGGATAACCAATTTCTTCTGCGATTGCTACCGCTTGTTCTACAGTCGTTGCTGTTTTACCAACTGGTTGCGGGATACCAAGTTTTGTTAAAGCAGCTTCAAATTTATCACGATCTTCTGCACGGTCTAAGTCTTCAAGTGATGTTCCTAAGATTTTCACACCGTGAGCCTCTAATTTCGCCGCTAAGTTAATTGCCGTTTGTCCACCGAACTGAACAATAACGCCTTCTGGTTTTTCTAAATCAATGATGTGCATTACATCTTCGATTGTTAATGGTTCAAAGTATAATTTGTCAGAAATACTGAAGTCTGTTGAAACTGTTTCTGGATTGTTATTAACAATGATTGCCTCATATCCAGCTTCTTTAATTGCCCATACAGAGTGAACTGTTGCATAGTCAAACTCAACCCCTTGACCGATACGGATTGGACCAGACCCTAGTACAACAACACTCTTACGATCTGTTATCACCGATTCATTCTCATCACCATATGTGCTGTAGTAGTATGGTGTTGCAGATTCAAACTCTGCCGCACAAGTATCTACCATTTTATAAACAGGAGTTATATTGCTTTCTTTACGCATATCGTAAATTTCACGCTCCGTTTTGTTCCAAGCAGCTGCAATGTAGTGATCACTGAAGCCCATTTCTTTCGCAGCTTGTAGTACTTCCATATTTCCTACATTCGCTTTTACTTCGCGTTCCATATTTACGATGTTTTCAATTTTTTGTAAGAAGAAGAAGTCCATTTCACACCATTCGTTGATTTCTTCTTTCGTTACACCTTGACGAATTGCTTCTGCTACAATAAACAGTCGCTCATCGTCTGCTTTAATAATGCGTTTTTTCATTGTTTCTTTATCAAGTTCTTTTAAGTGGTCTAATTCTAAGTGATAAATGCCAAGCTCTAAAGAACGAACCGCTTTTAATAATGATTGCTCTAAGTTACGTCCGATTGACATAACTTCACCAGTTGCCTTCATTTGTGTACCAAGTGTTCTGTTTGCTGATTCAAACTTATCAAATGGCCAGCGTGGAATTTTTGAAACAACATAGTCTAATGCTGGCTCGAAGCAAGCGTAAGTTTTTTGTGTTACTGGGTTTATGATTTCATCTAATGTTAAGCCGACTGCAATTTTCGCTGCTAATTTTGCAATTGGATATCCAGTCGCTTTAGATGCTAGTGCAGATGAACGACTTACACGTGGGTTTACTTCGATTACATAGTATTGGAAGCTATGTGGATCTAGTGCAAGCTGAACGTTACATCCACCTTCAATTCCTAATGCACGAATAATTCGTAATGAAGTGTTTCGTAACATTTGATATTCACGGTCGCTTAATGTTTGGCTTGGTGCTACTACGATAGAATCACCTGTGTGAACCCCAACTGGATCGATGTTTTCCATGTTACATACTACAATCGCGTTATCATTCGAATCACGCATTACTTCATATTCAATTTCCTTACAACCAGCAATGCTCTTTTCTAATAAACATTGTGTTACTGGACTATGTTTTAATCCACCGGATACGATTTCAATTAGTTCTTCTTCATTACTACAAATTCCGCCACCTGTTCCTCCCATTGTAAATGCTGGGCGAACAATAACTGGATAACCAATTTCTTTTACAAATTCATGTGCTTCTTCCAGCGTATGAATGATCGTACTAGATGGAATTGGTTCATTTAAATCCTGCATTAATGTACGGAATAAATCGCGATCCTCCGCTTGCTCGATAGCTGATAATTTCGTTCCTAAAATTTCAACTCCGCATTCTTCAAGTATGCCTGATTTCGCAAGTTCAACAGCCATATTTAACCCTGTTTGACCACCTAATGTTGGTAAGATTGCATCTGGACGTTCTTTACGAATAATACGGCTTACGAATTCTAATGTTAATGGTTCGATATATACTTTATCTGCTGTTGCAGTATCTGTCATAATTGTTGCTGGGTTAGAGTTAACAAGGATTACTTTGTAACCTTCTTCTCTTAGAGATTGACAAGCTTGTGTACCAGAGTAGTCAAACTCCGCTGCTTGCCCAATTACAATTGGTCCTGATCCGATTACTAAAATTGTGTTAATGTCTAGGCGTTTTGGCATAACTCTTCCCCTTCTTTCTTGAAGTTTTCAATCATTGCTAAGAAATCTTCGAATAAATCATTTGCATCTTCAGGTCCTGCTGAAGCTTCTGGATGGTATTGTACTGTAAATGCTGGGAACTTCTTATGACGAAGACCTTCTACTGTTCCATCATTTAAAGCAACATGTGTAATTTCAAGCTCTGTATTTTCAACTGATTCTTCTTCTACTGCGTAACCATGGTTTTGAGATGTAATTGCTACTTTTCCAGTTGCAAGATTTTTTACTGGATGGTTTAAACCACGGTGACCGAATTTCAACTTACTTGTATTTGCACCAGATGCTAGAGCGAACAATTGATGTCCTAGGCAAATTCCGAATAAAGGAACTTTACCGATAATGTCTTTTAACATTTCAATTGCTTCTGGTACATCTTTTGGATCCCCAGGTCCGTTACTTAACATAATTCCATCTGGGCTAAGGCGTAAAATTTCTTCTGCTGTTGTGTTGTAAGGAACTACAATTACATCACAGTCACGCTTATTTAATTCTCGTAAAATACCATGTTTCATTCCGAAGTCTACAAGTACAACTCGGTGTCCGCGTCCTGGACTTGGGTATGGATCTTTCGTTGATACGCGTTTCACGTGATCTGTAAATACTGTCGCTTTTAATTGGCTCACGATGTATTCTACATCTGCATCCATGTTACAAAGGCGTCCGCGTAATGTACCGTATTGACGAATTTTTCTCGTTAATTTTCTCGTATCAATTCCTGCTAATCCCGGGATGTTTCTTTCTTTTAAGTAATCATTTAACGAAATTTCATTACGGAAGTTTGATGGATGATCACAAATTTCGTTTACGATTAAACCATTTACAGATGGGTGAATCGATTCGAAATCGTCACGGTTAATGCCGTAGTTTCCGATTAATGGGTACGTGAATGTTACGATTTGACCGCAATATGATGGATCAGATAATGTTTCTTGATATCCAGTCATTCCTGTTGTAAATACAACCTCACCTGACTTTTCGATTTCTCCTCCGAAACCTTTTCCAATTAATACTGTTCCATCTTCTAAGATAAGTTGTCTTTTCATACTAATGCACTCTCCTTTTGCCATGCGATCTTACCACCAACGATTGTCATTACCGGCCATCCTTGGCATTTCCAACCTGCGAATGGTGTATTTTTTCCTTTTGATAAGAATGTTGTTGGATCAATCTCTTCTTCTTGTTCTAAATCAATGATTGTAATATCAGCTGTTCTACCTTCTTTCAGGCGACCTGCTTCTAAGCCGAATGTATCAGCTGGCTTTTCTGTTAAATATTGAATTAATTGTTCTAGCGTAATAACTCCTTTTTTCACAAGGTTTGTGTATAGAAGCGGGAATGCTGTTTCAAAACCAGTAATTCCGAATGGTGCTCTTTCAATTCCTTGTGCTTTCTCTTCCGCTGTATGCGGTGCATGGTCAGTTGCGATCATATCGATCGTTCCATCTAATAAACCTTCAATTAATGCTGCATGGTCTTCTTTTCCACGAAGCGGTGGGTTCATTTTAAAATTAGGATCAGCTGATGGGATATCATCTTCACATAACACTAGGTGATGTGGTGTTACTTCTGCTGTTACTTTAATTCCAGCGCGTTTCGCATCACGGATTACACGTACTGAACCTTTCGTACTTACGTGACATACGTGATAGTGACAATCTGCTGCTTCCGCAAGCAATATATCCCTTGCAATATGTACAGATTCACATACTGATGGGATACCGTTTAATCCGTGTTTCTCAGAAAACTTCCCTTCATGTACACAACCTTTATTAATAAGCGTATTCTCTTCACAGTGCGCAACTACTGCCATATCTAATTTTGCTGCACGTTTCATAGCCGCTAACATCATGCTCGCATCTTGTACGCCTACGCCGTCATCTGTGAAAGCAAATGCTCCAAGTTCTTTTAATGTTTCGAAATCTGTCATTTCAGAACCAGCTTGACGTACTGTAATTGCTCCGTATGGTAGTACGTTGACATGTGCTTTTTCTTTAATACGATTTTGCAAGTCTTCCATATGTTCTCTGCAATCTGGTACTGGACGTGTATTTGGCATTGCACAAATTGTAGTGAATCCACCTTTTGCCGCTGCTAGTGTACCTGTTTCAATTGTTTCTTTATGTTCACCACCTGGTTCACGAAGATGTACGTGTACATCTACTAATCCAGGTGCGATTAACTTTCCGTTCACATCGATTACTTCAGCATTATCTGCCGTAATATTTTCTGCTACCTTAGCGATTTTACCGTCTTGTACGAGAAGATCTGTTGCTACAATTTTTCCTTCTTCATTCATATAACGACCATTTTTAAACAAGTAATTCATGTTTCATTCCTCCTAATACATTTGGTAAGGCGCGTTTTAGTACAGCCATTCTTACGTAAACTCCATTTTCCATTTGTTTAAATATGCGTGAACGCTCACACTCAACAAGTTCACTTGCAATTTCAACATCACGGTTTACGGGAGCTGGATGCATAATAATGCTTCCTTCTTTCATACGCTTTTCTCTTTCTACTGTTAATCCGTGTTTCTCATGATATTCTTTCATAATGTCTGTTTCATAATGATCATGACGCTCATGTTGTACACGGAGTAACATCATTACATCCACTTCTGGAACAAGTTCATCTAATGGTTTGTATGTTCCAAATGTGTTGTCTTCACCTTTCCACTCTTCTGGACTTGCAAAGTAAATTGTTGCACCAAGCTTCGTTAATGCTTCTGCATTAGAACGTGCTACTCGGCTATGACGAACATCTCCTACTATTGCAATCTTCAAACCTTCAAATCTTCCAAACTCTTGTTTAATTGTAAGAAGGTCGAGTAGGCACTGCGTTGGGTGGTTTCCACATCCATCTCCAGCGTTTAAGATCGGGATATTCACCTGATCTTTTAGTTCATCGAAGTAGCGATCTTGCTCATGGCGGATGACCACTGCTTTTGTTCCGATTGATTCTAGTGTTCTTATCGTATCGTATAAAGTTTCTCCTTTTTGTACGCTAGATGCATCAGCTGAAAAGTTTAAAACATCTAGTCCTAATCTCTTCTCAGCAACTTCAAAGCTAAATCTCGTTCTCGTACTATTCTCAAAGAACAAGTTTGCAACAAAAGTTTGCTCTGTCGTTTTGCTCTCTTTTCCATTCGCAAAATCTTCTGCGTCTTTTAGGATTTCTGAAATTTCTACTTCCGATAATTCACTCATCGTTAACAAATGGCTCATCGTCATCCCTCATCTTTCTGATTTTTATGTTACCACTTTTGTATTTTTATAACAACCTTAGCATAAAAATACCCTAGTCGTGTAAGACTAGGGTGCAAGGAAGAAGCCACCCTTTTCCGTCTCACAGGACTGAATTAAAAGGTTATTTTTATGAAGCAATCTGCTTAGATTGTTTTGTATGTTTTTCTTGTTTTGATTCTGGTAGTAGTAGATTTAACAGTACACCTACAATTGCTGCAAGCGCCATTCCTTCGACTTGGAATGAATCCCCTACGTGAAGTACCGCTCCACCAATACCGATTACTAGTATTACTGATGCAATCATTAAGTTTCGTTTGTCACTTAAATCTGTTTTATCATCTACCATCATGCGTAATCCGCTTGATGCGATTACACCGAATAGTAAGATTGATACCCCGCCCATAACTGGTGTTGGGATCGAATGAATCAGTGCAGAAATCTTACCGATAAATCCGAACATGATTGCGAATACTGCTGAACCGATGAATAAGTATACACTGTATGCTCTCGTAATTGCTAGCACACCGATGTTTTCACCATACGTTGTATTCGGTGGCCCACCGATTAGTGATGCAATTAATGTTGCTACTCCGTCACCGAAGATCGAACGGTGTAAACCTGGTTTTTCAATTAAATCTCTTTTAATAACATTTCCAAGTACAATTTGATGTCCGATATGTTCTGATATTGTTACTAGTGCAACTGGTACCATCAAGAGTACAATCTTCCATGAAAACTCTGGTGTGTATGTTACAAATGGTACTGTGAAATCTGGTACAACAAACCATTTTGCCTCAGCTACCGGCTTTAAGTCTACTAGCCCTTGGAAGTAAGCGAAGATATATCCGCCGATAATGCCAAGTAACACTGGTATGATACTGAAAAATCCTCTTCCGAATATCGAGCAAATGATTGTAATTGCTAATGTTACTAATGCTACTGAAAAATGTGTAAAGCTGTATTTGCCATCCGCACCGTTCATCGCCATGTTAACTGCTGTATGTGCTAAAGCTAGACCGATTACCATTACTACTGGACCAACTACGATTGGTGGTAGTAGTTTCATAATCCACTCTGATCCTGATTTCTTAATTCCGAGTGAGATTAAGATGTACACAAGCCCTGCTAGCAAACCACCAAGCATTGCTGCTCCCGGCCCACCTGCCGTTTTCGCTGTTATAATCGGTGCGATAAAGGCGAATGATGATCCTAAATATGCTGGTACTTGACCTTTCGTTATAAGAAGAAACGCTAGCGTTCCTAATCCACTTGATATTAATGCTACTGATGGATTCAATCCTGTTAAAAACGGAACAAGCACTGTTGATCCAAACATCGCGAACAAATGTTGTATACTTAAAAATAACCATTTTCCCGGTTTCGGTACTTCATTAACGTCTAACACTGGCTTTTGTTCCATTGTTACATCCTCCTTCAGTTTAAATCTTTGCAATAAAAAAACTCTTTGTGCCTGTGCACAAAGAGTCCTATACTTTCGTATGCCAAATTTGACATATGAAAGCCAAGACCCTTTGGCAGCCTCACAGGACTACATTTAAAAGGGCTTTACTTATCGTATATGCTTACTCGATCTTGTTGATCTGTCTCTTGCAAATCAACTTCGATACGCTCTTCACTTGATGTTGGAATGTTCTTTCCTACATAATCAGCGCGAATTGGTAATTCACGATGACCTCTATCAACAAGAACCGCCAATTGAATTTGAGATGGTCTACCTAAATCCATAAGAGCATCCATTGCTGCTCGAACTGTTCTTCCTGTATATAATACGTCATCAACGAGGATAACTTTTTTCTTCGTAATATCTACAGGGATATCAGAACCTTTTACAAGTGGTTCTTTATTTTTGGATTGTAGTGTTAAATCATCACGATATAACGTAATGTCTAACTCTCCAACTTCCATTTCTTTTCCTTCAATTTGACCAATTCGTTCTGCCAAACGTTGTGCAATAAAAATTCCACGAGTTTTAATTCCGACAAGAACACAATTATCGACACCTTTATTTCGTTCCACGATTTCATGACTAATTCGTGTTAAAGCGCGGCGAATCATTTGGTCATCTAAAACGACAGCTTTCTCTTGCATGCTCTACACCTCCAAGCTTTTTTTCTTGCGTGAGAGTAATGGTATAAAAAAAGTCCTCTCAGCGTGTGCGAGAGGACTTTTGAAAAAAGGGTACAACATACCCTAAGTATTTCAAACCGTTACCTTCTCAACCTCACGGGGCTGTGTTAAAGGATCATTATTTAACTGTTGTCAGTATCTCAGTTTTCTTATGATTTGTCAATACTATTTTCGTAAAATATTTAATGCGTCTTCAAACACTTCTGGAATCGGTGCCTCAAACTGAATATATTCACCAGTACGAGGATGATCAAAGCCTAAAATACCCGCATGAAGTGCTTGTCCATTCATATCTAATGTTTTCTTCGGACCATACTTCGGATCTCCTGCAAGTGGATAGCCAATATATTTCATATGAACACGAATTTGGTGCGTACGTCCCGTTTCTAAGCGACATTCTACAAGTGTAAAGTCTTTAAAACGTTCTAACACTTGGAAGTGCGTAACAGCGTTCTTACCATTTTCATCAACTGTCATACTTTGACGCTCTTTCTTATCACGACCAATTGGTGCATCGATAGTTCCCTTATCATGCGGAATCACACCGTGTACAATCGCTTTGTAACGTCTCGTTACTGTTTTGGCTACAAGCTGATTTACAAGCGATTCATGTGCCATATCATTTTTAGCAACCATTAATAGTCCAGATGTATCTTTATCAATACGATGCACGATACCTGGACGCATTACACCGTTAATGCCTGATAAGTCTGTACAATGGTGCATAAGGCCGTTTACAAGTGTACCACTTGTATGCCCTGGTGCTGGATGTACAACCATGCCACGTGGCTTATTTACAACAAGCACATCTGCATCTTCATAATAAATTTCTAAATTTAAATCCTCTGGTTGAATATCTAGCGCTTCTGGCTCAGGAATCGTTACTGTAATTTCATCTTCTTCTTTTACTTTATAATTCACTTTTACTGCTTTCCCGTTCACTGTCACAACATCATCTTTAATCCATTGCTGTACTTGTGAACGTGACCATTCGTTATTTATCCCTGTAACGAATTTATCAATTCGCTCGTTTTTTTGCTCTGCTGCAACTGTTACTTGTACTACTTCACTCATTCAATTACTCCTTCGCTTTCTTGCCTTCTAATAATGTTTGAATAATAATTAATACAACACCAATACATAATGCTGAATCAGCTATATTGAATACTGGATAGTTGTACGAGAAAATATACACGTGAATGAAATCCACTACTTCTTGTCTAAATACACGATCAATAAAGTTACCAATTGCCCCGCCCAAAATTAGACCTAACGAAATACCTAGAAGCTTGTCTGTTTTCGCATACTTTTTCATATAAAATACGATAAACACTACAAAAACAACTGTAATAATGTAGAAGAACCACATTTTATTTTCTAAAATACCCCAAGCAGCGCCTCTATTTCGATGTGATGTTATGTATAATACATTGTCGATAATCGGAATACTCGTACCCAATTCCATGTTCTTTACAATTAACCACTTCGATATTTGATCGATAGCAATGACAAATAACGCTATTACATAATATATCATTTTCATTTCCCCCACAAAGACAGTGTACCTCAAAATTTTAGCATAGCTGCTACCTTTTCACAATGAACCTTTATAGAAGAATAAAATAAATTAAAAAAAGGTAATATAATATCGTTGTGCGTATTCATACATTTACCTTTTCATAGAAGAATTCATGAATCGTACGAGCAGTCGGCATTGTCTTCATTTGCTTTGTCGAAATTAATCTCCCCGTCTCTTCACAAATACCGTACATGTCTATTTCCATTTTAAATAATGCGCGTTCTACATCCTTTAAATCCTCTTTTATATCATGTAATAGCAATTTTTTCTTTATCTCTTCCTTAATTTCATATCCAAGCTCTTGGCTGAACTCGACATCATATTTGTGCATTACTTCTTTAGCTAGTCTCTCTTGCAACTCTTTTCTCATCAATTGCAATTCTTCTTTTATTTCCATGTAAATTTCATTCACGTGTACATTCCTCCTAGCTGTAATGTACAGTTAGTGTGTCCGAAATTTATTTGCTTACCTCACACACATTTTTCCTTCACAGGAAAGAGTCTGAAAAGTTTTTTTGATATGCCATCAACAAAAAAACTGACTGCATGAATAGCAGTCAGTTTTTTATTATTTTACATAGTTTTCTTTAACAACTGTTGCACAACGCTCACATAATGTTTCATGTTCAGCATCTTTACCAATTGTTTCTGAAACTACCCAACAACGTTCACATGTTTCACCAGTTGCTTGAGCAACAACAACCGCTGTATGTTCATACTTCGGTGCATCTGCTGGCGCTTCATCCATCATACCACCAAGTTTATACTCAGAAACGATGAATAATTGCTTTAAGTCTTCGCTAATAGACTCTAACATAGCTTTCATTTCTGCAGTTGGATATAGCGTAATGCTTGCATTTAATGACTTACCGATTACTTTTTCATTACGAGCTACTTCTAGTGCTTTTAACACGTCATCACGTAATGTCATAAATGCATCCCATTTTGTTTTTAACGCTTCCGCGTCATCTAATTGTACAGCTTCTGGCATATCAGTTAATTGTACACTTTCTTCTGTTACGCCTGGAATGTATGGCCATACTTCATCAGCTGTATGCGGTAAGATTGGTGTTACAAGTTTTGTTAACGCAACAAGAACATCATATAATACAGTTTGAATTGCACGACGATCTTCGTGATTTGCACCTTCAATGTATAAAATGTCTTTTGCAAAGTCTAAGTAGAATGAACTTAAATCAATTGTACAGAAGTTATGAATTGCATGATACACAGCAGCGAAGTCGTATGTCTCATATGCTTCTTTAACTTTTGTAATTAAGTCATTTAATTTCACTAACATGTAACGATCTACTTCACGAAGTTCAGCTACAGCTACTGCATTTTCACTTGGCTTAAAGTCGTCTAAGTTTCCTAATAAGAAACGGAATGTGTTACGGATTTTACGATACACTTCTGCTACTTGTTTTAAAATATCATCTGAAATACGTACGTCAGATTGATAGTCAACAGAAGATACCCATAAGCGTAAAATGTCTCCGCCTAATTGATCCATAATTTTCTTCGGTACGACGATGTTTCCAATCGACTTACTCATTTTACGTCCTTCACCATCTAATACGAAACCGTGACTTAATACGCCTTTATATGGAGCTTTACCTGTTACAGCAACTGCTGTTGATAATGAAGAGTTAAACCAACCACGATACTGGTCAGATCCTTCTAAATATAAATCAGCTGGACGCTGTAAATCTTCGCGCTCTTCTAATACCGCTTGGTGAGAAGAACCTGAATCGAACCATACATCCATGATGTCTGTTTCTTTACGGAATTCGCCATTTGGGCTACCCGGATGTGTAAATCCTTCTGGTAATAGATCTTTCGCTTCACGCTCGAACCATACGTTAGAACCGTGTTCACGGAATAAATCTGCTACATGGTTAATTGTTTCATCCGTAATAATTGGATCACCATTCTCAGCATAGAATACCGGAATTGGCACACCCCATGCACGCTGACGAGAAATACACCAGTCACCACGGTCACGAACCATATTATGAAGACGAGTTTCTCCCCATGCTGGTACCCATTTCGTTTCCGCTACAGCTTCTATTAATTCTTTACGGAATGCTTCAATAGATGCAAACCACTGTGCTGTCGCACGGAAAATAATTGGTTTTTTCGTTCTCCAATCATGTGGGTATGAATGTGTAATGAATGTTAGTTTCAGTAACGCGCCTACTTCTTCTAATTTTTCTGTAATTGGCTTGTTAGCTTTATCATAGAATAAGCCTTCAAATCCAGGTGCTTCATTTGTTAATACACCTTTATCATCGACTGGGCAAAGTACTTCTAATCCATACTTTTTACCAACAACGAAGTCATCTTCCCCGTGTCCTGGTGCTGTATGAACACAACCTGTACCTGCATCTGTTGTTACGTGATCTCCTAGCATAACTAATGAATCACGATCGTAGAATGGATGTTTTGCAACTGTGTACTCAAGTTCGCTACCTTTTACTGTTTTCACAACTTCAGCATTTTCCCACTCTAACGTTTTTGCAACTGTCTCAAACAGCTCAGAAGCAATGATATATTTCTCATCATTTACTTTTACAATACTATATTCAAGCTCTGGGTGAACAGAAATACCTAAGTTTGCAGGTAATGTCCAAGGTGTTGTTGTCCAAATGATGTACTTTTCATCACCTTCTAATACATTCTTTCCATCTTTTACAGGGAATGCTACGTAAATAGATGCTGATTTTTTATCTTGATATTCAATTTCAGCTTCTGCTAAAGCAGATTCACTCGTTGGAGACCAGTAAACTGGTTTTTGACCTTTATAGATATAACCTTTTTTCGCCATGTCACCAAACACTTTAATTTGTTGTGCTTCATAAGCTGGCTCTAAAGTAATATATGGATTATCCCAATCTGCACGTACACCTAAACGCTTAAATTGTTCACGTTGACGTTCTACTTGTTCATATGCATACTCTGCACATAACTTACGGAACTCAGCAACTGTCATTTCTTTACGTTTTACGCCTTTATTTGTTAAAGCTTGTTCAATTGGTAAACCGTGCGTATCCCATCCTGGAACATATGGCGCACTAAAACCAGTCATTGATTTATAACGAACAATAAAGTCTTTTAATACTTTATTTAATGCATGTCCCATATGAATGTCACCATTCGCATATGGAGGTCCATCATGCAATACAAATAAAGGACGACCTTTTGTATGTTCTTGTACTTTTTCGTAAATATTCATTTCAGCCCATTTTTCTTGCATTGCAGGCTCACGTTTTGGTAAGTTCCCACGCATTGGGAACTCTGTTTTCGGCATCAGTAATGTATTTTTGTACTCCATGCTCAATTCCTCCTTACATGTATAAAAGAAATACTTAAAAAACGGAATAAAAAAGAGACTTTCTCATCCCAAAAAGGGACGAGAAAGTCTCCCGCGGTACCACCCTAGTAGATCATATACATATGTATAGAATCCTCTTTATATTCTTAACGCGAATACACGCCTACGCTTACTCTATTTGTTCAGCGCGGAACTCCAGGGTGATATTCCCACTATCTCCTTATCCTGAGCTTACACCATCCTCAGTTCGCTATATAAGGTTTGAAAAGGTACTTATCCCTATCTTCGTTTTTCTTAATAAATATGTTGTTTAAAATTATATGTAATAATGAGAAAAACGTCAAGCTTACACTGTTTCTTCTTTTTTCAACAGTTCATCTACTTCGTCTTCTAACTCAATTAGTTTATCCCAATCATCGTTGTTTAACATTTCAAGCTGTGTTTCTAATAACATACGGAAACGAGTTCGGAATACTTTCGCTTGTTTCTTTAGCTCTTCAATATCAAAAGCAACTTTTCTTGATTTTACTAATGCTTCGTTAATAATACGATCAGCATTCTTTTCAGCTTCACGCACAATTAATTTCGCTTCTTTTTGCGCATTACGTTTTACTTCTTCCGCTGCTTCTTGCGCAACAACGATAGATTTGTTTAACGTATCTTCAATATTAGAGAAATGATCTAACTTCCCTTCTAACTGCGCAACTTTTTCTTCTAAAGCTTTTTTCTCACGAATGACCAATTCATAATCTTTGATAATTTGATCAAGAAACTCATTTACTTGATCTTCATCATAGCCACGGAATCCGCGACCAAATTCTTTGTTATGAATATCTAATGGTGTTAACGGCACAACGCCACCTCCAAGTAGTTATCTAAATTTCCTCTTTCAATTATATCTTTTCTTCGACAAAATAGGAGGATTTCCTTCTAAAAAACCAATCATTTTAGTATACCATACAAAATTCTCCATTTGTCGCGTTTTGTTCTACCTTCTACAGAAAATAATTTACTTCGGCCATATCCTCTAACAGAAAAAACGTCTCCTGGATAACATTCATAAGAAGTTTGCTCCACTGTTTTCCAATTGACTTTTACTAAACCATTTTTTATGAAAGGTTGTACTTTCTGTCTAGATAAATGTAACATTTCAGCTAACATAACATCTAAACGAAGTGAAGAAACCGTTCCAGATTTCTCCCCCCACGTTTCATGTATTTGTAGAATTTGTTCTCCTTGCACTGCTGATAAGGAGACTTTTACTTTTCCTATTGCTTGTAAGTTCATCTCAATGTACGATACGATTTCTTTCGCAACTACAATTTGGGCACGATTTTCTTGCAGCAAAATATCACCACATTTTTCTCTCGTTAAACCAAGAGACATAAATGTACCTAATATTTGCCTATGTTCTAGCGTATAAAACTTGGAAGGATAGTCAATTTCTAATACTTCTACTTGAAATTCTTCTTCATTTAATTCTAGATAGTCTGGATAAATGAGTGCTCTTTTACGCTCTGCATTAGGCGTTGCACCACCAAATTGCACAGCGCCATCTCCTTGTCCAATTACCATAGAAACAATTTGTTGCTGTCTTGGATCAAGGAAATCTGTTAATTTCACTTGATGGTACTCCGCTGTTTGCTTCCACTCCAGCACTTTATCTACAAAGACCTCTTCATCAGGCCTAAAATGTTCGTAAATGCTCATGTATTTAACCTCTTACTATAAGAAATAGCTGAACAAACTGAACAAACCACTTTTAGCAAGTTTTAACGCAAAAATCGCAACGAGTGGAGAAATATCAATCATACCAAGCGGCGGAATAAATCTGCGGAATGGTTCTAAATACGGTTCACAAATTCGCGCCAAGAACTCTCCAAAAGATGATTCCTTTGCACCAGGAAACCATGATAGGAGAATGTAAATAATTAGTGCCCACGAGTAAATCTCGATAGCAGAACTTAACACCATTAAAACTGTTGTCATGGCGTATTACCACCTCTTTATATTTGTTTCTTCTTCTTCACCGAATAACTCTGAAATTGCACCAACAATATCAACATTTTCAGGTGTACACATAAATGTTTTCGGTCCTATTTTTTGAATGTCCCCGCCTATAGCGTATACAGTACCACTTAAAAAGTCAACGATACGTACCGCTTGATCAGTAGACATTCTCTGCAAATTAATTACAACAGCTCGTCTACCTTTTAAGTGGTCCGCAATCCCTTGTGCTTCCGAATATGTGCGTGGTTCTAATAAAACAACTTTTGAAGATTGTTTTGCTGTTTCAATACTCACAACATTTTGCTTCGGTTGCGCTTTTGGAAACGTAACATCTTGTTGTTCTGGTGGATCTTGCTGCTTTTTCATGTCTGTTTGCTCCTTTTCATAACCATATTGAGCTGCTTCTTTTTCTTCCGGTGTATCAAAAAAGAAGTATTTTACTTTTGACCAACTCATAATAAGATTCTCCTTCCTTTTACGCTTTTCCTACTAAAATCGTTCCCAAACGAATATATGTAGCCCCTTCTTCAATTGCAATCGTGTAATCGTTGGACATTCCCATTGATAATTCTTTACATGGCGCATGTAATAACTCTAGCTCCTGCACCTTTGTTTGCAACATACGTAATTCCTTAAAACAGCGTCTGATTTCTTCCTCTTCTTCTGTAAATGGAGCCATCGTCATTAGTCCAACCACTTCAATTTTATCGAATTCTTGCAAACTTTGAATAAAAGAAACAACCTCTTCTATTGCTAATCCTTGCTTCGATTCTTCAGATGAGGTTTTCACTTGAATAAAGCATTTCACTTTCTTATCAGCACGTTTCTGAATTTCTTTCGCCAGGGAAAGACGATCTAACGAATGTAAATAATCAATTTCATTAATGATTTCTTTTACTTTTCTCGTTTGTAATGAGCCAATAAAGTGCCAATTAACTTTTGAACCGAAATGCTCATATTTCTGTAAGAAACCTTCATTTCTATTTTCACCTAAATCGATAATTCCAGTTTCAATTACTTCGTTTGTTTTTTCAATCCCTACAGTTTTTGTCACTGCAACAAGTTTAATATCTTGCAACGAACGTCCAGCTCGAACGCAAGATTCTTTAATAGCTTCGTTTACAATTACTAAATTTTCTTGTACTGTCACTTGCTTCCTTCCTCCTTAAAACCTATGAAACTCAACATTCTTCCTGTCTTACCTTGATCACGACGATGAGAGAAAAATAGTTGCTCTTCACAGCTTGTACAAAGAGATGACATTACAATATGCTCTTCTTTTATGCCTGCTTGTACACATAATATACGATTAATTTCTTTTAAATTAATTGCGTACTGCCCGTCAGAAATTTTTTGATGAGGAACAGCACCGTTAATTACTTTCTGTGCTGCTGTTAATACTCGATCATCCACAACATAACAACAAGATCCAATCGACGGTCCAATTGCAACATGAATTTCATCACTTGAAATACCTTCTGCATTCCACTTTTGAATCATTTCCTTTGCAATCTCTTGTACAGTGCCTTTCCATCCAGCATGCGCAAGTCCTATCATACCATGTGATGGTGCATAAAAATAGAGCGGAACACAATCCGCGTAACAAGACGTTAACAGAACATCTTCATTACTCGTATAAATGCCATCTGTTTTTGAAATGCCGTCCTCATATGAATAAACGCCACTTCCTTTTTCCTGTTGCCCTACTTTTTCAACATGATGATCATGAACTTGTTCAGAGCAAATCCAGTTTTCTAATGGTTTTTGTAACTTATTTGCTAAAATGCGTCTGTTTTCATGAACGTTCTCCACGATATCATTCACATGTAATCCTAAATTCATCGCATGAAAGGAGCCCGTACTTATCCCACCATCTTTTGTCGTAAATCCAGCAGTAATGTTTCCAAGTTCTTTCCACGCTTGTAAATACAGTATACCGTCCACATATTTAAATGGTTCTCTCATAATAAAGCGGCTCCTTTTAATTAAAATAACAGAAAAAAGCATGGTACTTCCTGTCTATTTTACCATACTTTTATTTTTTCATAATCCTAACAGAAAAAAAAGAGGAATTTGTAATATTCTTTATGAAATTGTCGGTGTTTGTATTGATTCTGTTACAGTATTAACAGGATCTACTCTTACAAGTATGACATCCTCCCCAATTTTCACAACTTCCTTCCAAGGAATTACAATCTCAACATCTTTTCCAAAAATACCCAGCATACGTGTCTGTTTGGAAATAATAACAGAACAAACTTGCCCTGTGTTCATATCAATTTCAATATCTCCAATATTCCCAATCCTTTTTCCATCTGAAATATTTATAACATCCTTCATCTGTAACTCTGAAATTCGTATCACCATTTTTACCCTCTCCCTTATATGACGAATTGGAAGCTGTTTCTCATATTTACAGGAAGCCACCTATACGAAACACCATGCTAGTTTCATTATATGAACACTAATCCCCTACTATGAGCACAAACCATATTACATATAAAAAGGTCTCACCATAATTGGTGAGACCTTATCCTTGAATCGTTTTATTCATTTGTTTAATGGCTGACTTCTCTAAACGTGATACTTGAGCTTGGGAAATCCCAATTTCTTCTGCAACTTCCATCTGTGTCTTTCCTTGGAAGAAACGTTTTCTAATAATCATTTTCTCTCGATCATTTAAACGCTTCATTCCTTCTTTCAATGCTAGTTCTTCAACCCACTGCTCGTCCTTTTGTTTTTCATCACTTAACTGATCCATAACAAAGATAGGATCTCCTCCATCATTATAAATCGGTTCAAATAATGAAACTGGATCTTGAATTGCATCTAAAGCAAATACTATCTCTTCATGAGTTACTTCTAGCACTTTTGCAATATCCATTGCTGTTGGTTCTTTTGAATTTTCTGCAATTAACTTCTCTCTTACTTGCAAAGCTTTATACGCAATATCTCGCAATGAGCGCGATACGCGAATCGGATTATTATCACGCAAATATCTGCGTATTTCCCCAATAATCATCGGCACAGCATACGTTGAAAATTTTACATTTTGGCCTAAATCAAAATTATCAATTGATTTCATAAGTCCGATGCAACCAACTTGGAATAAATCGTCAACATATTCTCCTCTGTTATTAAATCTTTGGATGACGCTCAGTACAAGACGTAAGTTTCCATTCACTAATTTTTCTCTTGCGCTTATCTCTCCACTTTGCATTTCACGAAATAATTTACGCATCTCTTCATTTTTTAATACTGGAAGTTTAGCTGTATCAACACCGCAAATTTCTACTTTGTTTCTCGTCAAAGTGTTCCCTCCTATCGGGAGTTGCTGTACAGTGTAAAGTATTTCCTTTGAAGGGGATTTTATGCATATGGTTTTTTCACGATTTTTCATTTAAATTATCTTTCCTAATACAACTAAATAGAATAAGACCAGCCTACATAACGGCTGGTCTTATTCTTCACACCATTTTATTAAATTCTTTTCGTAATCTTTTTATAATTCTTTTTTCTAAACGCGAAATGTATGACTGTGAAATCCCAAGCATATCCGCCACATCTTTTTGCGTCTTTTCCTCTCCTCCAGCAAGCCCAAACCGAAGTTCCATAATTTGTTTTTCACGATCATTTAATTGGTGTAATGCTTTCATTAAAAGGTGACGATCTACAGTAGCTTCTAAATCTTTTGTAATAATATCATCATCTGTACCTAACACGTCAGACAACAATAGTTCATTCCCATCCCAATCAATGTTTAGCGGTTCATCAAAAGAAACTTCCGAACGATTTTTGTTATTCCGACGTAAATGCATTAAAATTTCATTTTCTATACAACGCGATGCATATGTTGCTAATTTTATTTTCTTTTCTGGATTAAATGTATTTACCGCTTTAATAAGGCCGATTGTTCCTATACTAATTAAATCTTCAATATTTATCCCTGTATTTTCAAACTTTCTTGCTATATATACAACGAGCCTTAAGTTGCGTTCAATAAGTAATGACCTTGCTGCCTGATCTCCTTTTGGCAATTTATTCAAAAGAACTTCCTCTTCTTCTTTCGTTAACGGTGGTGGCAACGCTTCACTTCCACCAATATAATAAATTTCATCGGTCTTAATTCCTAATTTCAGCAATACTTTATACCAAAGGTATACTAAATAAAATTTTAATTTCATCATATTATCCCGCCTCTCATTATTAAGCGATCACCATTTTTTGTGAAATCAACATTTTTGGATGCACAATACATTGATACTCCCCATTAGTAGACAGTTGTTGTGTATTTAATCCAATTAATACTTTGTTTACAACAATAGAACTACCTTCATGATCAACTTGCACACTGTCAGGCTTAATTGCCCACAAAAATTGACTTTCTACTCCTACTGCACGGAAAGGAATTAAACGTAATTTTGTCGCCCAACCAGAATCATTTTCTGGTATTTGAGGAATTTCTGTTTTGGAATAAATTTGTTCTGTTAACCAAGATGGTAAGCAATGTTCTAATGATGAAACATGCATAATCATAACGGGTGTTTTTGTTAATGGGTCGTAAAGTTGGTTCCCACTGTCAATAAGACCTGCCAGTTCTAGTTCTTCTTCCGCTAATTGAATTTTTACTTTCACAATTTGGTCATAGTGTATTTTCGTGACCTCTACGCTTTCAATACGCTTTTTAGAAAAATAATAAATTACCGGAAAACCAAAAATAACAAATAACCAACTAATTGGATCGCCGTAAGAAATTGACTGAGATTGAACCAATCCATTTACCATTTCATTCGTTTGCAAAAAGAAATGAGTTCCAATTAATCCTCCGCCAACCATAAAGGTTACAAAGTAAAAAGTAAAAACAGTTTGTGCATAATTTCTAAATGTTGTAAACCCAAATGCTGTATACACAATAAGTAACGAGTACAGTAGTTTCATAATTGGATGTGTCATCATAGAAGCAAAAGGAGTAAAGGCAAAAATAACAATAGTTGAACCTATAAATGCCCCTAACACAAGCCTCCATCTTTTGATCTTCTTTTTTAACACGGTAGCTGTTAATAAAAGCAAAAGAAAATCAATGCAGGCGTTTAACAACCAAACAACGTCGGCGTAAACAACCAAACAATTCACCTCTTTTTTCAAGTTGAGACTAGTATAATGCATATCCAATAGGAAAGTGTGTCAATTTGCGGAGGTGTTTTTTTGTTATTTTGTGATTTCTAGACATAATCTGTCGGTAAAAAATAAAAGTACAAATTCATAGAATGATATACTCTTATTTTCACCAACAAAATATATTGAAATATACGAAATAAAAAAAGACCTGCTTAGCAGGTCTTTTCCATTTAAAAAACAAAAAAGGAGCATGAAAGCTCCTTTTTTTATCGTCTACGACGGTTACGTAAAAATGCTGGAATATCGATATCATCTGAATCTGAATGACGCTCATGTACAACTGGCTCTTCACGCTTCATTTCACGTTTTACTTCACGTTGTTTTGAAGGTTGAGCTACTGGTTGTTGCTGTTGTTGCGTGTGGTTCGCATTCGGACGAATAATTGGTTTTGGTGGTTGAGTTGCAATGCTATCATCAAAACCAGTTGCAATTACAGTTACAACGATATCATCTTTTAATCCTTCGTTAATAACAGAACCGAAGATCATATTTACTTCTGGATCTGAAGCTGAAGCTACGATATCTGCCGCTTCTTGTACTTCATATAAGCTTAAGTTAGCGCCACCCGTAATGTTCATGATAACACCTTGAGCTCCATCAATAGATGTTTCTAGTAATGGACTAGAAATCGCTTTTTTCGCAGCTTCTGCAGCACGATTTTCCCCGTTACCAGAACCAATACCCATTAAAGCAGAACCTCTATTAGACATAATTGTCTTTACGTCTGCAAAGTCTAAGTTAATTAAACCTGGCGTTGCAATTAAATCCGAAATACCTTGAACACCTTGACGTAATACGTTATCAGCTTCACGGAATGCTTCTAACATTGGCGTATTTTTATCAACAATCTCTAATAAGCGATCGTTTGGAATTACAATAAGAGTATCTACATTTTCTTTAAATGCTGCAATACCAGATGCTGCTTGCGTCGCACGCTTACGTCCTTCAAAAGTAAATGGACGTGTTACAACACCAACTGTTAAAGCACCTAATTCTTTTGCAACTTGAGCAACAACTGGAGCTGCACCAGTTCCAGTTCCACCGCCCATA
This sequence comes from Bacillus sp. MYb78, assembly GCF_002975115.1. Classification (NCBI taxonomy): domain Bacteria; kingdom Bacillati; phylum Bacillota; class Bacilli; order Caryophanales; family Bacillaceae; genus Bacillus; species Bacillus sp. MYb78. Next base: position 146,069 of record NZ_PCOB01000011.1, read on the forward strand.
CCGGCAGTTACGAAGACCATATCCGCACCACGAAGTGCTTCTTGGATCTGTTCTTTACTTTCTTCTGCAGCTTTTTTCCCTACTTCAGGGTTTGCGCCTGCACCAAGTCCACGCGTTAATTTTCCACCAATCTGCATTTTCGTTTCAGCTTTTGATAGATTTAATGCTTGTGCATCAGTGTTCACAGCGATAAAGTCTACACCTTGTACACCGTGTTCAATCATACGGTTTACAGCATTGTTTCCGCCACCGCCGACACCGATAACTTTTATATTCGCTAATTGATCTTGAGTAGTATCAAACTCTAACATGTCGAAATCCCCCTAGAACCTCATTTTTCGTGTCCAATTTTAATCCCATAAATAACGGAATACACGTTTTACTTTTGACATCATGCGGTCATCATTTTGATTATTATTGTTTTGATTACGAGTTTTTTGTTTTGCAGGTTGCTGTTGTACCGGCGTTGGTGCTGGTGCTGGTACTGGTTCAAAATGCTCTTGCTTTTCCTGCACATTTTTCCCACGTAATTTAGCTTTTTGATAAGAATGTTTAATTAATCCAACTCCACTTGTATATTGGGGCTCACGCACACCAATATAATCAGGAGTTGCTACACGAACATTTTCATGTAAAATATCATATGCAAGGTCAAGAACACCTGGCATAGAAGCAATTCCACCAGTTAGTACATAACCAGAAGCCACTTGCTTTACTCCTAACTTACGCACTTCATCTTGAACAAACATTAAAATTTCCTCTACACGAGCCTCTATTATATCCGATAATTCCAACTGAGAATATTGTTCTGTTTGATCACTTCCCATAATAGGAACCGTAAACATCTCTTCTTCAGATGCTGTATCATAAAAAGCATGTCCATATTTCAACTTAATTTGATCTGCATTTTCTGTTGAAGTTTTCAACCCAATCGCAATATCCTTCGTTATATGGTCTCCACCTAATGGTAATACGCTCGTCGCTTGTAACTCTCCATCTTTAAAAATAGATAAAGTTGTAGATCCTCCCCCCATATCAACAAGGGCTACTCCTCTATTTTTTTCATCTGAAGATATAGCAACTGTTGCAGCCGCTAAAGGTTGAAGACAAATATCAACAATTTCAAGACCTGCTTTTTCTACACAACGAAGTAGGTTATGTAGTAAAGTTCTCGAGCCTGTAATAAGTGTACCTTCCATTTCTAATCTTACACCGATCATCCCGCGTGGATCGTTAATCTCGTCAAGACCGTCTACGATGAACTGTCGAGGTACCACATCAATAAACTCACGTTCTGGAGCAATTGACACAACTTGTGCTGCATCTAGAACGCGTAAGACATCTTCATTCCCGATTTCACGATCTTCATTTGAAACAGCGACTACTCCGTGACAAGGAAGTAGCTGTACCTGGTTTGCATTGACACCTACTACAACTTGCTCAATGTGGATTCCCACCATGCGCTCAGCTTGTTCAATTGCTTTTTTAATTGATCGAACAGTCTCGTCTATATCAACTATCGATCCCTTCTTTAAACCATTTGATTTTACATTTCCAACACCAATAATGTTTAAGCTGTCATTAACCATTTCACCAATGATGACTTTAACATTGGATGTACCGATGTCAAGACTAACATATATTTCATTGCTGTTCATTCTTTGGCACCTCCTTCTTTATTTATACCATACAACTCAATATATGGAACAACAATCGCAACTTTACTATTTATAAGAAAAATATTCAACGTCTTTATACGTTTCCCTTTTTTAACCCTATATTTTTCTTATTTTTATTTAGCATTCAATTAAGAATATCGCAGTAAACTATGAATAACTGCTTATCTTGAAATAATTCTATTTCGAGTGTAAAGTTTACCGCCAAGTATAAGTCTACACTAAGATGTACTCATAGAAAAGTGAAACTTGTACCAATACTAGTATGAATCTAAGAATTTTTACATATTTTTCATCAAATGAACCATTCTTCTAAATTCGTATACATATAATAGAACATTCGTTTTGTTTTTTCTGCTATAATCAACGAAAACTACCATTCTATTCTTTTTTTTCTTCCGCACCTAATTCTTTCGTATATGCACCTACTTCTAAGTCAATTAATACCTTCTTACCTGGCTCAATTGTTTTTAAAATAAGCGGATAGGCTTCCATACGTTTTGCAAAATTTTGAATCGTAGTGCTCACTTCATAACCTTCATTCATATATAAAGTAAGATGATCTTCATTCGCATTCGTTGGTGAATAGCGAATCTCCGAAATAGATTTTAAAATAGCTGGTGTTAATTTTTCTAGTTCAGCGATTAACTCCTTCATTTTCTCTTCTTTAAAAGGTTCGAAAATCGGTGCTGCAACAGGAAGTTTTCCATTAGGTAGTACATCAAGCGTTTTTCCATTTTCTAATAACGGTTGTAATTTTCCCTCTTTATTTATATAACCAATCGTTAAATATTCTTCGATATGAATATCAATCTTGTTTGGAAAACGTTTTTTTACATTTACTGCTTTAATTTCTTTTCGCTTCGTTAAGTTTTCTTCAGCTTTATGTGCTGTCACTCGGAAATAACTTGTATCATATGTCACGCCTGAATCCTTCATTACTTGCTCATCCGTCATATAGTGATTTCCAAACACACTAATCTTTTTTATATTACTAAGCGGAGACCGAAAATAAATTAAAAAGAGCACTAATAAAAATAAAATTGATATGTATAAAATCAATCGATGATTAACATTTTTTTTGTTTTTTTTCTTTTGATTTTTCAATTTTGGTACACGATCTTGTAGTTTAATCACTTTACTATTATTCATGTACGATCCCCCTATGTAACATAAAGAACGGCATGTTCCTCATGCCGTTCTTATCTTCTTATTATAACATAAATGATAATGAGCGGAACGAATAACCGTTATCTTCCAATGATTTCTACTTCTGTATGCATATCTACATCAAATTTATCCTTAATTGTATGTTTTATTAATTCAATTAAGGACAATACATCTTGCGCTGAAGCTCCCCCGGTATTAACAATAAAATTGCCATGCATTTCAGAAATTTGAGCTCCACCAATCCTATAACCACGAAGCCCTGCTTTTTCTACTAAATCTCCTGCAAAATGTGGGATTGGATTCCGAAATACACTTCCTGCACACGGGTGATTCCATGGTTGCGTTTCACGGCGGTAATCTTTATTATTTTGCATGCTACGTACAATTTCTTCACGTTTTCCCGCCTGTAATTGAAACTCCGCCTCTAAAACAATACCAGGACGTTTCGTTTGCAATACAGATGCCCGATAAGAAAACTCCAGTTCTTTATTCATTAACCAGTCAATTGTACCGTCTTCAAACAGAATGAGAGCCTTCGATAATACACTCGATATATCCGATTTATGTGCACCTGCATTCATATATACTGCACCACCGACACTTCCTGGAATACCGCTTGCAAACTCCAATCCAGCTAACCCTTGACGACTAAGTAAAGTTGACAATTTAATAAGAGGATATCCACTACCAACTCTTACCTTATGTTTTTCGACCTCTAAGTGATCTAATCCTTCTCCTAAACGAATAACAACACCTTCTATGCCTTGATCAGATACAAGAAGGTTTGAACCGCGCCCAATTACAGTCCACTTCGTTTTGTATTGCTTTACTAACTGTAATGTTTTTTCAATACCGGCTACATGCTTTGGCACAATTAAAATATCTGCTGGTCCACCTATTTTCATAGTTGTATAACGTGCTAACGACTCGTTAACTAAAACACGACCAACGTCTGCTTCTATAAGCTCATTTACTAATTGTTCCATAGACAATCTCCCCCATATTAAGTCTCCTTATGACAATAATATGCAGGACGTTCACCTAACGTTATCCCTCTATTTACGGGCAGTACAGCTCCTAAATCAAAATTCGGCGGTAACAAAGAAGTTAGGCGAGAATCGGGATGCCAGTAAACATCCGATTAGTGAAAGGTAATAATCAACAAGAAAGAATCACTCCCCACCGATTAAAGCCTCACTTTATTTTTTTACAAGCTTATTCATTACTTCATACAGCTTATTTGCTGCATCTGGAATACCTAGTTGCTTAGCAGCTAGCTTCATATTTTGTAATGTTTGTGCATCCAATAAAATCTCATCAATATCACGAATAAGCGTTTCAGCTGTTAAATCTTTTTCAAGTAACATTTTTGCCGCTCCTTTATCAACAACTGAACGTGCATTCTTTTCCTGATGATTATTTGTTACGTACGGACTCGGTATTAACACACTTGGTTTTCCTAACGCTGTTAATTCTGCAAGTGTTGTTGCCCCAGCCCTTGAAACAACAAGGTCTACACCAGTTAGTACCTCTGGCATATTATGAATGAACGGCTTAATAATAACATTGTTCGGGTTCCCTTTTTGCTTCACGGCTTCCATCACTTTGTCATAATGTACTTCACCTGTTACATATAGTATTTCGTAGCTTTTGTTCCCAAACTGTTCAATTGCTTCAACGAAGGCATCGTTAATTGGTCTAGCTCCACGACTTCCACCAAATATAAGTACAGACTTTTTAGGAAGAGAAAGCCCAACTGAACGTTTCCCTTTCATTCCATTTTGATCCATTACCTCTGATGCTCGCGGATTACCTGTCATTACCACTTTTGACTCTGGAAAATGCTCTGTAGCTGCTTCAAAACAAACAGCAACTTTATCAACATAACGACTTAAAAATTTGTTCGTTACACCTGGTACACTATTTTGTTCATGTACAATAGTTGGAATACCTAATTTGGCTGCAGCGTATACAACTGGTCCACATACATATCCACCCGTTCCAATTACTATATCCGGATTAAAACGACGAATATATCGTTTACTATCCTGTACACCTTTTAGAAAACGCATTACTGTTTTCACATTATCTAATGATATTTTTCGTTTAAATCCACTTATAACAATAGACTGAAATGGTATACCTGCTTTTGGAACGATTGTACTCTCTAGTCCATTTTCCGTACCAATATATAAAAATCTTGCTTCTGGATTTAACTTTTTTATTTCTCTAATTAAAGCAAGAGCTGGATAAATATGACCACCAGTACCCCCACCACTAACTAATACACGCACTACTAACTCCTCCGCTTCTCTTTTCTTATTTCCATTATATTTATTTCTATATACATATTGCATTTTTACACACATACGAAAAACCCTGTCTTATAAACAGGGTTTAGTAGCGAGAATGGCGACTTATATTTAATAATACACCTACTGCCATTAACATTAATGTCAAACTTGATCCACCATAACTTAAAAACGGCAAGGTAATACCCGTAACAGGCATCAGTCCTGTTACAACACCAACATTAATCATTACTTGAATCGCAATCATCGCCACAATACCTACTGCTAAAAACGTACCATATAAATCTGGCGCTCCTAATGCGATACGAATCCCGCGCCATAATAATAGACTAAATAATAATAACACAAATGAACCACCAATAAAACCTAATTCCTCGGATAAGATTGCAAATATAAAGTCAGTTTGTGGTTCAGGTAAATAAAGAAATTTTTGTCTACTTTGTCCAAGTCCAAGCCCAAATAATCCACCAGGTCCAATTGCGAGTAATGATTGGATAATTTGAAATCCACTTCCAAGCGGATCTGACCACGGATCTAAATATGATGTAATGCGTTTCATTCGATACGGTGCTGATGCAATTAATCCTACAAATCCCGCTACACCAATCAAACCAAACATTGCAAAGTGAAAGACCCTCGCTCCCGAAATAAATATCATAATGATACATGTCCCAACCATTACCGTTCCTGTCCCAAGGTCTGGCTGTAACATAATCATCCCAAAAGCAAGAAACACAAAACTAAGAGCCGGTAATAAACCACGTTTAAAAGATGTGATCAATTTTTGCCGTTCCGCTAAAAACTTTGCCAAGAAAATAATCATCGCAAACTTCATAAATTCTGATGGTTGAATCGAAAATGCTCCGATCCCAATCCAACTTCGTGCTCCTCCTCGAACAAGACCTACTCCAGGAATAAGAACGAGAATAAGAAGAATGAAGCAAACTAGCAAAATTACTTTTGAATACGTACGCCACACCCAATAATCAATTTTCATAATAAAAAACATAGCTACTACACCAAGACCCGCAAACAGTAATTGTCTTTTTGCAAAAAAGAATGAGTCCCCCATTTTATAAGAGGCCCAAACTGCACTCGCACTATAAACCATAATCATTCCGATTGTCAACAATGAAAGTGTTACGATGATGAGCATAAAATCAGGCGTTTTCTTCATTACCCACAAACACCACCTCTTTAGGCAGAACCTTTTGCCCTATGTAACAAAACATCAGTAGGTGTTAGCCTACTGATGTTTTGATTTACTTTATATAAGTTTATGCACAGCTTGTATAAAAATGTCTCCTCTTTCTTCAAATGTTTTAAATTGATCCCAGCTTGCACACGCTGGAGAAAGAAGAACAACATCACCTTCTTTAGAATGAGCATAAGCTTTCACCACTGCTTCATCTAAAGTATCGACACTTTCAATTATATCTAATCCCGCTTTTTCTGCCGCTCTTACTAGTTTGGGAGCTGTTTGTCCAAATGTTACAATCGCTTTTACATTTTTGAAATACGGAATTAAATCATCGAATTCATTTCCGCGGTCAAGCCCACCTGCTAGTAACACAATCGGTTGTGTAAACGCAGATAGTGCTTTCTCAGTCGCTAACATATTCGTTGCTTTTGAGTCATTATAAAACTTACGGTTGTTAATCGTTGTTACATATTCTAAACGATGTTTTACACCCGTAAAACGTTTTAACACGATCGTAATTGCTTCATTAGAAGTACCTAATAATTTCGCAATACTCATCGCAGCTAAAATATTTTCTAGATTATGTTGACCAGGTAAAACGATATCGCTTACTTCAACAACTTTTTCACCTTTGAAATAAAGAGCGTTATCTTTTATACACGCGCCATCTTCAATTTCTTTCGTTGTCGAAAACAAGATTTTTTGACCTTTAGTATCCGCAGATAAAGCCATCACATCTGCATCATCCGCGTTTATTACACTATAATCGTTTTCTGTTTGGTTTTTAAAAACATTTGCTTTTGCTAAACCATATTCCTTCTTCGTCCCATGATAATCTAAGTGGGCTTCAAATAAGTTTAAGAACGCTGCAATTTTAGGCTGGAACGATTCTACTCCCATCAATTGGAACGATGAAAGTTCTGTAACTACAACTTCATTTTCTTTTGCATCCTGTGCTACTTCACAAGCTACAGTTCCTATATTCCCTGCAATAACAGGATGCTTTTGTCCTTCTTTTAACATTTCAAATGTCAGCATTGTTGTCGTCGTTTTACCATTAGATCCTGTAATTCCAACAAATGGCGCTTTTGAAATACGATATGCTAATTCAACTTCCGTAACAATTGGAATTTGCTTTTCTTTCGCAGCAACTAATATTGGATTAGAATACGGGATTCCTGGATTTTTAACGACAAGAGAAATATTTCTCTCTAATAATTCTAAAGGATGGCCACCGCATACAACGTCCATTCCTTTTGCTTGTAATTCTGCAGCAAGTACATTGTCTGCTAAAGGCTTTCCGTCATTTACAATGACATTCGCCCCTAACTTTTGTAACAATGTAGCTGCTGCATAACCACTTTTTGCAATGCCTAATACAAGAATATTCTTATTTTGAAATTCAGTTACAGTTTTCAATTACATCCACACCCCGATATAAATTCCTAACACAGCTAATAAAAATCCTGCAGACCAAAACGTCACAACAACACGCCACTCTGACCAACCACATAATTCATAATGATGGTGTAATGGACTCATTTTAAAGACACGTTTTCCTGTTGTTTTAAATGAAATGACCTGAATAATAACCGATAAAGTTTCCATGACGAATACTCCGCCAATAATTACAAGTAGCAATTCTTGTTTTAATAAAATCGCTACAGCTGCAATGGCTCCACCTAAAGCTAATGAACCTGTATCTCCCATAAACACTTTTGCTGGATTCGCATTGAATACTAAAAATCCAAGTACAGCTCCTACCACTGCCATACAGAATATCGCTACTCCAAATTGCTCTTGTGCCACAGCAATAATACTAAATGCTCCAAATGCAATAGCAGCTGTTCCTGATAATAAACCATCTAAACCGTCAGTTAAGTTAACTGCATTTGATCCACCAATAAGCATAAATAGTACAAGTACAAAATACGCCCAACCTAATTCAAACTTAACATCCGTTCCCGGAATCATGATGTATGTGTGGAACGCTTGCCCTTTTCCAATTAAAAAGAATGCAATAGCAATAACAAGCTGCCCTACTAATTTTTGTTTTGATGTTAAACCAAGATTTCTCTTCTTAACTACCTTTATGTAGTCATCTAAAAATCCGATTAATCCGTAACCAAACGTCACTAATAGTAATAACGAAACCTCTGCACCTAAATAATTAAACTTAATCGCCATAATAAGTGAAGTTACCATCATAGATACGTATATGACGATACCACCCATTGTCGGTGTCCCTGATTTTTTTTGATGTGACTTTGGTCCCTCATCACGAATACTCTGTCCGAACTTTAATTTTCTTAAAAATGGAATAAACAATGGCGAAAGGGCAACAGAAATTAAGAATGCTACCCCAGCCGTTACTAATAAACCTTGCTCAAGCACATGTAGTCCTCCTCTCACGTTGTTACTCTTCGTTGTTTAAACGCCTTGTAATTGCTTCTTTCGCAACTTCTCGATCATCAAAATGATGAACTTCTTTACCAATAATTTGATACGTTTCATGACCCTTACCAGCAATAATAATGATATCATCTGCTTTTACTTTAGTGATTGCATGGTGTATCGCTTCTTTTCTATCAATAATCACTTCATAATTATTTCCACTTGCACCATGTACCATATCATCTAAAATAGCCGCTGGATCTTCACTTCTTGGATTATCTGATGTGTAAATTGCATGAGTTGCATATTTTGTTGCAACACTTGCCATTATCGGTCTCTTCGTTCGGTCCCTATCGCCACCACAACCAACGATACAATACACATCACCTTTTGCAAATTGTTTTGCAGTTTTTAATACATTTTCTAAACTATCCGGCGTATGTGCGTAATCAACAATAACTGTATAATTTTGTCCTCCATCAACAACTTCAAAACGCCCTGGAACCCCAGCTAGTTCCTTTATAACAGCAATGATTGTTTCTAATTTCACACCCGAAACAAGTCCTGCTGCTGTTGCTGCAAGTACGTTATATACATTAAATTTACCTATTAATTTCATCGTAACATTTACACTTTCATACGGTGTGACAAGGGTAAATGTAGTTCCGCCACTCGTCATAACGATATTTTTTGCCATAATGTCACTTGTTGTATCAATACCATATGTTACAACAGTTGCTGCAGTACTTCTCATATACTCTTCTGTTACATTATCATCGCTATTCAGCACAGCGTACTTTTCACGATTATGATTATAACTATTGCCAAGCTGTGCAAATAGTAACCCTTTTGCATGTTTATATTCTTCCATCGTTTTATGATAGTCTAAATGATCTTGTGTTAAGTTCGTAAACACCGCTACATCGTAATCACATCCGTGTACACGACCAAGATCTAACGCATGTGACGAAACTTCCATTACCGTGCTGTCCACACCTTGTTCAACCATTTTTGAAAACGTCTGTTGAAGTGTTAGTGCATCTGGTGTTGTATTTTTCACCTCAAATGTTTCATCACCGATTTTCATATTAATCGTTCCAATTAGCCCTGTTTTATGACCATGTGCTCGCATAATCTCATCCATAATATGCGATGTTGTTGTCTTTCCATTTGTACCTGTAATTCCGATTAAATGTAACTTGTGTGTCGGTTGACCATAAAAATAATCAGCTAAAACCGCTAACGAACGAAAAGTATTTTTCACAAGTACAACTGGAACGTCAACATCAATTGGTCTTTCCGCAACAATAGCAGCCGCTCCTTGTGCCGCTGCTTGCTTAGCAAAATCATGGCTATCAACCGTATATCCTTTCATACATACAAATAAGCTTCCTTCTTTCACTTTACGTGAATCAGCTTCTATAGATGTGATTTCTGGATTTTCTTTTGGAACAACTGGAAAATCATGCAAACATGATAAAAGTGTATGCAACTTCATTTCACTAAACCCTCTCTACATTGTTTATTTATCTTTTTTTCAGTAAGCAACACATTACCTCCTATATAAGGAGGTAAGTGCTACTGGCCTATTTATGACTGAGACACTTATTGTCTCAAGTTAAGTAACTGTTCTATAAAGAACTCACTTCCACCAATTGTACCATAAAACGTACTATGTTACCTTTAATTCCCGAAGTAAATTCTAATTTTCGAGCCTTCTTTTACTTTAGCTCCCGCTTCTGGTGATTGCTTAATTACTTTCTCTCCATCTCCACTTATATCAAGCTGCAAATCGACGAGTTGTGTTTGTAAATCTTTCTTTTTCATTCCAATTAAATTCGGAACTTCCACAGTTGGTGTATCGCCCCATTTATATTCTTTTTCAACTTGTTCTTTTCTCGGTTTCACTCCCATAACAGGAAGCGCATCTCGAAGGATATTCCCGACAATTGGAGCTGCTACCACTCCACCAAACTGTGTAACCCCTTTTGGATTATCAACAGCAACATACACAACAATCTCTGGATCATCCGCTGGAGCAAATCCGATAAAAGATACAATATAATTATTCTCTAAATATTTACCATCTTTCACCTTTTGAGCAGTACCCGTTTTTCCACCTACACGATATCCATCAATATAAGCACCTTTACCAGAACCTTTCGCTACAACATTCTCTAATGCATAACGAACTTTTTCTGAAGTTTCCTTGGAAATAACTTTTCTTTTCTCAACAGGTGTCTTTTTACTAACAACTTGATTATTTTTCGGATCAATAAACTCCTTAGCTATATACGGCTGATACAATGTTCCACCATTTACAGCCGCCGCTACAGCTGCTACTTGTTGAATTGGTGTAACAGAAACCCCTTGGCCGAATGAAGTTGTCGCTTGCTCTACTGGACCAACTTTATCTAAATTAAATAAAATCCCACTGCCTTCACCTTGCAAGTCAATCCCAGTCTTCTGCCCAAAACCAAAATTACGAATGTATTTAAATAATCGGTCTTTACCAAGGCGATCACCAAGTTCAATAAATCCCGGGTTACATGAGTTTTGAACGACTTCTAAAAACGTTTGACTGCCATGACCTCCTGCTTTCCAGCATTTCAATCTAGCTCCACCGACTTCAGCTGCTCCATCATCATAAAACGTATCCTTCTCTAAGTCTACTAAATTTTCATTCAATGCTGCAGCTAGTGTAATGATCTTAAATGTTGAACCAGGCTCATACGTACTCCACACAGGTAGATTTCTGTTATACACTTCTGGAGAGACACTTTGAAAATCCGCTGGATCAAAACTCGGCCGACTAGACATACCTAAAATTTCACCATTTTTAGGATTCATTGCAATTGCAATCATACCGTCTGGATTATAAGTTGACTCCGCAATATTCATTTCTCTTTCCATAATCCTTGTAATACGCGCATCGATTGTTAATCCTAAATTTAAACCGGCTTCTGGCTTTTTGAAATCATCACCAACATTAGGCATCCTTTGTCCTTTCGCATCTGCAAAAAAACGCACATGACCTTTGTCCCCATTTAGCTCTTTATCATAATATTTTTCTAGTCCCATAAGACCTTGGTTATCGCTACCTGCAAAACCTAATACATGTGATAAAAAGTTTCCAAATGGATAGTACCGGATAGAATCCTCTGCGATATACACGCCCTTCAAACTTAATCCTCGTACTTCTTTCGCTTTGTCATGTGATATTTTCCTTCCGCCTTTATCTAACCTTACAATCGATTCTTTTTTTGTAATTCTTTTATAAATCTCATCTTTTTCCACACCTAATACTGCAGCTAACTTCTCTGCAGTCTCTGCTGGTTTTTCAATTTGCCTCGGTACAACAAAGACAGTTGGAGCACTTTTATTCGTGGCAAGTTCCACACCATTTCGGTCTAAAATTTTCCCACGTTCGGGTTCAAAAGTAATATTACGACTCCATGAATCTTTCGCACGATCCGTTAACATATTCCCAAGAAAAAATTGCACATATCCAAGACGAATATCGATAATAGTGAAAATAAGTATACCTGATATAAGTATAAAAATAAGTCGTTTTCTAACTGTTACATTTGATACACGCATATCGGAACAAGCCTCCCTTACGCCTAGCTTGTTCCAATATATGCTTGTACTTATTTAATTAGAACTTCTTCTCTTTTACCATTACGGCTTTTCTGCTTCTTGTTGTGGTTCGAGTGGCGGTACGAGTGTGACACCTAATTCTGTACCAGGTTGTAATAATGTTCCTTCCGCCACACTTTGTTCTGTTACGTATCCTGTACCAGAAGGTTTCAAGTTAAGCTGTAATGTCTTCGCTAAATTCATAACATCACGTAGTGCCCATCCTTGTATATTTGGCATTGTAGGCTTATCTCCTACCAAGAAGACTCGGTCGCCTTTTAATGTTTGTTCAGTCGCTTTTGGTACTTGTTGCTGTACTTTCCCTTCACCTAGTACGATTGGACGAAGTTTTGCTTTATCAATCGCTTTCCCCGCTTCAGCCATCGTTTTACCAGTTACATCTGGAACAGTAGTTTGTTGTTCTTTCAGATGTTTTTTCGGATCTTTCACTTCATTTGGCTTAATCTTTAAATACTCTAAACTATTTTTTGTTACATATTTAAAAATATCAGCTAAAGGTTGTGCGCCGTTCTCATCATCTTTTAATTTCGGCTGTTTAACAGCTACATACACAACAAGTTGTGGATCGTCCATTGGTGCCATACCTAAGAATGAGAATATATAATTCTGTCTTCCTGTCATATAGCCGCCTTTTCCATCCGGAATTTGCGCTGTACCTGTTTTACCACCAACTGAATATCCATCAATTTTATAAGCTGTCCCTGTACCTTTCGGAGATGTAACAACACGTTCTAATAACTGTCTTACTTGCGCTGCTGTTTCCTTTGTAACAGGTTTTCCTACTTCTTCTGGCTTATGTTCTAATTTTACTTTGTCTGTTATCGGATCTACAATTTTATCAATTGCATAAGGTTTCATCATTTTCCCATCATTTGCAATGGCCGTTGCAGCTTGTACAAGCTGCATAGGTGTTACAGTGGAACCTTGTCCAAAAGCTGTTGTCACCTGTTGTATTTGCTGATCAAATAAAATTGTATTCGATCCTTCACCTGATAAATCAATGTTCGTTTTTTCATCTAATCCAAAACTATGAATATATTTTCGGAAACGTTCTGGACCAAGTTTTTGATCTCCTAAAATTGCAAACGCTACGTTTGAAGAACGCTCTACCCCTTCATCAAACGTGATAGAGCCCCAACCAGCACCACCGTTATGATCTTTTATTTTCCTATTTCCGACTTGATATGTCCCGGACTGATAATAATCTTGCCCTTTGTACACACCTTCATTAATAGCTGCCGCTAACGTGAAAATTTTCATTGTTGATCCAGGTTCAAATGCATTGGCAATTGCGTCATTGAAGAAATATTTAATTTGACGATCATTAGGGTCATAACTAGGTTTAGTAGACATCGCTAATATTTTTCCGGTTTTCGGATCTGCAACAATCCCTATTAAACTTTCTGGCTCATATTGCTTACTTGCTGCTTTCATCGCGTCTTCTAAATAACTTTGGACACGTTGATCAATTGTTAAATAAGCGTTATCTCCATTTTTAGGTGCCTTTACATTAACTTTTCCACCATCAAGGGATACACCTTTACGATCACCTGTATACGCTACTTCTCCATTAGAAGCACTTAAGTATTTATCCAAGCTTTTTTCTATGCCAAATTGACCTACCGAGGTTCCATTCTCATTTGGTTTTGCATGACCTATAACGTAAGATGCAAAATCACCGTTTGGATACACCCTTGCATTTTCTGTAATAAAAGATATTCCCGGCAATTTCAACGCTTCTATTTGTTCCTTCTTTTCTTTCGTCAAATCCTTGCCTAACGTTCCAAATTCGACTTGACTTCTACCTTCCTTATTTAAAGAAGCTAAAATATCCTCTTCGCCTTTTCCAAGTACTCCTGCAATTTTCTTTGCAGTATCTTCTTTATTCTCAACAGAGTTAGCACCTTTTAGCGCAGCTACTATTTTATAAGAGTTTGCGTCTTGTGCTAACACATGACCGTTTTGATCATAAATGGTTCCTCGGTTCGCTTCAAGAACTCCTTTTTTACTATGCTTTTGTTTAGCAAGTGCATCTAAATCCTGATTATGAACTGTTCCTGTTGATTGTATGTAAAAAAATCGGGCTAATAACAGCAAAAAGAGCAGGAGGAAAAATATCATAAAATAACCTGCTCCCTTATTGGTATGAAATTTAGTCATATTCTTCTTCATCGTTCCTTCACACCTATTGCCTTATTTGAGGCCTTTCACATTATTCGCATTAATTTCTAGCCCATGTTTTTTTGCAACTTCAGCGATTCGTTCATAGCGACTTAACTTCTCTACTTCAGCTTGTAATTCTTGATTTTCTTTTTGCTGCTGTACAATTTTTTCTTCTATCGTCGCTGCTTCTACATTAACTTGATAAAGGCCTGCTTTATTTCCAATAAACGCGACACAGGCATACAATAAAAAGCCAATAAACGCTACATACAACAGTTTTTCGATTCTTGTAATTTTCGCTTTAACCTTCGGCTTAGCCATCTGCTGTGGGGGCGTTTGAATTTGCACCTCTTCTTGCGCTTGTTGTTTGTACTTTACAGCTAAATTAGTCATACCTCTCTCTCCCTTTTATCGTTTTTCAGCGATTCTCAACTTCGCAGAACGCGCACGATTATTTTCTTCTAGCTCTATATCAGAAGGTAAAATCGGTTTTCTTGTAATAAGCTTTAATTTCGGCTTAAATTCATCAGGAATAATCGGTAATCCTGGTGGCAATTGTGGCGTTGTACTATTTCGCTTAAACGTTGTTTTACAAATACGATCTTCCAATGAATGGAATGTTATAACACTAACCCTTCCACCTGGCTTAACCATCTCAATAGCAGATTCCAATGCTTCTTCAAATACTTTTAATTCATCATTTACAGCTATACGAATTGCCTGAAACACCCGCTTAGCAGGATGCCCACCAGTTCTACGAGCAGGAGCCGGAATACCTTCTTTAATTAGCTCTACTAATTCTCCTGTCGTTTCAATAGCTTTATTCTCACGATAAGCTTCAATTTTTCTTGCAATTTGTTTTGAAAATTTCTCTTCACCGTATTGGAAGAAAATCCTTACAAGTTGTTCATATGACCAGCTATTTACAACATCATATGCTGTTAATGGGGCATCTTGATCCATCCGCATATCTAACGGTGCATCATGATGATAACTAAAGCCTCGCTCTGGTGTATCTAATTGTGGGGATGAAACACCTAAATCAAATAAAATACCGTCTACTTCTGTTATACCTATTTCTTGCAGTTTTTCAGCTAAATAACGGAAGTTACTCTTTACTGTTATAAACTGTTCACCGTATGAAGAGAACTTTTCTTTCGCGTTTTGAATCGCTATCTCATCTTGATCAAACGCTATTAATTTTCCACCTTCAGTTAATTGAGATAATAAATAAGAACTATGTCCTCCTCCCCCCAGTGTACAATCTACATATGTACCATCTGGCTTTATATCTAAGCCGTCTACTGTTTCCTTTAAAAGCACTGTTACGTGTTTAAACATTGTTGCACCTACTCTTTTTCCAATTAATTATGTTGAATGTATCCCTTCCTCTAAGCACATATTTCACGCTTAGAGAATGAAATAATACGAAAGAACGACTCATTTAACTTACCAACAAAGGCAACATACTATACAAATCGCTATTTTCTTTTATTATATACTAAATTTTATCATCTTTTGCGGGAATTTAAATAAAAAACTGTCGAAAAAGCGAATAATACGTTTACATTTTGTGCTATTTTGTCATATATTTAAGTATCCAACACAATTACCATATCCAACACTTTTTTTGATTGATAATTCAGAAAAAAATCACTTCACAGTAAATTCAACGGAATAAAAATAAAATCCTGCTCCAAAGAGCAAGATTTTATAGTTTTATAACATGATGTTTTCCGTCCCAAGAAAAAGGGTTTTCCATTACACGATCAACGAAATCCAAACCAAACTGATTTAAATAATAACATACATTCCACACACGTTCTTGCGGCGCACCTAATGGACGAAGTGCGAATTGTATACGGCGGAATTTATTTAGCTGAACCTCATACTTTTTCTCAACATTTCTTTTCAACATTCTTTCCAGCAGTTCAATTTGTTCATTAATTTTCAATTCGTTTTTCCCTGCAAACGCACCTAATCCTGGCTCTATTTTCTTTACAAATTGCTGTAAAGATATATGAATATCGGCAATTTCTTTTTTCGCCTTTTCAAAATGATCATCAATCGGTTCCTCTACTCGATTAGACAACCAGTTTTCACGCAGTTTATCGACATCATTTAAAAACGGATCACTTTCTCTCAATTGCAGATCGAATAAATCTGTCGCTATATCTCTCTCCACATAAGTAATTGTAAGACGAGGAACGACAGGTGGCATTTGAAAACCGACAGTATGGAATACTTGTTGTAATTCACTCCAATAAGCTAATTCCCCTGGACCTCCAATAAATGCGAGCGTAGGAAATACATACTCTTGCATAAGAGGACGCGTTACAACATTATTACTAAAACGTGCCGGATTTCTCTCCATTTCTTCAATCAACTCTTCATATGAAAAGGAATGCGCCCCATCCTTTCCAACAAACTTACCTTGATGCTCTTCAAGCAATACTCGTTCATTATCTATTTCCATGAATATATGCACTGCATGAGACTTCGTTTCAATAATCGGTTTGTATCCTAGTTCTTTAATTACTTCCTGCTGATTACGAAGCCCCTCTTGCACCTCTTTATACTTACTTATAATTCGCTTAAAAAATGGAATTTCTAACTTTCTTAATTCAGGATGATGTGAATCAACAAGGATTAAACCAGAATTAGCAAAGATTTTCGTAATAAGATGAGCAAAGAAATCTACATACGTATTCGATTTTTTCAAAGCATCATCAACAAATTTTAATACATCCTTTGTAAAATTTGTTTCTGGGTATGTTTTAAAAATCTCTTCAATCCAACTTCTACAATCTTCAACAGAAAGTTCAGACTCAGAAGCACTCGCCTTTTTCGGATTACGATCATAAAAAATAGTTTTTTTCATCTTTTTATTTTTCGCTACAAAAGTATGGTTAATCTCATCCATATCATGATCTTCACCCGCAATCCAGAAGACAGGGACAACTTTAACCCCTAAACTTTCTTCCTTTTCCTTTGCAAGCTGTAAAATTGAAATAACTTTATGAATTGTATAAAGCGGTCCAGTTAATAACCCCGCTTGTTGTCCAGCTATAACAACATATGTATTTTCATCTCCAAGCGCTTTTACATTTTGAAGTGTAGATTCTCCCGCTTGTAATTTTGTATTATATTCTAATAAATGCGCTACTAAATCTTGGCGGAAAAACTCCCTTTCACGCAAATCATGTAAACGTTGTTTAAAAGCATCTTCTGTTAACATATAATCAAAACATGACTGTATCTCTTTTTTACCGTTCATATAGTCCGCTACAACACCTTGTTGCGGAACAGAGATTTCTTTTATCTCCATATAATTCTTCCTTTCGTATCCAGTTCTCTCACCAATCCACATTGTAGTCAATGTTTCACTTAAAAGCAAAGAATAACACTTATACTCTTGTTTCTAACCCCTTTATTGCATCGAACAAAAATTGAAGTGTCGGAACTGGTCGTTGCTGTTTCTTAGCCTCTTCTAATACATACCCAACAATCGCATTAATTTCCGTCTGTCTATTCGCTCTTACATCCGCTAACATAGAGGATGTATTACGAGACGTTCCTTCACACACATTTCGTACCATTTGCCATACCATTTCTTTTTCTCCTCTAATAAGAAATGCGACCTCCTGAAACACTTGCTCCATCATTTGATAAAAAAAACGATTCGTGATTAATTCACCATTCTTTACTCCCAATAACGCTGTCAACGGATTGATACATACATTTACTACTAATTTTTTGCGCATAATCTCTTCCCAATCTGTTTCTATTTGAACTGGAAAATAAGCAACAGGAAAAGAATGAAATATTTTTTTAAAATGTATAGATTGGCCACAAACCACTCCAAATCTCGTTACACCTACTCCAGTATGATGAACGATGTGCCCTCCCTCTTTTTTCGCACCATGTTCTACAATACCAACAGCTATATTTTCACTCCCTATTTGCAGCATCTTTGGGAGATGCGACATTCCGTTTTGCAAAAAGATTAATGATGATGCACCTTCCACAAACGGTAGTATGTCATCTATATGATATTGCTTCACAGCAATAAATATATAATCTAAATTTTGCGCTACCATACTTTCTATCGGTAAAACAGGCGGATATACTGTTTCCCATCTTCCATCTCTAATACAAGTTACACCTGTTTCATTTAATTCTTCAGCCTGCTTAGCTGTTCTTGTAAACAACGTAACATCTTGGTTACTTTTTTGTAAATAAAATGTATACAATAGACCAATAGCACCTGGTCCGACAATTCCAATTTTCATTTTCACACAAGGGATTCACATTAAGTGCCCTTGCCTCCCCCCTTTTTCATATCTTTTTAAAGTACATGAGCACGCCCTATAATTTCGTTGTCCTCTGCCAAACAAATACACTCTCATTTTTCACTATGTATATACTGCCTATTAATACACTTATACTCTTAGTTTAGCAAATCCTCAAAAAAATAATAAAAGAAATATACTATCTTCTTCATAAAAATAAAAAAATGAGTTATACTATTATTATAAATATTTTTACTTTTCTGCATTCAACGAGATAAGAAAAGGATGTGATGTAATGGGATTCCCAAAAGTTGAGCGCTTGCTCATCAATTATAAAACGTTAGATGAATTCAAAAAATTTAAAGGGTGCGGAGCCCAGGAACTATCTATGCTGGAAGAATTGCAAGCAAACATTATTGAAAACGACAGTGAATCTCCATTTTACGGTATTTATTATGGCGGATCACTAATCGCACGTATGAGTCTATATATGAAAAGAAACGGCGGAGAACCATTCGAAATTACAGGTCCTTACCTAGAACTTTATAAACTTGAAGTATTACCAACTTTTCAAAAACAAGGATTCGGACAAATGCTTGTAAATCATGCGAAACAACTGCAATTTCCTATTAAAACGATAGCGCGTATTCATTCAGCTGGTTTTTGGGATAAATTAAATTTCAGCCCCGTATCAGTAACTGATGGAGATTTTTATATTTGGCATCCAGAAACAAATTTGAATGCGGTTACAAATGAAGAATCGGCTTAAGAAATAAAAAAAACAGCTGTATAACAGCTGTTTTTTTATTTCTTAAGCTTCTCTAACTTCTCAGTCGAGCGAGCATTGTTTCTTTCCGCTACCATTACACTTCTTTTTTGATCGATATAATCAAGCAATGTTCTATACTCTTCCTCATATACTGATAATCGCTCCAGAAGACGCTCTCTTTCTGTTTGTAATGATTCAACTTGTTGTTGCAACACCGTTAAAGAGTTTTCATCTTTATAATTTTGCAAGAAATCAATAACATCATTCAACGTAATTGACGTAGGTTCTAACACTTTTGTCTCTTTCACTTCATAATTTTCTACTTTACGAAGTTGCTTCGCTTCCTCAATACGTTCTTTATATTGCTTTCTTACGTAAGAATTCCACCTAAATCCACATGCTGCTGGTGTACGAGATAAATTTTTTCCCACTTCCTTAAAGGCAGAAAGTTGTGTTCCACCTTCTCGAATATGCCGGAGTACTACTTCTGCCAGAAGCAAATCTTCATCATCAGTCCAAGCATCTTGTCTTGTTGTCGCCATTTCTCTAGTCCTCCCTATGCATTTTTTATTAAGCATATGCAGTTACTAGAAAAGATAGAATACAACAACTAAAGATTAAGACAAAAAAAATAAACGCAGAAGATATCTTCTGCGTTTATTTCCCTGCAATTACTTGCTGATTACTTCTTTACCTTTGTAAGTACCGCATGCTTTACATACACGGTGAGCTAATTTCGCTTCACCACAGCTTGGGCACTCTACCATACCAGGTACTGATAATTTGAAATGCGTACGACGCTTTCTTTTTACTGTTTTAGAAGTTCTTCTAAAAGGTACAGCCATTCTTCCCACCTCCTTAAAAGAAATAGTTATTTTCATATGAAGGCCTGAACCAGTCTTCCGATTATTTGTCAAAAAACTTTGCAAGTCCTGCCAATCTTGGATCAACAGTCTTTTCTTTGTCTTCTTCCGAAATCACTTGCCAGTCTTGACCTTGCGTCGGTGCTCCACCAGAAACATCATCACTGAAAATTTGCATTGGAATCTCCAAAAGTATATTTTCCTTGATTACGGGCAGTAAGTCAAGTACTTCTCCTTCTAAACAATGAATTTCAGCTTCAGTTTCAAATTCTTCTTGTGAAGTTTGGAACACCTCAGTTGTTTTAATGTCAAATGGTAATGTCACATCTACTAAAGAACGAGAACATGGTAAAACCATGCTTCCAGTTATGTGTAGATGAAACGTAAACTTACCGGAGCCAAAATCAACTCTTCCCGTTACATGAACAGGATTAATTTCACGAATATCTTTCTCGACCTCTTTTAGCTCACTTACATCTACCATCTCATCCAATGTCAATCCTTTATTTCTCAATTTATTCAATTGATGGATGGACCATTTCATATCATATCACCTCAAGGCAACAAACAAAATTATAGCTAGCCATTTTATATTTGTCAATGTTTTTTCTTTACACTATAATGAAGTCATCATAGTAAATAATATATAGAGTATCACGTTTTTCAAAAAGATGCTACATCGAAAGGAGAGATTACCATAAAAGCTGGTGGTATTGTTGTTGAATATAACCCTTTTCATAACGGTCATCTTTATCATGTGCAAGAGACAAAAAAGTTAACACAATCCGATATAATAATTGCCGTTATGAGTGGTCCTTTTTTACAGCGTGGTGAGCCCGCACTCATTTCCAAATGGTATCGCACTAAAATGGCCTTAGCAAACGGCGTAGACCTTGTTGTAGAGCTTCCATACGTCTTTGCAACACAAAAGGCTGAAACCTTCGCAAATGGTGCTATTTCCATTTTAAATGCCCTACGTGTTTCTGAAATTTGTTTCGGTAGTGAGGATGGACAAATCGAAAATTTTTATAATACCATCTCCGTACAAAAAAACGAAGAAGAGACTTTTAACTGCCTTGTAAAACAATTCATGGACGCTGGAAATAGTTATGCAAAAGCAACATCGGATGCTTTCTCACACATTTTAACATCCGAAAAAAACATAGATATGTCACAACCAAATAATATTTTAGGCTTCCAATATATTAAAGCAATTCTGTCACAAAATAGCTCTATACAAGCTCAAACTATAAAAAGATTCGCCTCTCATTATCATGATGAAACATTTAATGACCAACATATTGCAAGCGCGACAAGCATTCGGAAACAACTCTTTAGCGAAGAAGGATCATTTACAACAATTGAACCTTTTCTCCCACAGGCAACCACTTCGCTTTTAGCAAATTACAAACAAAACTACGGGATATTACATAATTGGGAACAATACTTTTCATTTTTTAAATATAAACTCATGACGATGTCTTCAGGAGACTTACGACATATATATGAAATAGAAGAAGGTTTAGAGCATCGTATTTTATCAAAAATACAAAACAGTTCCTCCTTCTATTCATTCATGGAAGCATTAAAAACAAAACGCTATACATGGACTAGACTACAAAGAGCTTGTACACACATTTTAACAAACATAACAAAAGAGGAAATACGTAGCGCAAATATAGAACAACATGCACCATATATCCGCCTGCTAGGCATGTCACAAAAAGGACAAACTTATCTTTCAAAAAACAAGAAAAAAATCGAACTTCCAATCCTTACTCATACAAAAACATTTGACCATGCTGCTTTAGATATAGAGAAAAAAGCAAACTCTGTATATTTCTCCATCATGCACGAACCGTTACGCACGCAACTATTAAAACAGGATATAACACACCATCCTATTCGCTATGATGAAACAACTACAAAATTCCTATAAAAAACCTCTCTATTTCAGAGAGGCTTTTTCCTTATCCATCTTTTCTAAATATGTTAACGCATCATCCAGCGTATCCACTGGTACAATTTTCATTTTTGTTTTAATGTCCTTTGCAGTCTCAAGTGCATCTTTATAGTTCGATTTCTCCGCTCCTTTTTCATTTGGCGCAAAGAACACCTCAGCCCCAGCATCGCTAGCAGCCACCACTTTTTGATTTATACCACCAATCGGGCCAACTTCTCCTTTTTCATTAATTGTACCTGTTCCAGCTATTTCATGTCCTTTTGTTAAGTCTTCTTCCACAAGTTGATTATATATTTCTAATGTGAACATTAAACCTGCGGATGGTCCACCAATTTCATGAGAATTAATTTTCACTTTCGGATCGACCACTAATTCTCTTTCCGTAACGATAGAAACACCTATACCGACACGTCCATTCCCATTAGGAATCGTCTTTACATTTAAATTTTCTTTCAATTGTTTTCCATTTCTCATGTACTCAATACTTACAGCATCGCTTTCTTTTTTCCCAGTCATATATTCAATAAATTGCTCCGTCTTTTCAAATGTTTTTCCATCAACAGCTATAATAACATCACCAAGCTTAAGCTTTCCTTCTGACGGCATTCCTTTTGCCACACCAGCAACTAATACACCTTTATTTTCAAAAGAAACGGAGCGATTTGCACGTTTATATGCATTATAAATTGCTGCATTTTGTGAATCTTTCATCGCATAATTTTGGCGAAATTGATATTCTTCATTACTCTCACCTTTTTGCAATATTTCTTCCGCTTTTGAAATATGTGTATATTTATTAAACTGTGCCGCTATTAAATTCACCACATTTGCGGGTCCCATTGAAACCGTAACAAGCATAAAATCACCAGATTCTTTCGTTCCACCCTCAACTTGAACGTAAGGCTCTAATTTGGCAGCCATTCCTGGTTTTGTTACATAATACGGTAAACGCACGTAAACAAGTAACATCGCCAATATAACCCCTATTAAGATTGCATATATAAACCGAAAACGCTTAAACATTATGTTTCTCCTTCCACTGCTCAATTAATAAATAAATATTTGAAACATGTTTTTCCGCTTCTACTTCTCCAACTCGAATAATGTCTTCAATGTTTGTAAAAGCACGTGAACTAAATTGCTCTACAGCTGGTCGCATCATTAAATCCGATGCAATTTGCCGATTCATTACAAGCTCATGCTGCATAATTTCTATACTTTGCATGATTACGTCATAAATGGACGTAACATCGCCATTCACCTTAATTGGAGACACATCCACAGCGATAACAATATCGGCCCCTAATTCTTTCACAACCGATACTGGGATACGATCAATAACCCCACCATCCACTAATAATCGTCCATCTATTTTTTCTGGTACAAACACTCCAGGAACAGATATGCTAGCCCTCACCGCATCTGCAACTGGTCCACTTGTAAAAACCACTTTTTCCCCCTTCAATATGTCAGTAGCCACAACAGCCGTCGGGATATCTAACTCTTCTAAATTTTTATTATATGTAAACATTTTAATCATATCTTTGACACGTTTTCCAGCAATAAATCCCATTTTCGGTACCGTGAAATCTAAATAATACTTCCGCTTGAAAACAGATGCCAATTTATACAATCTTTCAACGTTACTACTTGCCGCATAAAACGTACCTATTAGCGCCCCCATACTACTTCCTGCAATCATATGAATAGGGATACCAGCTTCCCTTAAAACCTTTATTACACCAATATGAGCAAACCCTTTCGCTCCTCCAGACCCAAGTGCTAAACCAATCTTTGGTTCTTTCATTTTTCTCACCCTTTAATTTTTTTCATTCCTTTTTCATACTTATGGTCTAAATTCACTACGTATCCACGTATACTGAAATGAACGTTTTTTGGGACAAAGGGGGATTTACTTACATGTATGAAAAATGGAAAACCGCTTTCCTTACCATATCAACGCTTTTTTTAACCTTTTCTCTTGTATTCCACCCCCAAGCCGCTTTACAAGCTTCTATTCGCGGGTTAAATATATGGTGGGAAGTTGTATTCCCTTCACTACTACCGTTTTTCATCATTGCGGAACTTCTAATTAGTATCGGTGTTGTAAAATTTATTGGCGTTATATTAGAACCACTCATGCGCCCACTTTTTCGCGTTCCAGGGATAGGTGGATTCGTTTGGGCAATGGGAATGGCTTCAGGTTTCCCTGCAGGCGCCAAACTAAGCGCTAGACTACGAAAAAGCAACCTTTTAACTCAGATTGAAGCGGAGCGCCTCGTTTCTTTCACAAATTCTTCTAATCCACTTTTTATTTTCGGTGCTGTGTCTATCGGTTTTTTTAATAATCCGAAATTAGGGATTATATTAGCGGCTGCCCATTATTTAAGTAACTT
Organism: Bacillus sp. MYb78; assembly: GCF_002975115.1. Lineage (NCBI taxonomy): Bacteria > Bacillati > Bacillota > Bacilli > Caryophanales > Bacillaceae > Bacillus > Bacillus sp. MYb78. The sequence goes on from NZ_PCOB01000011.1 coordinate 170,928, forward strand.
TGCTGTCGGATTAATTATGCGTTTTTACGGCCATAATACCGCTTACAAAAATAATACACACACTACAAAAAAACGCCGCTTTCAAAACCCTTTTTTAATTCTTCACGAGACACGCTTACAAGAAAAAAGACCAATCGGTAAATTACTTGGGGATGCTATCGTTTCTTCTATTCAAACATTACTTATGATTGGCGGATTTATTATTTTATTCTCTGTGTTAAATAAAATGATTACTGTATTCCACATTACAGCAGCTCTTTCTTTTATTATGCAACATATTTTATCATTCTTCCAACTAAGTACAGATTTTAGTATACCTATATTATCAGGTGTTTTCGAAATGACACTCGGAAGCCAAATGATTAGTCAAATAAATGAAACACCCCTCTTACAACAAGCTATGGTAACAAGCTTCATTTTAGCATTTAGCGGTCTTTCTATTCAGGCACAAGTTGCTAGCATATTAGCTGAAACAGACATCCGATTTAAACCCTATTTTTTCGCACGAATTATTCAAAGTATTCTTGCCCCTATTTTTACATTTATATTTTGGACACCATTTTATGAGAAAGTAAGTTCTTTCTCACCTATGCAAAAAGATATTCCTGTATTTTTATCCAAGCATCCTTCTATACTACATGAAATTTGGACATCTTTTATACATTACGGACCAATTTTCACATTATTTTGTCTATATTTATATGTTATTTTATTATTTTTTCGCACGTATAAAGAAAAACCCCGTTCACTTTAACGGGGTTTGAAACTTTTCTTTTAAAGCACGCTCTACAATAGGAGGCACAAGATCTACTACACTTCCTCCATACCTCGCAACTTCTTTCACAATACTCGAGCTTAAAAATGAATATTGGTTGTTTGTCATAATAAAAAATGTTTCAATATTTTCATCTAATTTTCGATTCATAGAAGTAATTTGCATCTCATATTCAAAATCAGAAACTGCTCGTAAACCACGTAATATTGCATTTGCATTACGCATTTTTGCATACTCTACTAACAGCCCACTATGCGAATCTACTTTTACATTCGGGATATCCTTTGTCGCTTCTCGAATTAGTTCTAATCGCTCTTCAACTGAAAAGAATGGTTTTTTAGATGAATTGTTTAAAACGACTACGTACACCTCATCAAATACTTTTGCTCCCCTTTTAATAATATCCAGATGCCCAAGGGTAATTGGATCAAAACTTCCTGAAGAAATAGCTATACTTGTCATTCTGTCCCCTCACCTTCATACTTATAAATCGATATTGCAGTAATCCCATAATTCTCAGCTCGTACTTTTACAAGCTTTCCTATTGAATCAGGTAAAACCACATCATTACCATGCTCTGCCATAATTAATCCATCACTATGTAGCAATCCATGTTGATCCATTACACTAATTAAAGATACAATTTTTTGCTCTTTATATGGTGGGTCTATTAATATAAGATCGAATGACATTTCACGTTTTATAAGCGCCTTTACTGCACGTTCCGCATCATTTCGATATACTTCAGCTTGTTCCTGTATTCTACAACTTTCTAAATTTTGATGAATTACTTTTATCGCTTTACTATCCCTATCAACAAAAATCGCTTTATCGATCCCTCTGCTCAAAGCCTCAATTCCAAGGCCACCACTACCACCAAATAAATCAAGGGCGATACCACCATCAAAATAAGGACCTATCATATTAAAAATAGATTCTTTTACTTTATCTGTCGTTGGACGTGTTGTATTACCAGGAACCGCTTTAAGTGGGTGTCCTTTACATTTTCCTGAAACTACTCTCATCTGTTGTCACTACCTTTATTTCAATCTATCGAGCGATTATAGAAAGCCATTCCCACTTCGGTAACCGTTACCAAATTACATTCACCAAAATATTAGAAAACTCAGCATCAAATAACCACTCATTATTTTTATGTATTCATCTCATCATTCACTAATATGAATCCAATATGTATATTAGTTCCACTTTATCTTTTTTATCCTATCACAAAATAAAAAAAAGAAAAATAAAAAGCCTGACATAAAATTTAATTTCATTATGTATATCTTCATTTAGATTGGACATAAATAATTATAACAACATCACCTTCGATGTTGTTGCCAACCGCGGAGAAGACTTACGTTTCCCCATAAGTTCTTCCTCCGGTTTCTCCTCTCCCTTTGCCTTCTTACTAGTACATGCTAGTATAAGAAGGGCCCTGCTATGCAGGGTTTTTTTTCTTTGTGTGCTTTTCATTTAAAAAGTGAAATGGTACAGTAAAAGAAAGAGGAGGAAAAAATATGATTCAACGCTTTATAGAACTCGGAGAAGGCTACTCTGATTTATATGAATTACTTGAAATTGCCAAAACAAATCAAGAACGTATAGCACATATGTTACAATTTGAAACGATAAAAAACGATAAAAAAGTGTGTTCGCTTGTTGTAATATTAAAACCAACTACTACTGGTGATTTCCAACCATTATACATATGTCGTGAAGGCATTCCTGTATTTGAAAATAAAAAAAGTAAACGTGTCATTTTATTTGAAGAAACGGCAGAGCAACTCGGAAAAAAAGTGGCTACTTTTACTGTAAAGCCATCTACAACTTTCCCAGAAAAAGAACTATTTTTTAATCATTTAATTGGTATTTTACGAATGAACAATTTCATTCCTCCGATGAAATAACACTTTATTTCAATTAAAAAATCCCCCGCTAAATTTAGCAGGGGATTTTTTCTATTAGCTATAATCGTATTCTTTTGCTCGATCAGGACGGGAATTTTCAAATTCCGTTTTTAAATACGGGCGATACGACTGTTCTATCTTTTTCACAAAAGGAAGTTTGTTCAATTTATGCATCATATGCTCAATTTGTTCCATGTCACAATATACTACAGCATATTTTAATCGTTTTGATATGTAATGTATGTTACCATATTTCCTTAAAATCTTGGCATGTTTCAATGAATGTAAATAAACAATCATACTTTGTCGTTGCCCGAACATAATCTTCTCCATCTTCTCCTTTTAAAAACATATATTTTATATTCTATGAAAACCAATCAGAAATTTATAACATTACAGGACAAACTCTGTATACGTTTCCTTCCAACTTCTAAAAAACGGGGTACATCACCCCGTTTTTTTACAACCACAACCTCCGCCAGTACCACAACCTCCACCACAGCCACCAGCATCAAAGAATGGATTCCCTGTTGGCACTTTAATGGAAGAAGACACTTCCGAACCGATTGCTACACTAACTTCATCTAATAACTTCTGCAAAGCAGTTTCTGCTCTTTTAAAAGCTGCAACCTTATCATGTAAGTCCACAGAACGCTTTAATTCTCTCATTTTCATCGATACGGTAGTGTAGTCAGGATGGTATTTTCCAAAACGCTGTACTTCCTCATACCGTTCTTTCATCGCTGTAAATTGCTGAATTAACGTCTGAAGTTCCATATCTTCATGTAATTCTCTATAATACTTACGATAATCTTCTGCTATATCTGAACAGATAATCGCTTTTGCAAGCTGCTCTGCCTTATCTAATATTAATACGCTTTCTAGCGTCGCTACAATCATGAGAGACACCTCCGAGTATCCATCATACCACATTTAGATTAGAACTACTAATTGAAGTGACTTACTCAAAAGAAAGATATAATGAAACTATTTTCACACTATATCCGTACACACTTATACATTAATATGTTCCGCTATATTATATTTAAGAACATCCCATTTCCCACTATTTTGTTTCACATAACTAATACACGCATTTTTTAATGGTGTCTTAAATGTAATTTCATCTGGTTCAATGGCATGTAAAATTGCTTTTATCGCGTGTGAGTGAGCAACAATAATAATACGTTTGCCAAAATGAGTTGTTGCAACATCTTCTAAAGCAGCAAAGCAACGAGCTACAATCTCTTCATCTTGCTCCATACCTTCTACTTTACCCTCAGCAATCAACTCTCTAACAGTCGCAACTGGCTTCCCTGAAGCTTCTCCAAAATTCCGTTCAACAAATCGATCATCTAATAAAATCGATTGTAATCCAGCCGCCTTTGCGATTTCATTAGCCGTTTCTTGCGCTCTAATTAACGGGCTACTTATAATGATATCCCACGTTTCTTCTTGTAAAGCAGCTGCACTTTGACTCGCTTGCTTCTTACCAACTTCATTAAGCGGAATATCTTCTCGCCCCTGAATAATTTCTTGAAAATTCCAATCAGTTTGTCCATGTCGTACTAAACAAATTTCCGTCATGCTGCAACTCCTTTTTAAATAATCAATCTCTATTGTAACAAAAGTTCTGCATGACGGACATATTTTTCACTTGTAATTAGGTTGCATTTTGTTGCTTCATATACTGAAACATATCAATCATGATCGAAGCAACAGCCAATTGATTTTGAAATTTTTCCACTTTATCTGGTATTGTTTTTTTGAAATGTTGCATCGCCGCTAACTCAAAAGCCTCTTTTTCTTCAGGATTTCGTGTTAATTTTCTATACCAGTACGGTTGCTCTCTAATATAGCGAGATAAATCCTCATCAGCCTTTATAAACTCCATAATTTCTGCTCTCATCATCTTTCCCCCTAATCCTTTTGAAAGAAAAACGGGTTATTTTCTGAAGTACTTTGTTCTTGCTGCGTACGGTTACCTTGAAATTGCTGAATAACTTGTTGCACGCTCCCAATAGCACTCGTCACATTAGCTAAATGGTTCTGCATTTGTTCCACGTCCAACTTTTTAAAAAAAGAAAGCATTTGCCCCATCACATCAGCAGTTTTTTCCTCTTCAGTTCGATTATCTTTTTCTTTTTTATTTTCTTTTACCGAAGAAAACGCAGGCGCTCCATCCGGTCTATAAGTTGCCCATATTGGATCTTCTTCACCAAGTAAGTACCATTCTTCATAAAATTGTTGCCAAGTTTTGTGACCACTTCTAACCTCATGAACCATTTTAGGGTGATGGTTTACAAATTCTTTAAACTGTTGAACCGATGGATGTAACGGCCCTTTTGTTGTTGGCATAATCCTCACCTCTCCATGTATATCTACTATATAGTAAGAAAAAAAAGGCGCATGGTTCGCCTATTTTTAGACGATTCATGCACCTTTTTTTCTGCTATTTGCATACGGTCAGATTCCCACCTACAATTCAGTGAATACGAAGTAACTAATTAGGTGATGTAACACCCCATTGCTTACAGTTTCGCTTTATTTTCGAATAAAGTTTTGTGTATAAAATTTATCGTATACACCAACACCTAATCCCGTAAATTGTTCATTTAATAAATTCTTTCTATGCCCCTCACTATTTAACCAACCTTGCACTGCCGCAATTCCATCACTATGTTGCGCCGCTATGTTCTCACCAGCAAGTTGAAATCCTACTTTCCCGCGCTGCAAACGATCTCCTAGCGTACCTAATGTAGGTGAGTCATGAGAAAAATAATTATTGTCTTTCATATCTTTACTGTGACCAACAGCAACATCTGCCGTTTCCTGATCCCATGTTAATAATGGTAATTTATGACGACTTCGAATGATATTTGTTAAATCAAAAATTTGTTGCATATTCCCATTTTCTACTTGTTTTATCTTTTCTGGAGTCAATGGTTGTTCTGCTATTAATTCACCTGAATAAACGAGCTGATACGGTCTTTGGCGTAATAAAGTTTCATCATCCATATAACGAACACCCACAAGCTCATGTGTAAATTGATCAAAATACAATTGCGCCCATCCATCTTCTACAGGTATTAACGGTTGTTCCATGACTTCGGTATCAGATAGTTCAAATTGATAACTATTTTTCCCTCTTTTTAATGAAATTTCATGCGAAAGCGGACTTTTTTTATATACTTCTTCATATTTTTCATTTATATAATAAGGTGGAACCTTAACTTGTTCACCAGCAGCGTACGCCGTTATAACTTTACGTTCAGAAACTCCGAATTGAACATACTGAGTTAAATCCTGATTGTATACCCACCATTCATATCCGTATGCAGATGGCTCTATTCGAGAGGGTTCTCCCCACTTCGCTAATAAATTTTCAGAGTCTTCACCAATCATATTTAAAACAGTGTCTGAGGAGTCTTCCTTAATTTGCTTTTTCTTTTTCACAATTTTATTTTCTTGCTTTGATTGAGATGGGGTTAATATATATTGTGAAACGAGTAATTTCCCGTATAAATCAACAGCTAAAATTAAAATTGTAATCATTACGATACGCAATAATTTCTTCAAACGATATACCTCCTGAACAAAACATAAAATTGAGATATACACAAATCCTTTTCTTTCTTTTTGTGTGTACCGTACTCTTTTCACTATATCATATTTTTGTGAAAAAAGTCTGGATTATCCCTTTTCTCTCAATATGAATTGCACTTTCTTATTATTCATACTATTATAAAAATAATGGTGTAACATTAAAAAAGGAGGTATTATATGCAATTTACAAATACGAAATTTAATGGAGCCGTCGTTGAATTAACTCTTTTAACTGAAATCATGGAAAACAACCACTTCGTACTTGCTGGACAGTGGGATTATGAACGGGTTACATACGATTATAAATTTGAAATATTAAATGATGTTTATTATTTGCGAGTGCAAGGAGTTGCTGTTGAAGGTGACATCGGCAGTAGACACGCTGAAGTAAAACTACTCCCTCCCTTATTAGGAAAACATTATTATCCTCACGGCGTTGAATATGGCGATGATGAGACTTTCCCAACGAATGTACTTCAAAAAAGTGAACAACTCCTACAAAATGTCGAAAAAGAGTTAAAGGAACTTCAAATTATTGATTAACAAAAACAAGCGCATCAATATGAACTGCACCCCAATTGTTAGACACAGTCTAACAATTGGAGGTGCAGTTTTTCTATGGCTAAATTTACAGCTGATGAAAAAATACAAATCGTTCTACGTTATTTGAACGGAAATGAAAGTTATCGAGGAATAGGTAAAGTCATTGGTATAAGAGACACCGTAATTTTGAATTGGGTAAACCAATATAAGCAGAATGGTGCGGAAGCTTTTCTAAAACGGTATACAAATTACACCCAACAATTTAAACTAGACGTACTAAATTTTATGATTGAAAACGGTACGTCCTTGTTTGAAACGGCAGCTATCTTTAACATCCCTGCCCATTCAACGATTATTGTTTGAAAAAAACAACTCGAAGCACAAGGAATTGATGCCCTTCAATCAAAGAAAAAGGGGCGTCCATCCATGAAAAAAGAGTCAAATAAACAATCAAAACAAGCACCAGTTGAAATTTCAGTCGAAGCACTTGAAGCACGCATTAAACAGCTTGAGATGGAAAATGAGTACTTAAAAAAGTTAAATGCCTTAGTTCAAAACAAGGAAAAATCACAAAACAAGACAAAGCGCAAGTAGTCTACGAATTAAGGCATAAATATTCGGTGAAGGCACTCGTGGAGCTAGCTACTATTCCTCGAAGCACATATTATGATTTAGTAAAGAAAATGAATCGTCCAGATCTAGATGCCGATTTGAAAGCTGAGATTAAAGCGATTTATGAGGAAAATGAAGGTCGTTATGGTTACCGTCGCATTCGTGATGAGTTAACGAATCGTGGGCAGAAAGTGAATCATAAGAAGGTTCAGCGCATTATGAAAGAGCTTGGATTAAAGTGTGTTGTACGTATAAAAAAATATAAGTCTTATAAGGGGAAATCCGGTAAAATTGCACCAAATATTTTAGCTCGGAATTTTCATGCAGATGCACCGAATCAAAAATGGGTAACAGACATCACAGAGTTTAAATTATTTGGAGAGAAACTTTATTTATCACCTGTATTAGACTTGTATAATGGTGAAATTATTACCTATACAATAGGCTCTAGACCGATGTATTCACTTGTTTCAGAGATGTTAGAAAAAGCATTAGAACGTTTGCCTGAACATCACCAACTAGTGATGCATTCAGATCAAGGATGGCATTATCAAATGAAACAATATGTCCGTACACTTGAATCAAGAGATATTGTGCAGAGTATGTCTCGAAAAGGCAACTGTTACGACAACGCAGTAATGGAGAATTTCTTTGGGATCATGAAATCGGAATTCCTCTACATAAAAGAGTTTGAAAGTGTAGAACATTTTAAAATAGAATTAGAAAAATATATAGAGTATTATAATACGAAACGGATAAAGGCAAAATTAAAAATGAGCCCGGTGCAATACCGGACTCACTTTTATCAAGCTGCCTAATGAAATAACCATGTCTAACTTTTAGGGGTCACTTCAATATGATGCGCTTGTTTTATTTCCCTTCCCTAAGAATGAATCGTTTTTTTTACTGGATATCCATAAATAGATCCATCTTTTACTTTAATCTCATCTTCCCAAGGAACCTTATATTTACCTTCAGCTAAATCTTTTACAAACGTATATGGGTTTTCTTTCACCCCACCAGGAGTTGCTACATATCCTCTTGAACCTAGATTATATATATTATTTTCTAATCCCCATCCTAATCTAGCCTGATCTGCTAGTTCTGGATATACTTCAGCAGTAACAATCTCCCAAGGATTTCGATGCCCCTGTACTAAAGTAGTCCCATCAAAATTACATACTTGTCCTTCACCAAAGTAATAAAATACACCATCATAACCCGCTAAGTTTACCGACAATGTATACATTAAATTCTGCCATGCATTTGAACGATTGGTTAGCATCCATTGTTCACTAACTTGTGTGCTATACCCAGAAATACGAATCAAGACATTTGCACCTTTATAGGCTGCTTCACGAGCTACTTCAGGGAACATGCCATCATGACAAATACAAACAGCTAATTTACTTCCTCCAGGTCCATCACAAACAGGTAAGCCTAAATCTCCAGCTTTCCAAGGCTCGACTGGCACCCAAGGATTTAGCTTACGATACTTCAAAATCATTTATGATGATAGGTAAGGCTTTGATGTAATCTCCACCTTTTCCCCCACCTCACAC
>NZ_PCOB01000012.1:0-149767 GCF_002975115.1 Bacillus sp. MYb78
GATTTTGTACATGCTTAAACAAGCGAAAATGTACATGTTTATCTTGACATTTACAAAATGGCCAAACTTCGGGTCTGATCCTATAATCACTAATGATTCAGGGGAGAAGACCTGTTTTAACATGGTAACGATCTGATTAAAAAAATAAATTGGTTGAAAGGTAAACCCTTGTTGAGTGATAAATAAATAAGGTAAATTTAATAATAATAAGAGTGATAAAAGAATTGATGAAAGCTTAATTGTGAATTGAGATATTTTATTTAACATTAAATCCCTCCGACATCTTTTTACAACATTATACAATAAATTCTATATTATTGTTTTATTTTTCTGAAAAATAAAAATACTATTAAATTTTATAGTATGTAAGATATATTTACAAGATAAAAAAGTGATAGCAGGGGGGCCGCGCTCTATGTTTATCAAGATAAAAGGACTAGTGAATCTAAAACAATAAACAAGAGCAAAATGCACAGAATTCTCATTCTGCGGGTAGTTACTTTTCTTGGCTTGATGGTTATGTAACGTGATCCCTAAAAATGAATATTGCTTTTCAACGCTTTTTCATGCAAATGAGTAGAACGTATGGAGGACTATGTATGTGTTGTTAATGAGAGGAAAGAGTGTATTGCGTAAAGAAGATAACGTAATTTTACCGCACGGAAAAGCTAAATTTAGTATATAAGTGAAATGGAATGAGGGGATTTACTTTTTGTTGTGAAAAAAATTTTCTTTTTATAACTTGATAAATGAAAAAATATTTTATATACTAATTCATGTAAACGGTTTACTAAATCTTATTTTGCTAGAAATGAAGGGAAGATTCGCATGGAAACAAGGGGGAGAGTAATCGGGATTGATATCGGTACCACAAGTACAAAAACGGTTGTGTTCACAGAAAAAGGAAAAGTCATTGCATCACATGCAATCGATTACCCAATTATTCAACCGAATGTAGGATGGGCTGAGCAAGATCCTGATGTAATATGTGCCGCTGTATACAAAAGTGTAAGCGTTGCCATTGAAAAAGGTAATGTATTACCAGAAGATATTTCTTCAATCGGTATTAGTACAGCTATGCACGCATTAATTGCAGTAGATGAAAATGGTGCGCCATTAACGCGTTCTATCATTTGGGCAGATAATCGAAGTACGAAGCAATCAGAAAAATTATTACAACAAATGAATGGGCATGAAATTTATAGACGTACAGGTACACCGATTCATCCGATGTCACCACTTTCTAAATTGTTATGGATGAAAGAAGAGGAACCAGAGTTATATACAAGTGCCTATAAATTCATTTCCATTAAAGAGTATGTGATTTACCAATTATTTTCACGCTACGTAGTTGATTATTCGATTGCTTCTGCTACAGGGTTATTTAATTTAGAAACATTAAACTGGGATGAAGATGTTTTGACTATGTTACATATGTCACCAGAACAATTATCAACCCCTGTACCCACTACATATATTTTATCAGGTATGAAGCCAGAATTAGCACAGAAGATGGGGATAAGTGCAGAAACACCAATTGTCATCGGAGCAAGTGATGGGGTTCTTGCAAATGTAGGAGTTGGTGCGATATCACCGGGTGCGGCTGCAATTACGATTGGAACGAGTGGTGCGGTTCGAACAATCTCATCAAATATAAATACAGATGAGAAAGGGAGAACGTTTTGTTACGCATTAACAGATGAGCACTGGGTAATCGGTGGTCCAACGAATAACGGCGGAATATTACTGAGATGGTTACGTGATGAATTTGGTAGTCCAGAGCAAGAAGTAGCAAGAAAGCTCGGCATTGATCCTTATGATTTATTAATTAAATATGCAGAAAGCGTACCAGCTGGAGCGGATGGGCTATTGTTCTTACCTTTCTTATCTGGAGAACGCGCACCTTACTGGAATGCAAACGCTCGTGGTACATTCTTTGGAATCAATCTTCAACATAAACGAGAACATTTTATACGTGCAGTGATGGAAGGTGTTTGTATGAGTGTATATTCAGTAGCACTCGCAATCAGGGATTGTACAGGGCCACTTACTGAAATACGAGTTTCAGGAGGGTTTGCAAAATCTGCATTTTGGAGACAAATGTTGTCCGATATGATGGGAAAAGAATTGTTTGTACCTGAAAGTCATGAAGCATCTGCGCTTGGGGCAGCGGCAGTTGCTTTATATGCTGTAGGAAAAATTGATTCTCTTGAAGAGGTAAAGGATTGGATTGATATTGTCCATCATCATGTACCGAATAAAGAAAATACGGCTATATATTTAGAAATGTTTTATATGTATGAACGACTTTACAATCGCTTGAAAGAAGAATTTGATTGTATAGCTGCTTTCCAACGTAAACAATAGGGGGATTGGGAGAAATGGTAGTTGGGATCGTACTAGCGGCAGTTGTCATACTACTTTTACTTATTACGGTAGTAAAATGGCATCCATTTGTCGCATTAATTTTAACAGCAATTGGTGTAGGTTTAGCAATGGGAATGCCTTTAATTGGAACTTCACCAAAAGATCCAGGGATTATTGATTCTATTAAACTAGGGCTTGGTAATACGTTAGGCTTTTTAGCGATAGTTTTAGCACTAGGAACGATGCTTGGAAAAATGATGGCCGAATCTGGCGGTGCTGAACGTATCGCTAACACATTAATTAATCGTTTTGGGAAGAAACGAGTTCACTGGGCGATGATGTTCGTTGCATTTTTAGTAGGGATTCCGGTATTTTTCCAAGTTGGATTCGTCCTATTAATTCCGTTAGTATTTACAATTGCGTTAGAAACTGGGGTATCACTTATTACAATCGGTATTCCGCTAGTAGCAGGACTGTCAGTCGTACACGGACTTGTCCCACCGCATCCAGCGGCAATGGCGGCAGTGGGTATTTTTAAAGCAGATGTAGGGAAGACAATTTTATATGCGTTAATTGTCGGACTTCCAACTGCAATTATTTCAGGTCCACTTTACGGGAAATGGATTGGTGCTCGTATACATAAGGAAGTACCATTAGATATAGCGGAGCAATTTATTGAAAGAGATAAGAAGAAAGAACTTCCTAGCTTCGGAAATACATTGTTTACTATTTTACTTCCAGTATTTCTTATGCTTGGTGCATCCATTGCTGAAGTAGCGTTACATAAAACGAGTCAACTTGCACAAGTGTTACACTTTATTGGAGATCCAATAGTCGCTTTATTAATTGCAACGATTTATTCTTTCTTTAGCCTTGGTTATGCAAAAGGATTTTCTAAAGATAAAGTATTACAATTTACAAATGATTGCCTTGGGCCAATTGCAAACATACTGTTAGTAATTGGTGCTGGTGGTGCATTTAATAAGGTATTATTAGATTCTGGAATTGGTACTACAATTGCTGAAATGGCGAAAGAATCACATATTTCACCAATATTACTTGGATGGGGAATTGCTGCACTTATCCGAGTTGCGACAGGATCGGCAACTGTTTCTATGATGACAGCAGCTGGTATTGTTGCGCCGATTGCAGCAAGTACACCAGGTGTAAATGTTGAATTATTAGCACTTGCAACAGGTGCAGGGTCATTAATTTTATCACACGTGAATGATTCAGGATTTTGGATGATTAAAGAGTATTTCGGAATGACTGTGAAAGAAACGTTATTAACATGGACTGCAATGGAGACTATATTATCTGTAGTAGCACTTGGGCTAATTTCGATATTAAATATATTTGTATAGAATAGGAGATTGATTAATATGAAACTAGGATTAATTGGATTAGGAAAAATGGGATTCCCATTAGCTGAACACTTACATGAAGACAAGCATGAAGTAGTTGTATACGATGTAAATAAAGAGCTTGTAGAAAAGGCAGGAAAACTAGGAATTACTGCACGTCATACATTAAAAGAAATGATCGCTGAATTAGAAGCTCCTCGTACGATCTGGGTAATGGTGCCTGCAGGAGAAGTTGTAGAGTCAGTATTAAAAGATGTGTATCCGTTATTAGATGAAGGTGATATCGTTATTGAAGGTGGAAATTCATTCTATAAAGATACGTTACGCCGTGCTGAAGAAGCAAAAAGCTTCGGATTACATTATGTAGATATCGGTACATCTGGCGGTGTAGAAGGAGCTAGATACGGTGCTTGTTTAATGGTTGGTGGAGAAAAAGAAATTTACGACCAATTAGAACCTTTATTTAAAGATTTAGCAGTAGAAAATGGCTATTCTTATGCTGGCCGCGTTGGTAGTGGTCATTTCTTAAAAATGGTTCATAACGGTATTGAATACGGCATGATGCAAGCAATTGCTGAAGGATTTGAAGTACTAGATAAGAGTGACTTTGATTTCAATTATGAAGATGTTGCAAAAGTATGGGCGAACGGATCAGTAATCCGCGGTTGGTTAATGGACTTAACTGAAAAAGCATTTGCAGATGATCCTAAACTTGATGGCATTAAAGGTGTAATGAACTCTTCAGGAGAAGGGAAATGGACTGTTGAAACTGCGCTTGAGTTACAAGCAGCGGCACCAGTAATCGCGATGTCATTATTTATGCGCTATCGTTCTCAGGAAGATGATACATTCCATGGAAAAGTAGTTTCAGCACTACGTAATCAGTTCGGTGGACATGAAGTTGTAAAAAAATAAGGATGTTTTTGAAAAGAAACTTGTGCATAAGCGCAAGTTTCTTTTTTATAGTTTAAGAAATTACTAATTTAAAAATACCAATCAATCATCGTTTTTTTGTCACAAATGACAGCGTCAACATTCATTGATTGAACAATATATTCTATATTTTCTTCTTTAGCTAATAATAAGGTTGTAAAGGAATCGTATATACTCATAAACGCATACTCATTGTCTTCTCCAGTAATAATTAACTCATTATTGCTAATGTCCCAAATATCTAATGGAGTAGTATTATTTACCTGTAATAATCCGTTTGTATCAAGAATTGGTTCAGAGAAATATAGATTTTTTGCACCTTTAGAACCGAGGAGTTTAAGTAATTTGTGTAATAAAAATATAGACGTATAATCTTCTGTTGGATAATAAAGATCTTTTTTTAAGTTTGAATGTAGCTTTTCAGCTAAATCCTCTCTTTTATATTCTTCTGAAAAGGCACTAATGGAAGTCAACATGGCCATTGCTAGGTCTGCGTATGAATGTAATCCACTACAAGACATCATTTCCTTCCAAGAAACGGATTTCCCATTGTGAATGATTTCTTCAGCGCTAGGATAGATGTGCTCATATGGTCTTTTTCTCACAGACTTTTCCCATCCTAAAGGCATTTGGACAAATGGATGTAGCAATATAGCTGCAGATTTAAAATTACTTGGTAGTTGTTCTAAAATTGGTGATTTGTCATCTAGCCAAATGTAATCCAACAAAATATAACCTTCTCTTAGACTTTGAAATGTACGGATTCCCGTATTATGTTTTTTTGTATTGATTGTATCAAATATAAAGCAAAGCATGAAATATGTCCCAACATAAAAGTAAGAATAAATAAAATGAAGTTTTCATAAATAGTAAAAGGGTGCTTATGTCATCAGTATAGCTAAAAAATGTTGTTACATATGAGAAGAGCGTGTTAATAAAATATGAGGTGGTTAAATGGGAAATGAGCAAGTGAAGTCTGTAAAGGAAGAAAAAAAGTTATGTCTTTGTATGATTGTCAAAAATGAGTCTAGAATTATGGAAAGATGTTTAAATGCAACAAAATCAATTGTAGATTATGTTTCTATTTGTGATACTGGATCGACGGATAATACGCCTGAAATTATTGAAAATTGGTGTAAGGAAAATGAGATACCTGGGACGGTTCATCATGAGCCGTTTAAAAACTTTGGTTATAACAGAAGTTTAGCTGTTTCATTAGCGCAAAAAACATATCCAGAAGCAGATTATTTATTAATATTAGATGCGGATATGATTTTAGAGGTTGATCCGAATTTCGATAAAACGAGCTTAACGGAAGATCATTATCTTACATTGCAATATGATGTTCATATTAAATATTGGCTTACACGTCTTTTGAAAGCTTCTTTATCATGGAAATCTGTCGGTGTTACTCATGAGTATTGGGATATAGATCGTTCAAAAGTTGGAGCGAATTACAATACGAGGGTAGATCGGTTAGAGACTCTTGTCGTGAATGATCCCGGAGATGGCGGGAGTAAAGCTGATAAATTTGAAAGAGATGAGAGGTTGTTGTTACAAGGAATAAATGACCCAGAAACAACGCCAGATTTGCATATAAGATATTTATTTTATTTAGCCCAAACTTATTTTCATTTAAGTCAATTTGAAGATTCGATTAAATGGTATAAAAAACGAGTGGAAGCAGGGGGGTGGGTTGAAGAGGTATTCTATTCGTTATTGCGAATAGGATTTTGTTATGAGCAGTTAGCAAATCGTTCAGCAAATAAACAAAATGAAGTGACAGATGCTGATGAAAAAGAAACTGTTAAAGGGCAAGAAGAGCAATATTTAGCATTAGCTGTTTTTTATTTTCAAAAAGCGTGGGAATATAGACCAACCCGGGCTGAACCATTATACCAACTTGCAAGGTTGTATCGATTACGATCTCAAAACAATATTGCTTTGATGTATGCTCTGCAAGGGAAGGAAATTCCTTTTCCAAAGGATGATCTTTTATTTGTAGATTATCATGTGTATGATTACTTATTTGACTATGAAATTTCTATTAGTGCTTTCTATATACCGCATAAAAAACATTTAGGGGCCGTGTCGCAAAAGTATTTGGAATCGATTAAAGAAGAGATTCCATTTCATATAGCAAATGTAGTAGAGAATAATGCGAAATTTTATTAAATACATTTTCGGTTAAAGGAGTAGTGGAGTAATCATGGAATTAATGCGATGGGCGATTGAACTAGGAGAATCGGTGCATGGAAATACGTATGAAGAATTGATGCCACTACTAGACTATTATTATGATCGTGATCATTTAAAAGCGTATTGTATCGCAAATCTTCTTTTAAACATGGATGTATTAGATGAACATCGGGAAAGAATCGAATTAAGAAGATGCATCGCTGCTTATTATGCTGGATTATATAAAGTAGCAAGAAAACATGCAAATGAGTTAGTACTTAAACATCCGGATGTAGATTTATATAAAAATAATTTAAAATTAATGGAAGCTTATTTGAATAAAGAATATGATTATTGTCTTTTTATATGCCCAAAGACATACGGTAGTTTCATAGATGTTGCGCGAGCTTTAAAGTGGCGGTTGGAGCAGGAGGGAAATACAGTAATTATATCAGAAACGATACTGGAAAATGTAAAGAATACAGTTGTTTTTGGAGCCCATACATACGCATATAACCCGAATCTTCTTCCGAAAGATGCAATTATTTATAATTTAGAACAGCTATACGAAGGAAGTCCATATGCACACCCCCTTTATTTAATATTATTAAAAGATAGAGTGATTTGGGATTATAGTAAACAAAATATAGAATGGCTAAAACAAAAAGGGGTAGGAAAAGAAATAAAACATGTAAAAATGAACTATGCTCCAACTTTGGAAATAAAAAAAGATGCATTTGAAGATGAGATTATTGAAGATATTGATATTCTGTTTATAGGTGCTCTTAATCCGAGGCGACAAGCTATTTTTGATCATCTAAAAGCGATTGCCCCGAATTTAAATATAGTTTTTAAAAATAATGCGTGGGGAATTGTTAGAAATGAATTGATTGCTAGAGCTAAAATTATATTAAATATTCATTTTTATTTATCAGGAATTCTTGAAACACCTCGCGTGTCTTATGCAGTCGCAAATAAGAAATTTATTATTTCCGAAAATAGTAATCCAGAAGATGAGGTAGAGTGGCCAGGAATTGTGTTTACTCCGTACGAAAAAATAATTGAAAACGTAATGAAATATATAGAATTACCAGAAGAACGGAAAAGATTAGCGGAAAAAGCATATAATCATTTTGAAGCAAATGAAAGTTTAGGTACATTGAGTCTCAGAGATGAAACGAAGTAATTGTGCGAAACTCATACGAAAGTATGAGTTCTTTTTTGTTTATCATACTATTTTATGAAACAAGTTAACTCTTAATATTGTGTTTTGTATAGAAATTTCTGATAATATATAAGTAGAACTTGAAAACAAAGGGGAGAAATAATCATGAAACTAGTCGTTATTAATGGTACACCAAGAAAATTTGGTAGAACTCGCGTGGTGGCAAAATATATTGCGGATCAATTTGAAGGGGAATTATATGATTTAGCAATTGAGGAGTTACCTTTATACAATGGAGAAGAGTCACAACGTGATTTAGAGGCAGTAAAAAAATTGAAAACATTAGTGAAAGCTGCGGATGGGGTTGTATTATGTACACCAGAATATCATAATGCGATGAGCGGTGCGCTGAAAAACTCTTTAGATTACTTAAGTAGTAGTGAATTTATTCATAAACCAGTTGCGTTGTTAGCGGTTGCTGGTGGCGGTAAAGGTGGAATAAATGCATTAAACAGCATGCGAACGGTCTCTAGAGGTGTTTATGCAAATGCCATTCCAAAACAAGTTGTGCTTGATGGATTACATGTGCAAGATGGTGAACTTGGGGAAGATGCCAAACCATTAATTCATGATGTAGTTAAAGAATTAAAAGCATATATGAGCGTATATAAAGAGGTGAAAAAGCAACTAGGAGTGGAGTGATATGTCCTCACTTTATCATGATTCTCGCTTGTATTACATTCTAGGGGCCAATAGTCTATCTGCTATTGGTTCCGGAATTGTTATGATAACGATTCCGTGGCTGTTAATTAAAGAGAGTGGAGGAGAGACAACGTTTGGTTATGTTTCTATCATTGCAACCCTCATTATGTTTTTATTAACACCATTCATTGGGCAAAGTATTGATCGTTTTTCAAGAAAATCTTTATTGTTATGTAACGAAGGAATCGGAATAGCCGTAATCGGAATAATGGTTATTTGGGGATTTGCTGGGCAACCTTATCATTCTATTCACTATATTCTTATTTATATAGCCGGATCATTCTACTATTTATTATTTTATCCTACAATATTTGCGTTCAACCAAGAGATATTTCAAGCAGAACATTATAAAAGTTTAAGTGGAACGATGGAAATACAAGGACAGTTAACACAAGTTATTTCTGGAGCGGCCGCGAGCTTCTTAATTGAAATTGTATCTTTGAAGTGGATTTTGTTAGTAGACATGTTAACTTTTGCTGGAGCATTTTTTCTTTTCTTATGTATACCGTACGTAAAGAAAAAAGAAGTGAAAAGAAAAATAACATTTAAGAAGCAATTGTTTGAAGGAATTCACTTTATGAAAAAACGTCCTAAGCTCTTTTGGTTCTTACTGGCCACTTATATGCCGTTTATAGGTGTTATGATGGCAAATTATTTAATACCAGTTTATATTTCGGATATACTTAAAGCCAATGCCTCTGTATACGCAATAGAGGGGATGATGTACGGTGTTGGAGCGGTTGTTGCAGGAATCTGTATTCCACTCATAATGAAATATGTAAAAACAGAAGTTTCAATCGTTATAACGATGTTTATTTATGTAATTTCAATTACCGCAATGATTATTGAACCTTCCGTAATTTTCTTATATGGACTTGCAATTTTTCATGCAGTTGGAAATGCGGGTACAAGAGTGGCGAGAAATGTATTGATGATGGAGGAAATTCCAAACGAAGTAATGGGACGTGTAGACAGCTTATTTCGCCTAATTGGTACTGGAATACGAATTTTATTATTAATGTTGTTTACAGCGGGTGTATCTAAAGTCGGAGTCATGCTGCCGTTTTACGTATTAAGCTGTATATTGATTTTCTCATTAGGAATCGCTATTTATTATGTACTATCACAACGTAAAGTAGCGGCGCATGTTTCTAATAAATCAATCGTTTGAAAAAACACTTCTGCCTCCCTTTCTTTTTCTATATAATAACAAGAAAGGGAGTGAATACTTATTTATGAACAAATGGATCTTTCTTATGATTTTATTATTACCGCCACTATACATCATTTATATGACGTTTCGAATGAACAAAGTTGCTCGTGAAAAGTTGAGCTATCACTCTCCGTACGTTCTTATACTGGGTGCAAAGTTATTTGGAGATAGACCGTCTTTATCTCTTCAAAATCGTTTGGATGTAGCGTTGGAGTATTTATTTTCCCATCCTGAAGCGAAAGTAATTGTTTCAGGTGGTCAAGGAGAAGATGAAGATATACCGGAAGCTCATAGCATGAGAAATTATTTAATGGTACACGGTATAGATGAGAGTCGTATTTTAATAGAAGATCAATCTACAAATACGTATGAAAACTTAAAATTTAGTATGGATTTATATAATGTGAAACATGCGGTAGTTGTAAGTAATACATATCATTTATATCGAACGAAAATAATTGCAAAGCGTTTAGGTATGAAGATGGAGGCGCTAGCTGCTGAAACACCAATTCGTTCTAAGAGAAAAATGTATGTTCGCGAATATGCTGCTATTATGAAAACAATATTGTTCGACCGTTAGAGCTCAAATGCGAGCTCTTTTTTAATTTAAAAGCGTATCATTTGAAATGAATGCCATATTCCATCAAAATAAAGGAAACAACAGTAAAGGAGTTGTGTTTGTGATTCAATTTAATCATGTGTCAAAATCGTATGAAGATGGCACGAAAGCAGTGGATTCATTGCATTTAGAAATTAAAAAGGGAGAATTTTTCGTTCTCATCGGTCCGAGTGGTTGCGGGAAAACAACGACAATGAAGATGATTAATCGTTTAATCGAAACGACTGAAGGATCGATTTTAATCGATGGAAAAGATATTCAACAATATAATATAAACGAATTACGTTGGGATATAGGATATGTGTTGCAACAGATTGCATTGTTTCCTCATATGACAATCGCTGAAAATATTGCAGTTGTTCCTGAAATGAGGCAATGGAGCAAAAAGGAAATAAAAGCACGCGTCGATGACTTGTTACATATGGTTGGATTAGATCCGGATATATATCGAGATCGTATGCCTGATGAATTGTCAGGAGGACAAAAACAACGTGTCGGTGTCGTGCGAGCATTAGCCGCAAACCCGAAAATCGTTCTTATGGATGAACCATTTAGTGCGTTAGATCCATTAAGTAGGGAACAGCTTCAGAAGGATATTGTACAGTTGCAAAAAAAGATTCAAAAAACAATCGTGTTCGTAACACATGATATGCAAGAAGCATTATCACTTGGAGATCGCATTTGTATTATGAAAGATGGAAAAGTTGTTCAACTAGATACACCAGAAGGAATTATACATAATCCGAAAAATGAATTTGTAGAGGAGTTCATTGGAAATCGTGGACGAACTTGGTATGAGGAGAAAAGTGTAGCAGATGTATTGCCGCTTGATCAAAGTGTGCAATTAGAAGGGCAGGCACTATCATTACATTCTTCTTTACAAGAAGCGTTAGTTCGTGTGCGTGATGAGGAGATCGTTCCAGTTGAAGAAAACGGTCAATATATTGGAGCGTTAACAAGTCGTCATATCGTCAATTACATTGTTGAACAAATGAAGGAGAGAGGCTAAACAGTGACTAATTTTATACAAACGTTCCAAGAACGAAAAATAGAATTACTAACTGCATTAAGTGAGCACTTACAAATATCGCTTATTTCATTATTTTTTGCAGTAATTATAGCGGTGCCACTTGGCATTTTATTAACAAGAAAAGAACGAATGGCTGAATTTATAATAGGAACTTCTGCAGTAATGCAGACAGTGCCGTCACTTGCATTACTCGGACTATTAATTCCGTTAGTAGGAATCGGAAAACTTCCAGCGATTATTGCATTAGTTGTGTATGCACTATTACCTATTTTACGAAATACATATACAGGAATAAGGGAATTAGATGAATCACTAATAGAAGCCGCGAGAGCTATGGGGATGAATAGTTGGAGAAGGCTGTGGAAGGTAGAGCTTCCGCTTGCATTGCCTATCATTATGGCCGGTATTCGTACAGCGATGGTATTAATTGTTGGAACGGCTACATTAGCAGCTCTCATTGGTGCTGGTGGGCTCGGTAAGCTTATATTATTAGGCATAGATCGAAATGATCATGCACTTATCATTTTAGGGGCCGTACCAGCCGCGTTACTCGCTTTATTCTTTGATATAGTACTTCGCATACTTGAACGACCGAAACGCTCTTCTAAGCATGTTATATTGACGATATGTATAGTTGTAGTAATGATTGCTTCTCCATTTCTTTGGAGTACAGAAAAGAAAGATATTGTTATTGCGGGCAAACTTGGATCAGAACCTGAAATTTTAATTCAAATGTATAAGCAGCTTATTGAACAAGATACCGATTTAAACGTACAATTAAAACCAGGTCTTGGAAAAACAGCATTTGTATTTGAAGCGTTGAAATCCGGGGAAGTAGATATATACCCAGAATTTTCAGGAACAGCTTTATCTACTTTCGTGAAAGAAGAACCAAAGAGCACAAATCGTGATGAAGTATATGATCAGGCTCGCATTGGAATGGAAAAGAAATATAATATGGTTATGTTGAAGCCAATGGAGTATAACAATACATATGCACTAGCCATGCCGAAAAAAATAGCAGATCAAAAGAATATAAATACAATTTCTGATTTAGGGAATGTTGCGCAGGAAGCCAAAGTAGGGTTTACATTGGAATTTGCTGATCGTGGAGATGGTTATAAAGGAATGCAAAAATTATATAACTATAAGTTCTCGAATGTTAAAACGATGGAGCCGAAGCTGCGTTATAGCGCAATTCAATCTGGAGATGTTAACGTAATTGATGCATATTCAACAGATAGTGAATTGGAGCAATACGGACTGAAAGTGCTAAAAGATGATAAAGGGTTATTCCCACCTTATCAAGGAGCACCATTATTAAGAAAAGAAACGTTACAGAAATATCCTGAACTTGAAAAGGTATTAAATAAATTATCTGGAAAGATTACAGATGGAGAAATGCGAAAAATGAATTATGAAGTTAACGTAAATGGTAAAAGTAGTGAAGAAGTCGCAAAACAATTTTTAGAAAAAGAGAATTTACTTCGTTAAATTTACAAGAAATATACAAATTTATATGTTTGAAATGACCGTTCATTACAAAATGAGCGGTTTTTTTGTGCATACTTATACATTTTTTCAAAAAAGTATTCCATTTTTGTTCATTTTCTTTTAGAATAAGTAATGTTTTCCTGAAAAAATATAAGAGAAACGTCTATTAGAGAAAAAGGTGACTTTAATAGTTGAACGAACATAACACCTAGAATGACAGATGGGGTGGTACAAATAGAAAAGAAGTTAGGATTTTTTCCGTTAATCGCATTAGTAGTTGGAACAATGGTTGGTGGCGGTGTTTTTAGTTTACCGCATGATTTAGCAGTAGGAGCAAACAGTGGTGCAATAATAATTGGCTGGTGTATTACAGCGATGGGAATGATTCCACTTGCGCTCGTATATCAAACGTTAGCAAGACAAAAACCGGAACTTGAAGGTGGAATTTATAGTTATGCACGTGCTGGTTTCGGTGAATATATTGGATTTAATAGTGCTTGGGGATATTGGCTAGCAGGAATCTTAGGTAATGTCGCAACAATTATGTTACTGTTTAGTACATTAGGTTATTTCTTTCCAATTTTCAAAGGAGGAAATAATGTTGCATCTATCGTTGGGGCATCACTTTTATTATGGACACTTCATTTTCTAATTTTATTTGGAATCCGTGAAGCTTCTATTATGAATGTTATCGCAACAATAGGGAAGTTAGTTCCAATCGTTTTATTTATTGTTGTAATGGTAACAGCCTTTCGCTGGGACACATTTACACATGATTTTTGGGGAGAAGGAACCTTCTCACTTTCCGCTATACTTGGTCAAGTGAAAAATACAATGCTTGTAACACTTTGGGTTTTCATTGGAGTTGAAGGAGCGGTTGTATTATCCGGAAGAGCGAAGAATAGCCGAGATGTTGGTAAGGCAACAGTAATGGGACTTATTTTAGTAATGTCCATATATATTTTAATTTCTGTTCTGTCAATGGGAGCGATGACAAGAAGCGAACTTTCTGTGCTAGAAACTCCGTCAATGGGACATGTATTAGAGCATGTTGTTGGTCCATGGGGTGCAGTTGCGATTAACATTGGGTTAGTTGCTTCACTTGTCGGTACATTAATTGGCTGGTTTTTACTTGTTTCTGAAATTTCTCATGTAGCCGGAAAAGATGGCGTATTTCCGAAAGTCTTTACGAAAACAAATAAAAAGCAAACACCGCACATGGCATTATGGATTTCAAATGGTGTTGCCCAAATTATATTTATCATCGTTCTGTTTTCAGAATCAACATATCAAATTATGTATTTCATTGCATCAACATCAATTTTATTACCATATTTATTATCAGCGTTATTCCAATTTAAATTAGTCATTACAAACGAGCTAAAAGACGCTAAATTAAAAAACGGAGCGTTAGCTTTAATTGCTTCTATTTACTCTGTATGGCTTCTTTATGCAGCTGGTTTAAAGAATTTACTACTAGTTTCAATTGTGTATGGAATTGGAATTATTGTTTACACGTTTGCAAGAAAAGAACAAGGGAACCGTTGCTTTGCAGGTGCAGAGAAATATGTGATGTGGGCAATTATTATTGCGGCTATCACATCACTGTATATGTTATTAACTGGAAATATAAAAATGTAAAAAGTCCTTTTCATTTAAAGGGCTTTTTTCTTTGTTTAGAGAATATTTACTACATAAGATATTCAGGAGGGATGAGAATGGAAGAAAAAGAACAGTTGTCTAGAATAATTGATTTAGCTAGTGAGTTAAGGAAAGTATTAGTGCAAGAATCTTTTTTTAATCATCATCCTGAGCTGAGAGGAGTCATTGAGAATTTAGCAAGTTCTGTTGAAAATTTGGCGGAATTGCAAAAAAGTAAAGATGAAAATGCTGAAGATCGATTACGTTACGTACTTGCTAAAATGAAAATTGCTCATAATGCAATTTTACAAGAGAAAAAAGCATTTCCTTCTCATTAATATACGTTTTAATTTTGAACCTGGCGGATAACGTCAGGTTTTTTATTTCTAGTTTTTCGTTTCTTTCATACACTAAGAATAGTATGAAAAAAGAAGGTGACTAAGGTGAAATTACATAAAGCTCTTCAGCCAAGTTTTATAAAACGAATGTACTATATGAGATTTTTAGGGAAATTTACAAAAGCTGAAAAAGAGAAGAGTGGAGAGAATTTCTTTGTACAATGCTTATCGCCAATACCATTCACTTTACAGGAACAATTTGCAAATGAACCATATGTATTTGAGGGGTTATGTAGTAATAAAAAGAATGAAAAAATCTTTTTGGAATTAAAGAAAAGAAAACTAGAAAAGCAATTAGTGATGTTTCGTCTTTATTATGAAAGAGGAAATGTATACGTGGAGTTAATATGTACAGAAGAACCGAAAGAAATAGCAAGCAGCTATAAAATGATTCCGGCACCTAAAGTTACAAATAATAAAAAAAGAGAATCTTTAGAACGAAAACTTAGCAACGGTTATTTATCATTTCTTATGCCAAAATTTCCGAAAGACTTTGAGCCTCCCGAATTATTGTGGCACGATGGAAGACTGTATGGAAACATATCCTTAAAGTCATCAATTAGCTCAATCGCATATTTTGAACAGAAACGTGAATGTAAATATATAAACTGCAGTGACTGGACGAAGTATGTAGAAATAGCGGTAGAAGATCAATTATATTTTGTAAGTGATCATGTGTATGAGCAATTAAAAAAACGAATGCATGAAGAAGGTAAGCTAGTTGAAGTAGAGGATATAAAAGTGCAAAAAGATGAATGGGAATGGGATGAGCGTGAATCGTCCTTTTTACAGTATGTACAAAGTATGGTGCATAATAAAGGGCTATATTTGGATGCAACGGATATTTATAATTTCCATATAAGTGTAAAAACAAATATGTTAACGATTCTTGGGGGTATACCGGGCGTTGGGAAATCACGTTTTGTGCAAACTTATGCAGAAGCATTAGGATTACAGTATGGGGAAGAATTGGTTTGGATTCCAATTTCACCATCGTATCAAGAACCACATGATTTACTTGGTTACCTTCATCCAAATGGTACTTTTATTGAAAGTGAAACGAAGTTAGTTAGGACGTTAATGAAGGCGAAAGAAAATCCCAATCAACTGTATATAATCGTTTTTGATGAAATGAACATGTCACATATTGAGCATTGGTTTACTCCATTTTTATCTGTTCTTCAACTTGAAACAAAAAATCGTATTTTAAACTTGTATGAGGGTGTTCAGGACATTGAGAATTCAATTCCATCAACAATTGAAATTGGAGAAAATATTATATTTGTAGGTACTGTGAATTTTGATGAAACAACGAAAGAGCTCTCCGATCGATTATTAGACCGAACGAACTTAATAACGTTACAAAAAATTCCGTTTTGTGAGATGGGCATGGAACTGGGGAAAGTCGTATTACACCCACCTTTGAAAGTAACAGCGGGAGAATTTCGGATAAATTGGATGAGAAATAAAGCGATGATTGAAGTGTTTTCTGAAGAAGAATTAGAGCTATTAGATAAGTTGCATGTCGTATTGTCATCACATGATGCGTCTAAGGGAATTTCTTTCCGATGTGCAAACGCAATTGCGACTTATTTGCAAAATATACCGTTCCAAAATAACCATACCTATATGATCAGTAGAGAAGAAGGGTTTGATTTACAAATAAAGCAGCGTGTATTGACGAAAATCAGAGGGACCGAAATGATGGTTGGTTCTTTACTTTCTGAAGAAGCAAAAAGGGGAGCGACCTTAGTACCTCTTTTGCAATCTGCACTTGCAAACAGAGTATCTACATTTGAACACTCTTTAGCATATATACGAGAAAAACGTAGGGAACTGGAGTTGTATGGATATGCAAAATGAAGGGCGTTACGAAACAAAAATCGTTGATACGAATGAAACGCTCCCTTTTGTATTAAAGTTAATCATTGGAAATGAGGGGAAAGGAGATTATATTTTATTAAATCGTCTTTGTACATCTACTACAGCATTAGTTCAATGCATTTATAAAGTACAAGAATTAAAACCGATTAGATTGCAGTACAATTATGAAATCCCAATGAATATTACTTTTATATGGAATAAAGTATATGAGGGACAGAAAAATATAAAAGAGGCTCAATATGAAATAAATGAAAAAAAACAAAGAGTATTAATATATGAACATGGGAAAACAGAATTCTTTTATCCATGGCGCTGTGGTTTATACCATTTTGAAGTGCGTATAGAAGATACAACGTATTATGGTGCTTTTCAAATCGTACCGAAAAATTTTTTTGATGATCAATTTGAAATGATTCAAGACTATGTGAAGTCAATTTTAAATGAGTTGATTTTGGATAGAGGTTATTATAAAAAGACTTTCACTGCACTTAGCGATATTGAGGATTCTTCTTATTTAGTTTTGCTTAGAAAGTTACCCCAAAAAATGAAGATGATAAAGCAAATCTTTAAGAAAATAGAATCAAGCTCAAAATTTATAAATGCATATAAATGGGAAGGAAAAGAGAGAAAGCCAACAAGAAAAGGAACCATAGTGGCAGAAAGAAAACCTTATGCAAAACATTATAATCGTAAGTTTATGGAACAAAAAAATAGTAAGGAAAATGCATTTCTTAAATATAAATCGATGCAATTTTATCATTATTTAATTGAAGCTAAAAGTTTTTTACGTCAAACAATTGAAATATTAGAAAGAGAAAAAAAGAAAAAATCAGAAGAGTTTCAAGCCGTAAAAACGATTATACAAACAATTGAGCGTAATGGATCAGTAACCGATAGAGAGAAGCAAAAATATAAAAATATACATTTACTAAAAGAAGCCGATTTACGAAAGAGCTCAATGAAAATACAAGAATATAAAATATTGGCGCACATTGTTCATGAAAATGTACAATACTTTCAAATGTTAATGCACTCCTCGTTTTGGAGGGAAGTTACTGAAACAAGTAACATGAACTTACATGATTTACCGATACCACATCAACAATTACTACATCATTTAGAAGTACTCCCGCAATATACGGATCAATCTCCATCGTTATTATTTGTTTATAAGCCAACGTTTTTAGTGTATGAATATTACGCTTTTTTTATCGTTATTTCAATTTTAGAGCAAATTGGTTTTGAGGCTAGAAATTCCATTCGTGAACAAATACAAGAACATTTTTATGTAGATGGATTACAAGATGGAACGACAGTAGTTTTACAACGAGATGATTTAAAGGTACATGTCGCATTTAATGACTTAATTGAAACACATCCTCTTATTGCATTAAGTAAAGGGAGTAATTTTTACAATGGTGAGGATACGAAGAAGCCAGATATTCGCTTAGACTGTTATGTAAAAGAAGATGGGAAATACGTATATAAATCTTCTATTATTATTGAAGTGAAGTATAGTCCAATGTACAATATTTTTCAGCACGTCGGAAATACGAAAGCAACTGAGCAAATGTATAAGTATTGGTCTATAAAGTATGTAGAAGAACAGGATGGAAAGCGAGTCTATTATCGAAGGTCAATTTATGAAGTCATTTGTGTATATCCAGGAAGCCATATGCATAGTAAAAAAATTGAGTCTGGATGCGGTGTTTTCTTGCAGTTATATCCATATAAGACGAAACAAGGGGAAGAGAAATTAGCTGGAAAACATGGGATGGTACAAATTTTTGAAAAGTGGTTAAAAAGCATTGAGAAGTAAAAGAAATCCTTTTTCATAAAGGATTTTTTTAGATTAAGAAGAATTATATGCTGTATGGAAAGAAACATATTGTAAGTTAGATTTGAAAAGTGATACAAATGTGTTATTAAAAGGAATGTGAGCGCGGGATAAAAGTCGATTAAATTGGAATCTAATTCATTTTGCAGAATATAATAAGTAATAAATATTTTTAGTTGCATACGAAGATTTGTTCTTATATGATAGATAGTGAAAGCGTTATCAAAAACAGGGCGACGATGGGAAAGGCGGTTAAATATGTTCCAGCGTGTTCAAACAAAGGAAGAACATTTTGGGTTCGAGCAACTATGGGGAGATTTTTGTGAAGAAAGAAACTTAATGTTCGTAGAACGTAATTTAAATCCATCACGATTTTTATTAATAGAAGATGAACATCCTATTGGTACAGTAGAATGTATTAAGTATACGGTACCTGAACAATCAAATTCTGAGTTTTTCTATCCGTTTTCTAAAAATGATTTAGTAAAAGATTTGAAGAATGTGTATGAAATAGGCAAGTTAAGTATTTCGAAAACGTCTCGTGGGAGAGGACATTTCAAAAGGCTAACAGCTATTTTATTTATACATGCGTTAGAAACAAAAGCTGAATGGTACATTGCAGCAGTAACAAAAAGAATGTATATGTATTTACTTACACTCGGTTTTCCAATTGAACCGATAGATAATCCATTTCAGTTTCATGATACTTTACAAGGTGTACCAGTAAGAATTCATGCTCGAAAAGGGGTTACGCATTTGTATTCTTTAAAAGAATTTCGCGATGTGATTCAAGGGAATGCTCATGCACAGGCATTAATTGCAGAATACAGTAAAAATATTATGTTAACGAAATAAAACGAAGTGAATATGTATAATAAAGAGAATAATATTTTTATAAGATATAACTCTTCATTAAAAAAGACCCTTATTATTTTAATAAGGGTCTAAAAATTATAATCCAAATATACTAAAAATCATTTTGCGGCGCTTTGGTTTCTTTTCTCGTTCGTATGTTGGTTTTGAATCAGGAGTAATATAAATGGGTTCTTCTTTCGTTAGGGCAGCTTCTAATTTTTGAATTCGTTCTAACATTTCCTCCATTTCACGACGGTGTTGCAAAAGTTGGTACGTGACGACATCATTTGCCTTATCTTGCATTTGTTCTTCCATTCGATCGAGTCTTCTCGTCATAGTGTTTAATTGATCAGCTAATTGTTCAAAATCATTCGATGATATGTTTTGAACAATTGTATTGACTTGAGTTTTTAATTCTTCAACCTCATTTGAGGAAGTCTTTTGAGTAGGTTGAGGATTTTGAGACTGCTCTATTTGAAATAGATGGTGTTCTAACATTTGATCGACATCATCTTGTGTGAAAATAAAGTGGCCATATTTGTTTTTTTCTATCGTAAGATTTAATTGTTGCGCGATCCGGACAACAGCCTTTGGGCTAACACCTAATTTTTTTGCGATAAATGGTGTTTTATATTCCAAAATAATCCCTCCTATATATATCCTGTTGAATGATTTCGAGCTATGAAGTAAGTTCCCTTCTAGTGCGACAAAAGAAGTGTGGAATCGGCAAAGAAAGTGTTTTTTCACGAAATTGAGTTGAGAAGAATAGTTCGTTTAAATAAAAATGTTTTATCGTAACATTTAGAATAATTTGACGAGTGTAAATGAATTAGATTATCATAATGATAAATATCTTTTTTATGTATGCATATAATATATAAAAAGGTGGTTGCTAATGTAGAATTTTGTTAGAGTATTAGAATGCTTACTTCACTTGAATAAAATTAAGTAGGAGGTGGCTTCCTTGCTTACAATGTAAGTAAGGAAAAGTATTTGGACATATATAGTATAAGTATAGTGATTGTTTTAATTGCCTTAACGGCATTTTTCGTTGCAGCAGAATTTGCAATTGTTAAAGTGAGAAGTTCACGAATTGACTATTTAATTGCAGAAGGAAATAATCGTGCAACATCGGTCAAAACAGTCATTACAAACTTAGACGAATATTTATCTGCTTGTCAGTTAGGAATTACTGTTACAGCTTTAGGAATTGGGTGGTTTGGTAAACCTGCGTTAAAGCAAATGTTTGATACGCTTTTTGCAAATTGGAATATCTCTACTCAACTAGCAGACATTTTTGCTGTAACTTTAGTATTTTTGTTAATTACTTTTTTACATGTTGTAATAGGGGAATTGGCCCCAAAAACATTTGCAATTCAAAAATCTGAACAAGTGAGTTTGCTTGTTTCTAAGCCGTTAATTTTCTTTTATCGTATTGCATTCCCATTCATTTGGCTATTAAATGGTTCAGCTCGAATCATTACGAAGCTGCTAGGGCTGAAACCGCCGAAGGGGCATGATGAGGTTCATTCAGAAGAAGAATTACGGTTGTTAGTTTCAGAAAGTTATAAAAATGGTGAGATTAATCAATCTGAATATAAATATGTAAATAAAATTTTTGAATTTGATGATCGGATTGCAAAAGAAATAATGGTACCTCGAACTGAAATGAATATTATAAGTAAAGAAATGCCCGCTGAAGAAGCTTTGCAAAAAATGTCTCGCGAAAAATATACAAGGTATCCAGTTGTTGATGGCGACAAAGACCACGTAATAGGTTTTGTGAATTTTAAAGATATTTTTACTGAGTTTGTACAACATAAAGCTGTTAATAAGAAGACAGTAGAGCAATATATGAGACCAATTATTTTAGTTATCGATTCTATTCCAATTCATGATTTGTTTTTAAAAATGCAAAAAGAAAGAACACATATTGCTATATTGATAGATGAATATGGTGGGACATCTGGACTTGTTACTGTTGAAGATATTTTGGAAGAAATTGTTGGAGATATTCAGGATGAGTTTGATACGGATGAGCAGCCAGAAATTCAAAAGGTTAGTGAAACGAAGACGATACTAGAGGGAAAAGTACTTGTTAGTGAAGTGAATACGTTATTTGGTTTAGGGATTGATGATGATGGTGTTGATACAATCGGTGGTTGGATTTTAACGAAGAATATAGAGATTGCTGAAGAGGATTCCATTGAAATTGAAAATTATAAGTTTTGTGTGAAAGAATTAGATGGACATTATATAAAAAGATTAGAAGTTACAAAGATAGTAGAATCGATTGTTATTTTAGAAGATGAAAAACAAATTCCGTTACAAGAGCAAATTAGCTCGTAAACTCTGCTATATAGCAGAGTTTTTTTGAGCATAATGTTTTTTGAGGGATAAGGGCTATGATACAATGACATAAGTTGAACCTTTCACTAGGTGAAGTATTGTTGTATACATATATTTGGAAGGAGAAGAAGTATGAAAAAGCATTTATATATAAACGGAAATTGGAAATCTGTAAACACGTATAAACCATTATACGCACCATATTCTGAAGAAACATTAGCGGAAATTGCACAAGGAACGGAAGAAGATGTAAAAGAGGCTGTTACTGCTGCAAAAAATGCAATGATAAAAATGAATAAATTATCTGCATATGATCGTGCGACTATTTTAGAGAAAGTTGCACAAAAAATGGATGAAAGAAGAGAAGAATTTGCAGAGATTATTGCAAAAGAAGCTGCAAAACCAATACGTGCTGCAAGGGGAGAAGTAGATCGTACTGTTCAAACGTACAAATTTGCAGCTGAAGAAGCGAAGCGTATATATGGTGAGACATTGCCATTAGACGCCGCACCTGGTGCGGATGGGCGTATTGCATATACAATCCGAAAGCCGATTGGGGTTATAGGGGCTATTACACCATTTAATTTCCCGTTAAATTTAGTAGCGCATAAAGTTGGACCAGCAATTGCTGCTGGAAATACAGTTGTATTAAAGCCAGCTGATCAAACGCCATTATCATCTTATGCATTAGTTGAGTTATTTGAAGAGGCAGGATTGCCAAATGGAGCTTTAAATATCATTTCTGGCCCTGGCGCCACGGTTGGTGAGGCAATCGTCAAAAATGATTACGTTGCTTCTATTACTTTTACCGGAAGTCCAAAAGTTGGAATCGGAATAAAACAAAAGGCTGGGCTAAAACGAGTTACGTTAGAACTAGGTTCAAATGCTGCTGTTATTATTGATGAAGATGTAGAGTTAACAGATGAAATAATTGAACGTGTAAAATGGGGAGCATTTGTTAATAATGGGCAAGTTTGTATTTCCGTACAACGTGTTTTTGTACATGAAACGAAAATGCATGAATTTCTCTCGAAGCTAAAGAAAGCGATGGAATCAGTTGTTGTTGGTGATCCACTGCTTGAGGAAACGGATGTATCAGCTTTAATTTCAAAAAAAGATGTAGAGCGAATTGATATGTGGGTTCAAGAAGCAATCAAGGAAGGAGCAACTGTTTTATGCGGTGGTAAGAAGCGGGATGCAAGAATTTTTGAACCGACTGTATTAACAAATGTTCCAGATCATGTATCTGTGCAGTGCCAAGAAGTATTCGGTCCACTCATGACAGTAAATACATTTAAAGAATTTGATGAAGCGATTGAGCAAGTAAATAATTCGCGTTACGGCTTACAGGCAGGAGTATTTACAAATAATTTATTTAAAGCAATGCGTGCAATTGATGAGCTAGAGGTTGGTGGTGTCATGATTAATGATATTCCAACGTTCAGAGTAGATCATATGCCTTATGGTGGTGTGAAAGAAAGTGGCACGGGGCGCGAAGGAATTAAATATGCAATAGAAGAAATGACAGAAATGAAATTAGTATGTATTAAAAAATAAAATAGAAAACTTAAAATTTGCGCTAAAAAACGAGTAGGGAATGTTTACGATTCCATACTCGTTTTTTTACGCTTTTAGTAACTATTTAATTAAGTGTAACTTTTACTTCAGTTCTTGTTTGAAAATAGTATCTTCTACATAAATTTGTTCTTTATCTACAGCAGTAGCATGAGTTAATACTAAACCGATTGGTGTTTCTGTATCTTTATTTTGAACAATTGTAAAAGGAACATTTTTTTCGTTTGCTAATTTAATGTATTTTGATAAATGTGGGTAAGCAATGCTACCATTTAGGAGGAGTTGTAATGATTGAGAAGAGCGCATGCTACCTGCCACTTCAGAGTATACATTACTTTGCATTACTTGACCGATCGTTAAAGCGATTTCTACACGCTCACGTAATGTAGTTAAATACATATTACGTTCTTCTGGTTTGTTTTGCTTTTGGCCGTAAATGCCTTCTTGGAGATAATCTTCCACATTTTTATTTACCATATTTTTCACACCTTTCATTTTCTATTGTACGCAAGAATTAAAAATGATGCAAAAAAAAGTCGTTTTGACTACGGAAATAATGAAAATATGTGAAGGAAAAAGGGAATTTGCATACAATTAGTTAAATAAGAAAGAAAAAATAATTTTATCAACAGAAATTAACAAAATGTGACAAAAATCTATTAACGAATCGTATTTTTTGTGTTAATATTCAAAATATAAAGGGTATTCGTCGTATGGAAATGGAGGGAATGGAGGTTTTTCCAATCGATAAGGATATTAAAGAAATATTTTGTTCACACTTGAAAAACAATAGGCACCAATTCGTAGAGAACTGGAAAAACAAAATGATAATTTCCGAAAAAGATCCATTTAAACTAGAAGTAGTTCAAAATGGAGAGGATTTACTAGAGTTAATTATCGAACTTACTATGGAAGATAAAGATATAAATTATCTTCAACCGTTATGCGAGAAAATTGCTATTGAACGTGCTGGAGCAGATGCGAATATTGGAGATTTTGTTTATAACGCAAACGTGGGAAGAAATGAACTTTTCGAAGCGATGTGTGAATTAGATGTTAGCGCTCGTGAATTGAAACCAATTATGGCAAAAATACATACTTGTTTTGACAAATTAATTTATTATACTGTTTTAAAATACTCGGAAATTATATCGAAGAATTTAGAGGAAAAACAGCAATATATTAACGAAACACATAAAGAAAGACTGACGATTTTAGGACAAATGTCAGCTAGTTTTGTACATGAATTTCGTAATCCGCTTACTTCCATTATGGGGTTTGTCAAATTATTAAAGGCAGATCATCCGAGTTTATCGTATTTAGATATTATTTCGCATGAATTAGATCAATTAAATTTTCGCATTTCGCAATTTTTACTCGTATCGAAAAAAGAAATGTGGAATGAATCGGAACGGTTTTGGCTTAATGACTTGTTTCAAGATATTATACAATTCTTATATCCGAGTTTGGTCAATGCGAATGTTTTGATTGAAAAGAATTTACCGTATCCAATTCCGCTTGTTGGTTATCGAAGTGAAGTGAGACAAGTATTTTTAAACATATTAATGAATTCAATTGATGCTCTTGAATCAATGAAAGAAGAACGAAAAATTATCATTGATGTATTTGAAGAAGATCAAGCTATTCGAATTGTGATAAAAAATAATGGACCAATGATTCCAGCTGAAAATGTAGAAACGATTTTTGAACCATTTGTAACTACTAAAAAGTTAGGAACTGGTATTGGATTATTTGTATGTAAACAAATTGTGGAAAAACATAATGGATCCATTATGTGTCGATCAGATAACGATTGGACAGAATTTCAAATTGCATTTCAAAAATAAACAGTCTACACCAAATGAATGGTGTAGACTGTTTTAATTTGTAAGTATAACGGCTTCTAATTTAGGATCTTTAGTTGAATAACCTACTATTGAAATTGTATAAATAACATTTGGTTCAACATTGAATTTCGGTATAGTCAATAAAACGTTTTTATTATCTGCGAGTGAAATTTCAATATCTGCTGTACCAGGGCTAACTTGTAAAAAATCTGTTATTTGTTTAAAGAGTACATTTTCAAATAAATGATCTCCATCTTTTAAATCTACATTTACAACAGGGGTATCTGGAGAGAAATGTGCAAAGCGTATTTTAGCTTGACCAGCTGGTAAATGTGTATTATCAAGTATAGGTTGTAATTGTAGGTGATTATCACTATTTATTGCAGCAAGAGTATAAGTATGATTTCCCATTATTGGTACCAATGCTGAAAAGATTGGAGTTTCATTTCCGACAGGGACAATATCTATACGGTATTTACCTTGCACTAATGATAAATAAGGGCTGAATTGCTTAAATGAAATACTTTTAATAACCTTTTGTCCGTTTACTAAAATATCAACCGCTGATATATTTGGATCGGCATGAAAAATTCTTATATGTGACGGTAAAGCAGCTTCTTGTGAATCCCTTTTCTCATGCGCCTGTACAAGTTTTGAAAGTGCATCGCAATATTTCATATATAATTCTATATATTTTTTAGGATTACGAAACTGATAGTAACGTGCGAGCTGTTCGTATTGCGTAACTTCTTGTCCATATTTTTCAATTTCAGATTGAGACATGAACATTCCTCCTTTGTCATCATTAAAACTATATGCGAAGCAAGAAAGCGGTTATGCGAAAAAAATAATTTTATAAAGGGAATATTAAAAATTGACAACTAATATGTCGTCATAAAGAGCTGCTGGTGCTTACGAGTATTTGGCAGAGTAAAGCAGTACATATGACTGCACGAAAGTAAAATAAATGCCAAATTGAAACTGCATTTCAATTAACATATTGAATACATGTCCAGCAATCGCTAGAAAACTAGAGTTTTTTTTAATTATAGGCAAATACACATACAAAGTGATAATTGTCCTACATAAATTATAAAGGAAAGGTAGTTTGAATCTGAGGAAAGGGGTGCCACTTCGGGATAGGGATATCCCGATAGTAATTGTGAATGAAGTTATGAAAAGGTTTTGTCTTATAGGCTGTAGGATGAATTTGTAAACATGATTTTTCTATTTATTTTAGCAATTGACAGTATTAACCCATAAGAGAGCGTCATGACGAACTGATTAGTGTGGTTAATCGGTTCTTTTTTTATAGTTTAAAAATGAAAAGTTTACATATTAAATATGAATCTGAATTGGTTAGTAAGGTGGGGTGTCGAAATTTGTTTTAAAATATGCAATTTAAAGTAGGATATTAGGAAGGAGTTTAACGGGAGTTCCGTCGAAGTGTACAGAATGTCGGCATTTAAGGGCAGCTGGCATTATGCTATAAAAACATTTGGTGATGTAGTCATTTCATATAAAAGGGAGGGTTATTTGGGCGTATAGAAAAGGATTGGTCTTCGCTTTGAGTTCTGAATTTTCTGTTTTATAAATATTTTTAAGCACTCATTTGTATATTTTATAATAGTTTTTTGATAAATTCACTGCTTTTGCAGAGGATTCTTTTTTATGAAAGAAACGTCAATTTTCTTCATATATATATACAAATTGGAGAAATGGGGGAGCGCTATGCGCGATTACTTAATTAAACCACTTGTTGGTCAGCCGTATCCAATGATTTCACATGGAAAAGGTGTTTATTTGTATGATCAAAATGGTAATAAATATTTTGATGGTTCGTCAGGAGCAATTACGGCAGGTATTGGGCATGGCGTAAAGGAGATTGCAGACGTTATTAAAAAGCAAGCTGAGGAGATTGCTTTTGTTTATAGATCACAGTTTACGAGTGAACCAGCTGAAAAATTAGCAAAGAAGTTAAGTGATTTAAGTAAAGGAGATTTGAACTGGAGTTTCTTTGTAAATAGTGGTACGGAAGCAAATGAAACAGCTATGAAAATTGCAATTCAGCATTTTCAAGAGCGAGGTATTCAAGGGAAACATAAAATATTATCAAGATGGATGAGTTATCACGGTATTACGATGGGTGCGTTATCGATGTCTGGTCACCCACTACGTAGACAACGTTTCGTATCTATTTTGGAAGATTATCCGACTATACCAGCTCCATATTGTTTCAGATGCCCTGTTCAAAAGGTATATCCAACTTGTCAGCTGGCATGTGCGACTGAACTAGAAAGATCAATTGAAAGAATTGGTGCAGAGCATATTGCTGCTTTTATTGCTGAGCCGATTATCGGAGCAGCTGGAGGTGCGGTTGTTCCGCCGAAAGACTATTATAAAGTCATTAAAGATATTTGCGACCATTACGATATTTTATTTATTGCGGATGAAGTGATGACTGGGCTTGGTCGTACTGGAGCATGGTTTGCAATGGAGCATTGGGGTGTAGAACCGGATATCATGACACTTGGTAAAGGGTTAGGAGCGGGATATACACCGATGGCAGCGACAGTTGTAAGTGATCGTGTTATGGAACCAATATTACGTGGGTCACGTTCAGTAATGAGCGGTCATACGTTAAGTGCCAATCCATTGTCTGCAGCAACGGCTTTAGCTGTTATTGAATATATGGAGAAACATAATCTCCCTGAAAAAACAGCAGAAAAGGGAGAGTATTTAATAAAAGGCTTACAGAAAGTTCAGCAACAATCGACAATCATTGCTGATGTGCGCGGAAAAGGGTTGCTAATCGGAGTAGAATTGCAACCGTTTACAAAAGCGTCGGAGCTTATTTCAGTTGCAGCTAAAAATGGCCTACTTTTATACCAAGCAGTTTCAGGGCAAGCAGGAAAAGAAGATAGTGCACTGCTTGTAGCACCGCCAATGACAACTACATATTCCGAGTTAGATGAATTACTTTCAATTTTCTCTAAAAGTGTGGAAGAGATGATGCAAAAAGGAGGGCATAGTATCGCATGACAACTATTACAAATACATTCGGTAAATTAAAAGAAATTGAGGAAGTAATTTCTTTGTTCCATGATGATATGACATTAATGTTTGGGGGATTTGGAGGGATTGGATCCCCTCCATCTTTAATACAGGCAATTTTAGAAAAAGGCGTTACAAATTTAAATTTGATTGGAAATGACACTGGATTCCCTGATGTAGGTATCGGTCGTCTTGTTACAAATGAAAGAGTTAAATCACTAATTACTTCTCATATTGGCTCCAACCCAAATGCAGGAAGGCAACTAAACGAGGGAAGATTACAAATTGAGTTTTCTCCGCAGGGAACATTAGCAGAGCGCATTCGCGCCGGTGGCGTTGGTCTTGGTGGTGTTTTAGTTGATGTTGGTGTTGATACGATTGTGGAAGAGGGAAAACGAACAGTTGAAATGAATGGTAAGACCTACTTAGTTGAAACAGCATTAACTGCTGAAGTTTCAATTGTATATGCGAAAAAGGCAGATCCGTTTGGGAACCTTGTATTTGACAAAAGTGCACGAAATATGAATCCTCACGTAGCGATGGCTGGGGATATAACAATTGTAGAAGCAGAAGAAATAGTCCCGCTTGGAAGTTTAGATCCAGAGGAAATTGTCGTTCCAGGTGTTTTCGTAAATTATATTGTACCGTCGGAAGGAGTGAACTGGAAATGGGTATGGGCGTAGAAGTGAGGGATAAGATTGCTAGGCGAGCGGCGAAAGAAATACAAAATGGCATGATTGTAAATTTAGGTATTGGCATACCATCGCTTGTACCAAATCATTTGCCTAACGATATAAATGTTATGTTTCATGCGGAAAATGGAATCGTCGGTATGGGACCAACGCCAAGTAAAGGGAATGAAGACGAAAATTTGTGTAACGCGGCAGGTTTACCAACTTCTCTTATAACAGGAGCGAGTTATTTCGATAGTTGTACAGCGTTTGGTATGATTCGAAAAGGTTTGCTAGACATAACGATTCTTGGTTCATTACAAGTAAGTGAAAACGGTGATTTAGCAAACTGGATTGTACCTGGAAAACGTGTTCCAGGTATTGGTGGAGCAATGGATTTAGCACAAAAAGCGAAGCGGGTCGTTGTTGTGATGAATCATGTTGATAAGTACGGAAGTGCAAAAATTATTTCAGAGTGTACATTGCCATTAACTTCAAAGAAATGTGTAGATTTAATTATTACTGATATGGCGGTCATGGAG
The DNA here is from genome assembly GCF_002975115.1 of Bacillus sp. MYb78. Classification (NCBI taxonomy): domain Bacteria; kingdom Bacillati; phylum Bacillota; class Bacilli; order Caryophanales; family Bacillaceae; genus Bacillus; species Bacillus sp. MYb78. The sequence continues at coordinate 29,779 of NZ_PCOB01000012.1, forward strand.
GTAACTCCGAGTGGACTTATATTACAAGAATTAATGAGCCCATACACAGTAGAAGATATAAAACGACATACAGAAGCTGATTTTCAAATTAGTTCTAACTTACTAGTAATTGAATGAAGGGAGATGTAATATATGGAGCAATTAAAAAAGCAAGTTTGTGATTATATTGAGAGCCATGAAGAGGAAAGTGTGAAATTTTTAAAACGATTAATTCAAGAAAAGAGCGTATCTGGTGATGAAAGCGGTGCGCAGGCGATTGTGATTGAAAAATTACGTGAATTAGGTTTAGACCTCGATATATGGGAGCCTTCTTTTTCTAAAATGAAAGATCATCCTTATTTTGTATCACCCCGTACAAGTTTTTCAGATAGCCCAAATATTGTAGCAACTTTAAAAGGAAGTGGCGACGGGAAATCTATGATATTAAATGGGCATATTGATGTAGTTCCAGAAGGGGATGTGAATCAGTGGGAACATCATCCTTATAGCGGTGAGAAAATAGGAAATCGTATATATGGCCGTGGAACGACGGATATGAAAGGTGGAAATGTCGCACTCATGCTTGCAATGGAAGCGATTATTGAATCTAGCATTGAATTAAAAGGAGACATCTATTTTCAAAGTGTAATAGAAGAGGAAAGTGGCGGAGCAGGGACATTAGCAACTATATTACGAGGATATAAGGCAGATGGTGTCATTATTCCAGAGCCTACTAATATGAAGTTTTTCCCGAAACAACAAGGTTCCATGTGGTTTCGTTTACGTGTAAAAGGGAAAGCTGCACACGGTGGAACACGTTATGAAGGGGTTAGTGCAATTGAAAAAAGTATGTTTGTTATAGAACATGTAAGAAAGCTAGAGGAGAAAAGAAATAGTCGAATTACAGATCCGTTATTTAAAGGGATTCCGATTCCAATTCCAATTAACATTGGGAAAATTGAAGGAGGGAGTTGGCCAAGTTCTGTTCCAGATGAATTAATTTTAGAAGGAAGATGCGGTGTTGCGCCGAATGAGACTATAGAGGCGGCAAAAGAAGAGTTTGAGAATTGGATTGTTGAATTAAATGATGTGGACAATTGGTTTGTTGAAAATCCAGTAGAAGTAGAGTGGTTTGGAGCGAGATGGGTTCCTGGTGAATTAGAAGAGAATCATGAACTCATTACAACACTTCATCACAACTTTGTTGAAATCGAAGGGAACGAACCAATTATTGAAGCATCTCCGTGGGGGACTGATGGAGGTTTATTTACACAAATTGCAAACGTACCAACAATAGTATTTGGTCCAGGAGAGACGAAAGTAGCACACTATCCAAACGAATATATAGAAGTTGATAAAATGATAGCTGCCGCAAAAATTATTGCATGTACATTACTAGATTGGTGTGAGGTGAGAAAATGAAATACTATGAATCTTTTAGAGAACAGACGAATTGTTATACAGTAGAAGGCGTTTTAGATTATTTTAATAAGCGTATTCGGGTAGATCACTATACAGGAAATGTTGAAAGTATTATACAGACAATTGACGAACTAGCAGAGGAACATTCTTTCACTAAATGTATTATTAAAGGAAAGGGAGAGCATGTTTCAACATGGCTCTCTTTCGGTTTTTTGTTGGAAGCAACGATACCTCATTATTTTCAAGGACACGATGCATACTTTTTTGTGAAATATAATAATGATGAAAGACGAAATAGTATGCATTGGACTGAGGAAGATACTATATTAAGCGGTGTAAAAGGAAAAGAAATAAAAGAAAAAGTAGTTCCAGAGAAATTTTTGCTGAGAAAAGCGACTGAAGAAGATGCAGAAGAATTAGCAACTGTATTCGGAAAAGTATTTGAAGTGTATCCGACACCTTTAAATGAAGCGAGTTATGTATTACAGACGATGAAAGAAGACGATACAATTTACTACGTATATGAATATGAGGGGAAAATTATTAGTACAGCATCTGCAGAAATGAATATAAAAGAAGGGAATGCAGAATTAACGAATTGTGCTACTTTACCTGAATATCGTAAACATGGATTTATGAAAAGTTTACTAATTAAATTAGAGGAAGAGCTTCGAGAAAGATCTATTTTCTGCTCCTATACAATTGCTCGATCGCTTTCTTTCGGAATGAATGCTGCATTTCATCAATTAGGTTATACGTATACAGGAAGACTGGCGAATAATTGCTACATTTTCGATAAGTTGGAAGATATGAATATTTGGGTGAAAGATCTATCTAGCTATTCGAAAGCAGTAAAACTTCCGCCTCAAAATTCGGCTGTAAAGCAAAACAGTTAGGTGGAGCTGGGTGTTCGAAAAGCTGTACTAATTAGAGTTTCGAGTTATCTAATGAAAAAATAAAATTGGTCAAAATTATAGAACGGAATCGTCATGCTTACAATCGCACATAGGTGTGCCTAAAATTCGGCATGTAATTGCTGGATTTTCGGCAAGAGGGGGGATGACATTGCTAGCAGTTTCGACACAAGAAGTCATTGAAGCGATTTTGGGCAGTATTGATGAGGCTATACACGCTGTAGATGAGAATGGAATTACAATATTTTACAATTCTGTAGCTGCAAAACACGATGGATCGAAGATTGAAAAAGTGTTAGGGAAACATCTGTTAGAAGCGTTCCCGTCTTTATCAAGGGAAACGAGTACATTGATGAAAGTACTAGATACAAAAAAACCTATCGTACATCAAGCACAGCATTATCAAAATTTAAATGGTGAAGATGTTTGTACAGTAAATACGACGTTACCTATTTTTATAGATGGGAATATTGCTGGGGCTGTTGAAATTGCAAAGGATTACTCTACAATTCAAAAACTTACTGACACAATTGTTGACTTACAGTCGAAAATAAAGCGATCATCTAGAAAAAAAGTGATTAAAAAGCATGCTGCATTTGAGACGATAGTGACAAATGATACGCGGTTTAAACAGACGAAAGAGTTAGCACAAAAAGTAGCACCAACAGACGCAAATGTTTTAATATATGGTGAAACAGGAACAGGAAAAGAACTGTTCGTACAAGCAATTCATGAAGCTTCTAAAAGAAAAAACAAGCCATTTATTGCACAAAACTGTGCAGCTTTACCAGAGTCGCTATTAGAAAGTTTATTGTTTGGAACGACAAAAGGAAGCTATACAGGAGCGATTGAAAGAGCTGGGCTATTTGAACTTGTTGATGGTGGTACATTATTTTTAGATGAACTGAATTCAATGCCTCTTGATTTGCAGGCAAAAATGTTACGAGTGTTAGAAGATGGAGTCATTAGAAGAATTGGTGATAATAAGACGAGAAAAGTAGATGTTCGTGTTATTACCGCAATGAACCAGCCTCCAGAAATATGTTTACGAGAGAATAAAATTCGCACTGATTTATATTATCGCTTAAACGTATTTTCATTATATATCCCACCGCTTCGTGAAAGAACTGAGGATGTACTATTATTAGCATCTTATTTTTTGAAAGAATATAATAAAAGTTATAAAAAAGGTGTACTTCAAATTGATGAGGAAGCGAAAGATAGACTGCAAGCTTATCAGTGGCCTGGAAATGTCCGAGAGTTAAAACATACGATTGAACATGCTGTTATTATTGCAGAAGGGAATACATTAACAGCCAATTGTTTACCACGTACATTTCGGAAAGAGAATTTTTCGAAGAAGAAGGGTATAATGCCACTTAGAGAAGCACTTCATCAAACAGAAAAAGAATTAATAGATCAAGCGTTGATTGAAACGGAAGGGAATATATTACAAGCCGCAAAAATGTTAGGTATCCCTCGTCAAACGCTTCAATATAAACTGAGCAAGTACGACAAAACCGCCGAATAATCGGCGGTTTTTGTGTGTTTGCACGAATAAAAGAGCGTTTACATATATAAAAAGTAATGAATATGATGTTAAGTATTGATTTCATACAACGCTTAAAAATATTTTTTCGCTTATGTAATAGAATTCTCCGCACATTTACTTATCAACAATGTAAAGTTGGCATAACTATTGCTTATATAAAGGATGAGCGTATAAAAAGGGGGAATAGCAATGTTACATGATGTATACAAACCAAATCGTCACTGGAAGGATATCGAATTATGGAAAGATGTTACTGAAGAGCAATGGAATGATTGGGTTTGGCAATTAACGAATACGATCAAAACGTTAGATGACTTAAGAAAAGTAATTAACTTAACACCTGAAGAAGAAGAGGGCGTTAAAATTTCAACGAAAACGATCCCGTTAAACATTACACCGTACTATGCTTGGCTAATGAATCCTGATGATCCACGCTGTCCGATTCGGATGCAATCAGTACCGATTTCGGAAGAGTTATATAAAACAAAATATGATTTAGAAGATCCGCTTCACGAAGATGAAGATTCACCAGTTCCAGGGCTAACACATCGTTATCCGGACCGTGTACTATTCTTAGTAACAAATCAATGTTCTATGTATTGTCGTTACTGTACACGCCGTCGTTTTAGTGGACAAATTGGAATGGGTGTACCGAAGAAACAATTAGATGATGCGATTGCTTATATTAGTGAAACACCACAAGTACGAGATGTATTAATCTCCGGTGGTGATGGACTTCTAATTAACGATAAAATTTTAGAATATGTATTAAAAAATTTACGAGAGATTCCGCATGTTGAGATTATTCGTATCGGAACGAGAGCACCAGTAGTATTCCCACAACGTATTACAGAAAATTTATGTAACATTATTAAAAAATACCATCCAGTATGGTTAAATACACATTTCAATACATCTATTGAAATTACTGAAGAATCGAAAAAGGCATGTGAAATGTTAGCGAATGCTGGTGTTCCAGTCGGAAACCAAGCAGTAATTTTAGCTGGTATTAACGACAGCGTTCCAATTATGAAAAAACTTATGCATGACTTAGTAAAAATCCGTGTACGTCCATATTACATTTATCAATGTGATTTATCTGAAGGTATCGGTCACTTCCGTGCACCAGTATCTAAAGGTCTTGAAATTATTGAAGGTTTACGTGGACACACATCTGGTTATGCTGTTCCGACATTCGTTGTTGATGCGCCAGGTGGAGGCGGTAAAATTGCACTTCAACCAAACTATTTAATCTCACAAAGTGCAGATAAAGTTGTACTTCGTAACTTTGAAGGTGTTATTACGACGTATCCAGAGCCAGAGAGCTATATTCCAGGAAGAGCGGAAGGATACTTTAAAGAGATTTATCCGAACTACGAAGAAAAACGTTCAGATGTTGGTATCGCAGGTCTTATGAGCGATAAGAAATTTAACCTCGTTCCAGACGACTTACAGCGTATGAACCGTCGTAAAGACTATGAAGATAATGATACTCATGCATCTTTAAAAGATAAACGTGATAAACGTGATCAATTAAAAGATAAAAAATATCAAGCACAAATGGCTAAATTAGAAGAAAACGACAAAAAAACTGAGGGTGATGCAGTATGAATTGTATGTGGTGTGACAGTACAGAAGCGAAAGAAAGCTTGAATACTGTATATTGGGAATTACCAGATGGTACGAAAGCCATTGAAATCCAAAAGACACCATGTATTTCTTGTTCCTCGTGCGGGATGGACTATCAATCAGACCATACAGTAAAAGAAATTGAAGATCAATTATTTTTAATTTACACGAAAGATTTACCAAAACAACTAACGTATGAAGAATTAATGGGAAGACCGCGTCTATTAAAAAGAAATTATTTCGACTTTTAACCAGCTTTTATGCTGGTTTTTTTCTTTTTTGCCTTGTATAATGTACCCAAGTTAGAAAGGTAGGGAATATTTTTGAAAAAGACATTTTACCATTATATGATGAAGCATCGTGCAGCTTTATTTAGAAATGAAATTTCAGATTTAGCAGAGGCGATGTATGATGATTTAAGTTTTCCGAAGCAATCTGAAGACTATGATGAAATTAGTTCATACTTAGAGTTGAGCGGAATGCTAGAAAGTATGTCTATATTTGATGAAGCCTGGGATTTATACATACAAGATAGATAAAAACTATTTGAAAACATACAGAATACATTACTTTGTTTAAAGTGAAGTATTCTGTATGTTTTTTATTATGAAATTTGTTGATTTAAAGCTAGTCTATTACTAGATTTCTTTTGAGTGTAACGTAAATTTTATAAGATTATAATTTTTATTGAAAAAATTTATGAATATAAGCTTCTGTGATAAGCGTTTTTATGTAGGTTGCATATACTGATATCAAAATCACGACGTCAAAAAAAGGAGAGATAGAGATGGCAAGAAAAAAACAACCTAAATACAACGTAGGGGACATAGTCGTGATTACGCTATATGGAACCGTTGGGAAAATCACAAATATGAAGGTTTTAGATGGAGTTTATGTATACGAAGTCAATAATCACGATGGATTTTACGTAGAGCAAACATTGCAGCACGTTACAGAGCAAGATATGAAAAAGGGCGATACGGAGTGGATTGAATTAAATTATAATTTCACGTTTGGTGATCTTGTGCAAGTAACTGGATATGATAAAGATGTTTTCCGTATTGTTGGTTTTCGTACAGAAGTATGGAGATATAAGAATGACGCATGGGAAGATACAATTTATGAATTGTCACGGATTACGGATGGTGAATGGTTAGAAGCGGATGAGTCAGATTTAACGTTACTTGCGAATGCTCAAACGGCAAATGCAATTTTGAAGAAACTGAAACAAGATAAAGCAGGTATGAATAAATTAGATTTAGGTAAGTTAAAGTCAATTAACAACTCGAAAAAAGTGAGTGTTAAGACGAATCGTCAAGAAATCATTGATGGGTTACTTGATATTTATAACGATTATCAATTATTGTTCGATACATTTAAAGATGAAGAATATAAAATTGTAATGGATGTTGTTCATAATTATTTAGTTAAATTGACAGAGAAAAAATAGTTAACTAGAAAGAGAGAATAAATTGAACAACAACATATGCAGTATAAGGTATGCCTACAACTATTAAAAAAATAAAAAGCCACTTTATAAGAGAGTCTGCCCATTGATCTTCATGCATGAACTCTTCTTTTGTTTGTCCTACTTCATATTGATTTTCCATTATTGTTTCCCCCTTTGAATAGCTTGTACTACAATCGTATGCATCTCGTCCAAAGCTTATGACCTATAAAAAAATAAAATCTATTTTTCTAATCTCATATACATAATTTTGAGATTTTTTCATAAAACAGAAATAAAGGAGTGATGCTCATGAAGGAAATTGAAGTCGTGATTGATACGGAAGAGATTGCGGAGTTTTTTTATGAGCAACTAATTGAAAGAGGGTACGTCCCAAAACGAGAAGAAATTGAAGATCTCGCAGATATTACATTTGAGTATTTATTAGAGAAATGTATGATTGATGAAGTTTTTGATGAAGAGGATGAATGAAAGTAACGACGGGCATAACTCGTCGTTTTTTACTCTTTACAAACCTGTCACAAATATAGTCAATAATTATTGGTATAATGAAAAGGAAATTTTACTCAAGAGGTGAAGGAATGTTCAAAAAAATTATTGATTCTTTATTAGGAAAGAAAAAATATCGTTCGTATTCAAGTAGTGATTATCGTCGTAGAGGGCGCTCGTATTCAAGTAGCGATTATAAACGACGTTCATCTGGTTATGGACATCAACATTATAAAAGAAAACGTAAAAGCCGTAGCTTCTTTTCAAGTAGCTGATGAAATGGCGTCGTGTACTAGCTTTATTTGATAGACCACTGCGAAAAAATACAATTGTTGCAGAACGTTATAAAATTGAATCAGTAATTGGAATGGGCAGTTATGGGGTTACATATGTCGTTAATGATTTACAAATAAATAGATATAAAGTCTTAAAACAATTAAGACAAAGTAAACAAAGATATGAGTCTGGTAGAAAATCATTTGAACAAGAGAAAATGATTTTACAAACATTGAATCATCATGCAATTCCTAGTCTATATGATCATTTCATATGGGAGAAAAAGAGCTTCTTTGTAATGGAGTACATGCCTGGTAAAAATTTTGAAGATTATATTTTCATAGATGGGTATGTATATACAGAACGTGAAGTTTTTGAGATTTTATATAAAATATTAGAAATTGTATCGGTGTTTCATAGTGAAGGCATTATTCATCGAGATTTACGCATTCCAAACATACTAATGAAAGAAAATCAAATTAGTATTATTGATTTTGGATTGGCTAAATGGAAAGGTGAGGATGATGAGCGAGCTACAACTTACGAAGGTGAACAAGCTTTGATGCGAGAAGTTCACTTTCGTAGTGACTTTTATGCGCTCGGTCATTTCTCATTATTTTTATTATATGCAGGATATGAATCTAATGAAAAAAAGGAAAAACCATGGTACGAAGAATTAACTTTGGAAAATTATAATCGCGAAATGCTTATGCGAATGTTACAAATAAAAACGCCGTACTATGAGAATGTACAAGATTTAAAACAAGATGTAGCTTCTGCTTTAGAGAGGATGGAGACTCCATGTTTCAAAAGTTTTTAGCAAGCGTTGGTATTGGAAGTGCAAAGGTAGATACTGTTCTTGAAAAAGATGAGTATATTGTTGGGGAAGAAATAGTTGGAAAGGTTCATATAACTGGAGGTTCAGTTAGCCAACAAATTGAAAGCATTTACTTAACATTATCGACGTCGTATGTACGAGAAGTGGATGATAAAAAGGTAACAGCAACATATGATTTAGAGCGAGTACGCTTAACAGAACCTTTTTCTGTAGAACCGAATGAAAAAGTTGAAATTCCATTTTCTTTTCCAATGCCAATTGAAGCACCACTTACACTTGGTATGAAAACGGTTTGGATTCATACAGGTCTTGATATTAAACGTAGTATAGACCCAAGTGACCGCGACTACGTTCAAGTGTTACCCAATGCATTATTAAGTAGTGTTTTAAATAGTGTAAATGAATTAGGGTTTAAAGCACGTCATATAGAATGTGAAGAATTACCGCATCGATTACGTAAGCAAGTTCCATTCGCACAAGAATTTGAGTTTATTCCGGTTTCTGGAGAGCATTATGGGAAATTAGATGAATTAGAATTATTAATCTTGCCACGTGCATACGACCGACTAGAAATTATTATGGAAGTAGATAGAAAATCCCGTGGTTTAGCTGGATTATTCGCTGAGGCGCTTGATCTTGATGAGAAGGTGATTCGTTTTACCGTAACAAGAGAAGATATCCCTGAAATGAAGCAAAAAATTAATAATTATATTTTTTAATAAACTATGCATAAAAAAGAAATGGAGAGGAAAACTAAAACAACCGCTCCATTTTTTTGCATAGTGAGGTTATGTATGTGAAACGATATCGACATTTATACTTGCTAAGTTTTACGTTACTCATTTGTTTTGTCGTATTATCACTTTCGTATCATACCGCTTGTATTGAGAATTTTGACAATATAGTCGCACATTTTATTCAAAGCTTTCGAAACGATTATTTGACGACCTATTTTACTTGGGTGTCTTTTATCGGTTCCAAAAGAATATATTTTCCATTACTCATTATTCTTGTAATGTATTTTCTCGTTAGAAAAAAGTTGCTTAGTGCGTTACTTCTAACAATTAATTACTACGGATCTCGTTATTTAAACAGTATGCTTAAACTATGGTACGAACGAGCAAGACCTGATGTCACGCAGCTTGTTACTGCAACTGGATATAGTTTTCCGAGCGGTCATACGATGAATGCTACTGCTTTTTTAGGATTTATTGCATACGTCACAATTACTGAAGATCGTATTTCATTGCATAAAAAATTATTAATTATTCTTATAGCAAGCTTTGTTGTATTATCTATTTCAGTTAGCCGAATATATCTTGGCGTGCACTATCCATCTGACGTATTAGCAGGATGGGCAGCTGGCGGTAGCTGGCTCGTTTTATGTGTTATATTTCATAAAACGTTCATAAAAAAAGAACCTATGTCATAATAGGTTCTTTTTTCATTGGCTCAACATGAATGTGTGCATGGTAAATTCCGAACTTTTTGCGAAGCATAGCCTCGATATTGTCAGTAATACAGTGACTTTCTCCAACATCCATACGAGCATCTACCTCAATTGTAATATCAACGTACGTTTGATTCCCGTACATACGTGCTCGAATATCTACAATGTTTTCCACACCGCCAATATGTTCAATAGCATCAGCGTATTCCTCCATTTTATCAGGATCAATTCCATCTGTTAGCATATGAGAAGATTCTACGAAAATCTCCCATGCAGTTTTACAAATAATAAGACCAACAATTAAAGCGGCAATAGGGTCTAAAATAGGCATTTGGAACTGAGAACCGACAATACCTACTACAGTACCAATACTTACGAGTGCATCTGATAAATTATCCTTTGCAGCGGCTTCTAATGATTTACTTTTTGTTCGTGCTGCAATTTTTTTCGTATACAAATACACGCAGTACATAACGACAGCAGAAAATAGAGCAACCCATGCAGCGAGTACATTAGGTGCTGCTTGTTTCGGATTTAAGAAAGATTGAATGGCACTAATAACAACTTCTAATCCGACTGTTGCCATAATGAAGGACGCAACAAGTGATGCGATTTGTTCGGCCCGCGAATGCCCATACGGATGATCTGGGTCACGAGGTTTACGAGATATTTTTAGACCAATTAATATTGCTAAAGAAGCACCGATATCCGTTAAGTTATTTAAACCGTCAGCACGTAATGCACTAGAGAGGGTAATATAACTGATGATGATTTTCATAGAGGATAAAAATATGTAGGCCATAATGCTGACAATAGCACCTTTATCAGCTTCTTTATGAGAAAGAGTATCCATTGTAATCACTCACCTTTCTTTAAAGGAATTCTTTCTATAAATAGAGTATCAAACGAAAGTCGTGTGGGTCTATACAAACATTGTTGACGTTTTATAGCTTTTTAAGAAGGGGATAACAAAGTTTCGTGAAGGAAAAATATGTTGAAAAGTACAAAGTCAGGGTGTAAACCGAATTGGAGTTTATTTACTAAAGAGATAGGAGGGTAGATGGATGAAGAAACGAATACTTTTCTTACTATGTATTATTCTTATAATGACAAGGTGTAATTCATTAAACGATGAAAAACGTCAAAAGATAAGTATGAAAATAGATGAAAGCCCTCTGAAAAATATTTTCCAGAGGGCTTTTATTTTAGTATGCTTCTAAAAACTCAGTAACTTGCTCTTCAGTTTTTGCGTTAGCACTATGTAAGTGGCCTAACTTCTCACCATTTTGGTATACAAGTAAACTTGGAATACCCATTACTTGATATTCTTCAGCGATACTTGGAAACTCATCTTTATTAATAGAATACCATTCAAATTTATTGAACTCTTCCATTACATCTCCGATAAAGTTGTCCATACGTACGCAATCTGGGCACCATGTAGTAAAGAACTTAACAACTACAGGCTCCTCGCTTGCGATGATGTCTTTGAATTCTTGTTCTGTTTTAATTTCTTTCATAAGTAAAACTCCTTTCAATATCACACGAATTTATATGCAAAATTCGTATTTGCAAACATGTTGCAAACTTATTATTTGTTTTTTAGTTTTGTAGTTCGTTCACACTTATAAAATTGTATGTAACATGACTGCGCTACTAAGTGTGAAAATAACGAAACCTCACTTTTCTTTATAAGCTTTTTCCAGGATTGTGTCAAACTTTTGAATTTTATACAGAAATTAAAGAAGCCCACACTTTGATTGAGTATGGGCAGAGGGACTAAAATTAATCGCTTATTAATTTCGAATAGATATTTAAATCGATAAGCTTTCCAGCTGATTTTTCGCTCTTTCTCAGAGTACCTTACAAAAGTAAAGTTTAATTTTTCTAATACTTTTATGGAATTTACATTTGCAGGTTCAACTTTTGCTTCAACACGATTTAGTTTTAGATGTGTAAAAGCATAATCTAATAAAGAGGATATTGCTTCAGGTGCATATCCTTTACCCCAAAATGTTTTTGAAATATCATAGCCAATCTCAGTCTTTGAGTTTTCAAAATCTAAGGAATTATAGCCACATGAACCGATAATGTGATTAGATTCTTTTTCAATAATAGTAAAACGTATAGCTTTATTGTTTTGAGCGAGTTCGTTAAGGAATTGAATCATATCTTTTGCCTCGTTCTCATCAGTGAAATTACTTATATTCATGAATTTAGTGACATCAGGATCAGACCATATTTTAAACATACTTAGTGAATCAGATGCTTTCATTTTCCTTAAATATAATCTCTGTGAGTGTAGTTCTGTAATCAATACTTTTACCTCCGTTATGTTGTAATGATAGGTAGATTAAAAATATTGATATCTGCGCATAATTCAGTCCCTTCTAGATTAATTAACTTTTATTATACAAGAAAATTACTACATTGAACAAAGGCGTTAATTGGAGGTAACGAAATGACAAACTCATCAATTGAATATTGCGTTCAGTGTGATTAAGAAAGTGGTGTATAAAGATGGGACGAGATGAGAGTTACTTCCAAACTAAAAAAAGAGTAGATAATTTAAAAACATTTTACATTCATTTAACCATCTACTTACTAGTCAATCTGATGCTTTTTTTACTTTTTAAGTAGTGAATTAGCTATTTTTTATTTTAATTACAAAAATTGAATAAGGTTAGAAATTATATGGTTGTAATGGGAATTAAGGGATATGAATAAAAAAATTTATCCCGCATTAACGGGCAGTAAGATCCTCACCTCAAAATTCAGCGGAAGCAAAGAAGTTAGGTGGAGTCGGGCTGCCCGTAAAAGCCCGATTGGTGAGGGCTGATTAAAGTTTCACTTTATTAGGGATTTGCCTTAAACATTTATTACAGTCAAGAATATTTATAATAATATGAACTAAAAAAGGTCCAATTTTTGTAATGTTGGAGGGGATTATTGTGGACATAACTCAAAGCGTATCAAGAATAGTGGTTAATGGGAAAGACCTTTCTTTCACTTCAGTTCAAACCTCTGCATGGAATCATGGACCTGTAAATGATTTAATCGTTACGACGAATCAGAGAGTGAATGAGCTTTATCAATTCATGTGGTCACAAGTACCGGTTACGATTTCGGTATATTTCCTTCAAGGAGCGGATTTACTTAGGTTCGTTAGGGTTGCGGGAATTAATGAGCGTGTAACAGGAGAATATGTATATCATTTCATTTGGTAATAAGAAGGAGTCAAAGTAGTCTAGCAGCTACTTTTTTATTTTGTCATTTGAATATAAGCGAGCGGACTAGCTTTATAGTACCCACTGAAATAAAGAATCATAATATAATTTGTAATAACTTATACGGGAAGGGAGCTGAAAATCATGTTTTATTCATATTTTAATTCTGAAACTGGTATGCGACCAGCGTATGGTACATCTATAACGTATAGTGGAGCACAAAGTACAGTCCAAGCTATTCAACAAGCATTGCAAATGCAACAACAATTGCAAATGCAGCAGCAAGGTGTACAACCGTATTATTCTTCCATAGAGTATTTTTACCCAGTACATCATGTTACACCGTACGGAAGTTCTTTTCTTACTATTCCATATGGAACTGTATACAACTTATAACTAATAAGGAATGAAGTGGTGTATATAAATAAGGGTGCAGGTTAATAGCGCCCTTATGAATAATAAAAATAGCTAGTCCAAACCTTATAAATCAATCTTATATAATATGTAGTAATAAGTTTGAAAGGGGAATTAGTATGTCTTGTTATTACTACTGTAAGTATTGTAAGGAGTATAAAAAGAAGCATCATGATTGTTGTAAGAACACTAGTAAGTGCCATGATAACAAGGACAATCTTGTTAGAGCATCCGCATTTAGAGCTAGAAATACAGTAAATCAAAATGTTCCTGCTAATACTTTTGTGAAAGTGTTATTTCAAAATGAACAATTTGATTTAGCGAATGAGTATAATCCAGCAACATCTATTTTTATGCCGAAGACTAAAGGAGTATATTCTGTTATTGGAACGATTGGTTTCTTTCCAAATGATCCAACTTTAAATTATAGAGCGCGTGTAGAAATTCGTGTGAATGGAAACGCAGCGATAGCTATAGATAATGACTTTTTTGGTCCAATAAGTTTTGGAAATGTAGTAAGTGTTTCGACGATTGTTCAATTGAATGCAGGGGATGAAGTTGAGATTTATGCACAAAGTAGTATAGATGGAGTTTTAAGTCCTTTAGAAGATGGTGCACATTTTGAAGCAGCAAGATTTCCTTCTCCAATTAAATAAAACAGATCATTAAATATTTTTTAGTAGGTTTAGTTAATCCCCTTACCAAATGGTGGGGGATTATTATTGTTTTTCTAAAATATATAAGTAAATAGGTAAAGTATAGTTTAATTTTCAGAGGCTTCAACCTTCTTCAGGTATTGAACAAAATAATATGTAAATAAGTAACATGCTTCTGAAAACTCATTGTTAGTAAGTTTACTAGTTTTCTTATAGAACAAGAAAGACGGAATACATAAAAAATCGTATCATTACGTTTTTTTTACTATATAGAAATTACATATTGAACATAGATTTGTGTAGGCAATGCTAATACACTGAAAAGAATAACATAAAGGCGAGTACACTATATAAAAACAAAATCAATCCTAAGATGAGTAGTATTGGATGCAGCTTGAACATATTTGACCTCCTTGTGTATATAAAAAATTTTAATATATTGTTGGTCAATTTAGAAGGGGGACGGTTACATGAAAAAAGAGCATACATAAAAAGTACGCTCTAAAGAAAGATAGGTTTTATGAGTGGATAATCTCCATACGATAATATATGTTCTTTTAATAAAAACGTGTAAAAAATCAATGAATTATCAATGGAATATCATAAAATGTGTAATTTTAGTTTAGGAATGCATCTATTTTCTTTCTCAGTTATTTTAGGTAACAAATTTGTGAAAATCGTACATTATGCGGACTAACAACGGGATAGCGATCGTACTTCAGTCACATATTTCTTAAAGTCTGGATATTGCGTGATAGTTTGACATCTAGGGGTGCATAGTTGATTAATTATAGACACATTTGTAATTACTTCGTTACAAGGACCGAAAAATGTAACTTTTAGTTTTGAATTTGGTGGGATTTTGAACACGATAGGTTTTTTTTCCATGAAATCAGCTCCTAATATTGAGTATTATAAGTTAAAGGATGTAGAGTCGTATTAGTATAATATGAAACTTCAGTGGATTTGCTTATAATAAAGAATTTCATAGTAGTAAAATTGCTTAAAGATGTAAAGGGGAAATTGAGAATGCGAAATAAAACGTTTAATTAATATAATCAATAAATACGCAAATGGTTAATATAACTAATGCATTTTTTTATTTTCTACATATTATGTTAGTAAGAATTGTATAAGGAGGTAGTATAAAATAGTGGAAGAAAATGTACAAGCTCAGCTTTCGCCACCGTGGATCACATATTTTAATGAATTAAAAAATTCAATAGGTGCTGATCCAACTGTTACAGTTGGGCCGCTTATTCCTGTTGGTGGTAATTATATTATTTTAGTGCATGCGTTAAGTAATGAAAAAGCGAGAGCATTAGCAACGCTTTTAAAATCTTTTGTACAATTTGGGAATGTAAGTGTGACAGTTATTGTAACGAATAATGAGAATGAAATTGTAAATCCATTTCCTTGTCCACTAGATGCATTTGAAATAGCTCATTTATTTCAAGTAGCACTAGAAAATAATCCTTATTTTGAACAAGTTGTGGTACAGCCTCAGTTCCCTGGCGGACCGAATGTTGTCTTTCCGGTTTTCGCCGCGGAAGTCATTCAGTTTTTCAATGACGATATTTCTAACTTATGTCAAACGTTTACAGGTGTTGCTGCCAATGTATTTCGTGATGTAATGAATGATGAGGTTTGTGGTATCCCAATTCTATTTTCCACAAGTTGTGTTATGAGCAGTGAAAACTCACAATTACAAAATACAGATTTAGCACCAAAGTTGTTTTATTAAACTGTAAAAAGACATTTTCATTAATAGAAAATGTCTTTTTTATGCACCAATAGTGTGCAGATTGGACGATTGTAGGTTAGTAGGAATAATATTCAATTAATTAAAAGTTTTCTAAATCTCAAATTTCATGGAAAGATAGTAATTTTGACTTAAGAATGTATAGAAAATGAGGAATGATTTATATTAGCTGAAAGGGAATTGATATTAGAAGTTTTAATTTAATAATGTAGGGGATGTTTTCTAATATCCGTAAAAATGATTGATACCTGGATTGATAGGACGAGATTACATAACAAATGAATAGTAGGGTATATTTCAAATATGAGAATGTTTTATATGGTATATATGTTAAAGTTAATAGAAATATTTCTGAAAGAGAATATATTTTTTAAAACAGTAACGATTCTTTTTATTTATATTATAGATAGCTAGTTTTAGAGAGTTAAGGCTTACAATAAAACAAGCTATGAATAAGACATTAAAAAGGAGCTGGAATGTATGGGTTATATTGTAGATATTTCAAAATGGAATGGAACTATCAATTGGGATATTGCAGCATCTCAGCTAGATTTAGTGATTGCTAGAGTTCAAGATGGCTCTAATACGGTGGATTTTATGTATCAAAATTATGTTAGTGAAATGAAAAAGTATAGTATCCCATTCGGTAATTATGCTTTTTGCCGTTTTATATCTATTGCTGATGCAAAAAAAGAGGCACAAGATTTTTGGAATCGTGGTGATCAATCAGCTAAGTTTTGGGTGGTGGACGTAGAAGTTCAAACGATGGCAGATATGCAAGGCGGGACACAGGCATTTATTGATGAATTACGCCGTTTAGGTGCAGAAAAAGTAGGATTATATGTAGGGCATCACATGTATTTATCATTTGGAGCACGTAATATTGAAGCTGATTTCGTATGGATCCCTCGTTATGGAGGGAATAAGCCAGCATATCCATGTGATATTTGGCAATATACGGATTCAGGGAATGTTCCTGGGATTGGGAAATGTGATCTGAATCGATTAGTAGGAAATAAGTCACTTTCTTGGTTTATAGATTCGAACAAAGCAAATCAATCTAACATAGTGTATAAACAGCAACCGAATGGCATTGGTATTGCAGTTTCGAAATATCCTGATGGATACGGAATAAATTTATATGAGAATCCCATGAATCCTCAATTTACAGGTGCACTCACTCAGAAAATTCCATATTTAATCTTAACAGGTTATTGGGGAGGCGGTGAGCAAGATATGATTTGTTTAGGGAACGATAAGCAGTGGGCATATTTAAAACATTTTAAGGTGAAATGGTTTTATGCAACTTCGAAATATCCTGTCGGCTACAGAGTAAATTATTATGAAGAGCCTGAATGTATGAATTATAAAGGAAATATAGATGGATCGACATCTTTTCGAGTGTGGGGTAGAGTGGGAAATGCGGTAGATATCGGGCAGAATAGTTGGATACCTGAAGAACATGTAAGTATTAAGTAACTATAGCAGCCGTATTGTTTTTGAGGTGTATGTAAAGAGTCTTCTTACTATACATAATAGTAAGAAGACTCTTTATGTTTAAAAATGGAAATGCATGATACATAGTCAACTCATATGAAATGAATTACATGCAGAAAACACACTGTTTTCACAATGCCTGTGTATAGTTAATTTGCATAATGATAAAAGTGAGGTATTTGAATTGAAAAAGAAAAAAATATTTATTGGAACAATTATTTCATGCGTGATGCTAGCATTATCTGCATGTGGTTCTTCAGACAACGTAGTAACATCAAAAGTAGGAAATGTTACAGAGAAAGAATTAAGTAAAGAATTAAGACAACAATATGGAGAAAGTACTTTATATCAAATGATGTTAAGTAAGGCATTGTTAGATAAATATAAAGTTTCGGATGAGGAAGCAAAAAAGAAAGTAGAAGAAGCAAAAGATAAAATGGGTGAGAACTTTAAATCAACTTTAGAACAACTTGGATTGAAAAATGAAGATGAATTAAAAGAAAAAATGAAGCCAGAAATTGCATTTGAGAAAGCGATTAAAGCAACAGTCACAGAAAAAGATGTGAAAGATAACTATAAACCAGAAATGAAAGTAAGTCACATTTTAGTGAAAGATGAAAAGACAGCTAAAGAAGTAAAGGAGAAAGTAAATAATGGTGAAGATTTTGCTGCCTTAGCAAAACAGTATTCAGAAGATACTGGTTCAAAGGAACAGGGCGGGGAAATATCTGGTTTTGCTCCTGGACAAACAGTGAAAGAATTTGAGGAAGCTGCGTATAAATTAGATGCAGGCCAAGTAAGTGATCCAGTTAAAACAACTTACGGTTACCATATTATTAAAGTGACGGATAAAAAAGAATTGAAGCCATTTGATGAAGTAAAGGAAAAAATTCGTAAAGATTTAGAACAACAAAGACTACAAGATACGACAGGTAAATGGAAACAACAAGTAGTCAATGATTTATTGAAAGATGCTGATATTAAAGTGAATAATAAAGAATTTAAAGATACATTTAAATTTCTAGAAAAGAAATAATGATTGTAATCATAATTAGAAAAGGGAACTCATATAGAGTTCCCTTTTCTAATTAGTGTGTGAGTTATAAATAGATAGTAAGACAATACAATATTACATTTAAATATTAAGAATTACAATGGAAAATAATGGATGATAGTTAAAGGTGCTATAACTATTTCAACGAAAGTGGATATTATACGATTTTCATTATGCAAGTTTGTTACATATATTTATTCTTTAATAATGGATATCGAACATAATTTAAAAAATAATACATATAATGTTTTTGAATAAATATTTAATATGGATAATTAGTAAAAAGCTGAGCATTCGAATGGAAAGGATGTTCTTTTTGGTGTGAAAATTTTAGGATAAATAATGAATCGTATTAAACGCGTCATTTACCACATCAATAAATTAAGGTGGGGAGAATATATGAAAGTAATCTTTCAAGGAGAGGGCGGCGCGAAAATTTTTGAGTCATATGATGAAAATGTAAGTGATTTATTAGCTATATTAAAAGAAACGAAGGGGATTAAAATCGGAATTGTTGAGTATAAAGTGTTAAAGTACGAACTTAATTATTTTCGTCATCCGAAAAAAGCGGATACAGAGAGAGAGTTACATATAATAGTACAACCTAAGTATATGTAATGAAATATAATAATAAAAATCACTGATTCAGTTTTGTAAAGTTTCATAGAGTATGTAAGAAAAGAGAGTGTTGTAAATGCTCTCTTTTCTTATGCTTTGTGAGTTCGTTCATCATAGTATATGTGTTCAGTTATAGATGGTTAATAAACGAAAAAATTTAAAACTTTTTTGTTTAGGCAGGGATTTTATATTTGAGTAAATAAATATACTATGAAGTATTTTTTATACGAATATTGGAGGAGTATAAAATGAGTTTAGCAAGTTACATAGGCTGTAATGTAGAAATTCCGTTAACGGAGCCCGATTCTAATGATGTAATTGTTTTTGGACCATGTTTTGCAGATGAAAGTATGCTTGAAATTGTACAAGAGTATCAATTCCAAAAAAATTACATATATGAGGTTTCAACTAGTTGGGGAATTGAACTTGTCGAGTGGCAAAACGTAAAGGAAAAAAAGAAGCGAAAGAAAAACTTTTAACTTTATGCAAGATTATGGAAGGTTATTTGGAAGATGGAGACTATTTCGAATTATTCAGTTGTTGGGTTGGTGATGAAGATAAGGAACGAGTAGGGGAATTGAAATTAAAAATAAATCATTTTAATATAGATGAATTATGTATTCCAGAAAGAACATTAGTTAGGATAGAAAAATAAACATTGAAATATTTTTTAAGAAAAGGCGATTTCACTTTGTGTGAAGTCGCCTTTTAGTTGTTATATGCATTTTACATAAGAAATGAGAAGTTTATTTGATAAAGGAAAAAGTATGGAGATAAATAAAATTATGTTTTTTGTTAAAAAATAATAAGTATGGCTCTTCTCAAAAGAACGTAAGTTCGTGTATAATAAGAACGAATGTTCTTTTGAGAGGTAACCTAATTATAGTTTAGAAGTAAATCCGAGTTTAGTGCGTATTAAAAATAACTAAGGGATAGTATGGCTAAATAAATGTATAAATGATCAAGGAGATAAAAATGAACGATGTAAAGATACAAAAAGAAGAAAGAGAGTGGGTTCCGTTTACAGTAATATCCGAACAACTTTTAAATATGAGAAAGATTATTGGAGAGAAATTAAAAGTACAAAAACCGCTTTTAACAAACGAAGCAAAAGAGAGAATTTCTGATAAATTATTAACGTCATTACTGTCTGAGAAAGAAATATTGGTAACATATTTTGAAGATGGTTACATACTAACAAACTACATGACTGTTGTACATATCAATCCGGTAAAACAAATTGTAATTTGTACAGACGCCTTTTATAAAACTTACGTATTTAACGCTATGGATATTATTGAAATAACGTAAAAGAAGCTGAATATTAAATGACAGCTTCTTTTATTTCTGATTTATGAGACAAATAATACAAGAAAAAGCAGCTAGCTTCGTGCTAGCTGCTGAGCCCCAGGGAAAGGGAGAAAAAGATAGGGTACTCCAAAATCAACAAGAGCTGTCAAACAGCCTGATTATAGTATAGACAAATTAAAATTTTCTATACAAAAAGTTGAACATAAGATTAGGCTGTACCCACTTGGTTTTGATCTGCAAGGTCAGAATCAAATGTATTGGTCGCGCTAACACCGCTAAAAGTATTAACAACAAAACCAACGTTTGATGCGCCAGAACCATTATAAGCTTTCGTATTTTCTTTTGGAGAAACGTTGTAGAAATCACCTAAGTTAAATGAACCATTACTATTTTGTACAACTAAATTCCCTACAACTGATGGCATAATTTTCACCTGCTTTATAATAAGTTGTTAACATTACTATATGGAGTTATAGTCCAGATGGTTCATATAATAAAAATTGTGGAATAGTAAAACGTTTGGAGCATGGATTTCAATAAAAGTGTGTTAAAATTAATATAATAAAGTTGAGTAATTTTTTAAAAAAATTTGTATAATTGATATATACGAAAATAAAGGAGGCAAAATGTAATGAAAGATATTATGAAAAAAGTTGATTTAACAGATGCCAAATCAAGTAATCTTGTTGCACTAATTTATAGTAATGAAGTTATATTAGTTGAAGACGCATTTTGTCCAAATGAAATAAAATTAAAGTTTAATGAAATTGCAATTTTATCTGCAATTAAAACAGCTCATATTGCGAAAGTGTCTATTAGGAAAGAACTTGAAGCGCTTTTTCATGATACGGGTGTTATATTAGTGAAACAAAATGTTGATTATGGTAGTAGCCAATCTATTACCATGCATTTTGAGCAATTTAAAAAATTGCAATATGAGATTGAATATTTAAATAAAAGTATGTAATAAGGCAGCTAAATAAAGGTTCTATCATAAAGGTGGAATGTGTTGTGTTGAAAAAGTGGTTTGAAAATTATTTGGGTGAATCGCATTGTAAACATAAATATATTTTTATTAAGATGCAGGATAATGAGGATTTTAAAAAAGTACATTAGGTGTAGTTTATATTTACCAGTGTGAGAAATGTGGAAAAGAGAAGTTGAAATGTAAAAACGATAATGAAATAAACAATGAATTTTTAGATATATAGCAAAAAGTAACCATGATGGTTACTTTTTTTATTTATGTATGCAATATCAAAACCATTACTAAAGTATGAGTTGAGTTGATACTATAGTAAATGGCTGAATAAAAATGAAGAGAGTAAGATATAGGGAAGGAGGATGAGAGAAATGCAGAGAAAAGAAATTGGTAAATCTGTAATTATTACAGGTGTGACACAAGGGTTAGGACGTGCGATGGTTGACCGATTTGATGAATTAGGGTGGAACATATATGGTTGTGGACGTTCAAAAGATAAAATTGAAGAACTAAAAAAACAGTACAGTAAAATACATGATTTTCAAGTAATTGATGTTTCAGATTCTCAGCAAGTTAACAACTGGGCAAATTATATACTTAATAGACATACGGCTCCCGATATGATAGTAAATAATGCATCGATTGTAAATCAAAATGCACAACTTTGGAAAATTACGGCTCAAGAATTCGAAAATGTAATGAATGTAAACGTGAATGGTGTAGTAAATGTAATAAGAGCGTTTGTTCCCACAATGGTAGCTAGGAAAGAAGGAATTATCATTAATATGAGTTCTAGTTGGGGGAGAGAAGGTGAAGCTGAGCTTGCGCCATATTGTGCCTCGAAATTTGCAATTGAAGGTATCACTAAATCTATGGCACTGGAATTACCTCATGGCATGGCTGTAGTTGCTTTAGATCCTGGAGGGAGTATTAGTACTCCAATGCTGAAGTCATGTGCGCCACAATATATAAATGAATCACCTACACCTGAAACTTGGTCACATAAAGCAACTCAATATATATTGAATATAACAATAGATAAAAATGGAGATTCATTGACATGCCCAGCATGCATATAAAAAGCACCTTTAAGGTGCTTTTTATATTAGTAGCACATTATATCATTCACAAAATTACATTTGAAAAATAAAATAAAAGATTAAGGGTGGAATTTATTTATTCCGCTATTTGCCGATCAGTAAGACCCCCACCTCAAAATTCAGCGAAAGCAAAGAATTTAGGCGGGGGATGAAGAAAACCCCACTGATTAAAGTTTCACTTTATTTTGAAGGGTTTAGAAAATATTTAAATAGGTGATAAAAATGAATCCAAGCGGTTTAAAAGTTACAGGGGCATGGTTTCAAGTAGGAGGGAACCTTACAGCTGCAATTGGAACGACAAGAGGATTTATTGGAGAAGAGAAAGTTGAATCGGATCTTGTTATTGTAGGAAGCTCATTACAAGCCCTCGGGTATATATTACAAATCATTGCGAGCAATTATGATGATGGGGAAGAAAAAAGAGAAAATCAAAATATAGGCTTAGAGAATCAAAGTAAATTACTTGATCAAATAGGAATTGAGCTATTAGCATTAGGGAATATATCAAATGTAATAGGAACATATTTTAATATAAATGAACAATCGAAAGAAAATGATTATCTTATTATTACAGGGAACAGTTTACAATCGATCGGTGCTTTTTTAGGAATAGAAGCAGCTTTGATGGATATAAATGTACTACAGAAAATTATTATATTAGGTAACTCCATGCAAAGTTTAGGTGCTGGATTACAAGCGTATCAAGGTGTTTCAAATGTATTGAAAGATGAGAGAGAAAATGAAGATAGTATTTTTGATAAGAAGGATGAGAGAATAATTGCACTCATTGGTATTTGGATACAAGCGATAGGAACGTTAATTTCTGCAATTGGAGTAACTGCAATAGAGGAAGAAAATAGGCTAGAAAACAATGAAAAGGTTGAAATACTTATATAAATAGAAGGAGATACATGAATTTTATAGGTACGTTAAGATTAAAATAGTAGTAGGTTTTTTTGCCTATAGATAGAATATATAAAGTAAGAGATGTTATATATACTTAATGAAAATTTATGTAACAACAACATCATAAGGTTTCTTTACGTATGTTTTGAAAAGGGATATATAAAATACAAAATAAGGAGTTTTCAAGGGATGATGTATTTATTAGCAATTTTTCTTCCACCTGTTGCTGTACTATTTTGTGGAAAACCAATTCAGGCAATAATAAATTTCATATTAACATTAATATTTTGGGTTCCAGGAGTTATACATGCAATTCTTGTAGTGCATGATAAAAAAGCTGATCGGCGTTTGAAAAAACAAATTCAAGCATATGATGAAATTAATAAGAGGAATCGAAGATAATTCATCTGTGAAATGTTTTTAAAAGAAAGGAGGATTAACCTCCTTTTTTTAGTGGGTGTTAAGTTTAAATTTTTGTGTGGCGGAAAGAATTTTTAATATAAGTTTTATGATAATAACTTTTAGATTGTGCATGTAATAGGCCAGTATAAATACTTTCTGGTACATTAAAGAAATCGTACATACCGTTCTTTAATTGGATTCGCAAAATCATAGAAAAAGGATTATAGCCAACAGCAACTATATTTTTTGAAATCACGGGAGATAGCTTCATCATTACGCAACTCCTCACTTTTCATTTTTAATAATTTCTTGTATATGTTGAGGTTGTGATGTTGAAATCCTTATAATTTAAGAGGTATTATACTTATATGCAATATATTAAATGTTTGTTATACGTAATTATAAGGAAGTTCACACGAAGTACATATCGTTGTGCTATTTTTATTTCACCTTTGATTTATAAATAAGAAAATATTGACCATTTGAAAAAAAGGTATATTATTTATACGAGGTATTAAAAATTCACTTTTTACATTCTATGCTTAAAGGGGCAGCGTTATTAGGAAAAATAGAAGTGAAAATAGTTTGTATAAGAAGTATTCTAAAATTTATAATCTGTGAATTGGGAAAATATTGAATGCTCCAGGTCAATATACTTTCTTAATCAAATGCATTTTAGAAAGTGACCTCAATATTTTTAAGTAAATCAACGGGAGAATTGAAAGGCAGGAGAAAGTAACATGTCAGAAAATTATCGTTCTCGAGAGGAACGACGACAAGTTAAAAAGAAAAAACAACCAGCTTCTAAAACACAAAAACCAAAAGGTAAAACATCATTCTTTCGCAAGTTTTTAATTACTTGTTTATTACTTGGTATTGTTGGTTTAGTAGCGGGGGTTGCTACCTTTTTCGTAATGATTAAGGATGCACCAAAACTTGAGAAAGCAAAACTTGTTAATCCGTTATCCTCAAAAATTTATGATAAAAACGGGGATTTGGTATATGAATATGGAAAAGAAAAAAGGACGAATGTTACGTATGAGCAAATACCTAAATTAGTAGAAAATGCATTTTTAGCAACAGAAGATTCACGTTTTTATGAGCATAGCGGAGTAGATTTTAAAGGTACTGCGCGTGCTGTTCTAGTAAGTCTTAAGGGAGATTACGGTTCTCAAGGTGGAAGTACGATAACACAGCAAGTTATTAAAAACTACTTCTTATCAATGGACAAAACACCAAAGCGTAAGGCGCAAGAAATATATTTAGCTTATAAGCTAGAACAACAGTATTCAAAACATGAAATATTAGAGATGTACTTAAATAAAATTAACTTAGGAAACCGTTCATATGGGATCGCAACAGCAGCACAAAACTACTATGGTAAAGAATTGAAGGACTTAACATTACCAGAAGTTGCGATGCTGGCAGGTTTACCGAAAGCACCGAATAACTATGATCCAACGAAAAAAGAAAATGTTCAAAAAGCAACAGAAAGAAGAAATGTTGTTCTAAACTTAATGAATCGACATGGATATATAACAAAACAGGAAATGGAAGAAGCATCAAAAGTTGACGTAGAAAAGGGACTCAAGCCTGCAACTCAACTACAAACAATGCCATACCCTGCATTTATGGATGCAGTTGTGAAAGAAGTAGAAAAAGAATTGCCAGATGCTAATATTGGTTCTGATGGTTTAGAAATTTATACAACGTTAGATCCGAAAGCGCAGAAACTTGCTGATAATATTTTAAATAATAATATCATTGATTATCCGAACGATAAATTCCAAGGTGCATTTACATTTATGGATACGAAAACAGGAGAAGTTCGTGCTATAGGTAGTGGCCGTGGAGAAAATAAAGCTGTATTTAAAGGGCATAATATGGCAATTGAATTAGATCGTGCAGCTGGTTCAACGATGAAGCCGATTTTCGACTACGCTCCTGCAATTGAATATTTAAAATGGGCTACTTACCATCAAATTGATGACTCTCCATTTAAGTATTCAACGGGACAAGAAGTACGAAATTCAGATAGAAGTCATATGGGCCCTATTACAATGCGTGTAGCATTAGAAAAGTCACGAAATATCCCAGCAATTAAGACTGCGAAAGAAGTTGGAATTAATAAATCAAAAGACTTCTCTGAGAAATTAGGCATTACATTTAATACGGCACCGACTGAATCAACAGCGATTGGTACAAATGAAGTATCACCAACTGAAATAGCGGGCGCTTATGCGGCATTTGGTAATGATGGTAAATATACGAAACCGCATTTTGTTAAGAAAGTCGTTTATCCAGATGGTAAGTCACAAAGTTTTGGACAAAAACCAAAACAAGTTATGACAGATTCTACAGCATATATGATTACAGATATGCTTCGTTCTGTAGTTACATCAGGTACTGGTACATCTGCAAATATAGCATCTTTAGATGTAGCTGGTAAAACGGGTACGACAAACTACTCATCAAAACAATTAGCTCAATATAAAATTCCAGAAAGTGCAACTCGTGATAGTTGGTTTGCTGGATATACACCGCAATATACGATGGCAGTATGGACAGGGTATATGAAAGATGGTAAAGACGAGTATATTAGTAGTAAAAATACGAAAATTGCACAGTTGATCTTTAAAGAAATGATGAGTGAAATGGCTACAGATAAATCACGCTTTAAAATGCCAAGTAGCGTTATTCAAGAAGGTAGTGAGCTACGTATAAAAGGTGAAAAACGTGATTCATCGCCAAATACTAGCGTACCGGATACAACGGAGCAACCAAAACAAGATCAACAGCAAAAAACTGAAGAAGAGAAAAAGCAAGAAGAATTAAAGAAACAAGAAGAACTGAAAAAACAAGAAGAGCAAAAGAAACAAGAGGAACTTAAGAAGCAAGAAGAACAAAAGAAACTAGAAGAGCAAAAGAAACAAGAAGAAGAAAAGAAACAAAATGAACAAAATAACGGAAATGGTCAAGGAACGACACCTCCAGCGAATAACGGAGGAGGCCAAGGAACGACACCTCCAGCAAATAACGGAGGAGGCCAAGGAACGACACCTCCAGCGAATAATAATGGAGGTCAAGGAACTCCAACCCCACCTGCAACAGTACAACCAAATAATGGTGGAAATGCAGGAGAGGTTCCTGCCAATAATGGACAATAAGAAAAATTTATAGAAAAGTTTTCAAAAGAGCACTTAAGATTTGTAGGAATTTACAATCTTAAGTGCTTTTTTTATTTTGCTACAGAAAATGTAATGTTAAGGGCTGGATAGAAGAAAAAGAGTGAATTAACGTAAAGAGAGGAAAGTCTATTTGCAAAAGATGGTATGTGTTGGTTATCCCGCAAAGTGACTAACTGTGATGAATCATATAAAGTATTAAATAAGTAAAAATTATATTCAAATCTTTAATAAATATCTTTCTTTAATGGTTACTTTAGTTGGGGGGGAATAATTTAAAAAGTCGAATTTCTTATTTAGGAAATTCGACTTTTTATGTTGAAACTGGAGTGAGGTTAATCTTTATTGCAATGTAGGGGGAATACAGTGATGGCTATTAAATGTTAAACGTGCCATAAAAATTTTGAAAATAAATTGATGGGAAATGATAAAAGACTTGAGCCTGAGGTGGTGGAGCGTAGCTAGGGTGATAAAAGGTAGTGCTACTTGGATGGGCACCATGATGCCAAAATGAAGGGGTAGCTTGACCTGGTGATTGGTATTGTTGCCAAATTGCTGGAAGTTCAATGCCGACATCGGAACTTGCTGTATGAACGGCGGGGGCATGTATTTCGGGTATCGAAGGAACCGTGACAGTTACTCTTGATGATAATACCCACATAAAATAATCACTCCTAAGTTGTGATAATAAATTAGTATATTCTTTTCACACGTATAAAGGTACATATATAGGACTTTCGTTTAAAACATGCGTACAAAGTCTTAAGACTAATGTAAGCTGATGGTGGACTATTTAATATGAAAAGATACGTCTATTTGCGGAGGGAAAAGAGATCAATAAAATGTACAATGAGGGTGTTAATCGTAATATTTTACGAGTGTATGGAGGTATTTTTATGGAACGATTATGGACGAAATCATTTATTCAAATGACTTTCGCAATGTTATTTTTATTTACAGGATTTTATTTACTTGTTCCAACGCTCCCGCTCTTTATTAAAGAGATAGGTGGCAATGAATCGCAAGTTGGACTCATGATGGGAATGTTTACAATAGCTGCTGTTGTAATACGACCGATTATTGGAGGAATGTTAGATCAATATGGTAGAAGATCCTTTATTATTTTCGGACTCATCTTTTTTGGATTAACGATGTATTCCTATAATATAGCATCGACTATTGTCCTTTTAGCTGTTTTACGTGTTATTCACGGAGTAACATGGGCTGTTTCTACAACAGCTGTTGGAACAGCAATAACGGATATTATTCCAGATTCACGCCGCGGTGAAGGTATGGGTTGGTACGGGATGGCGATGACAATTGCAATGGCGATCGGACCTATGATTGGATTATGGGTTGTGCAAAATTATTCATTTCATGGTCTGTTTTTATTAGCGACGTTGTTATCTTTTATGGCAGTCGTATTATCACTAATAACGAAGATGCCATTTACGCCACAAAAAGAAAAAGGGAAAATTCAGCTATTTGAGAAATCCGTATTAACAATCACGATTGTAGTATTCTTTTTATCGTTTGCATATGGAGGAATAACAACCTTTTTACCGTTATTTGCATCATCAATTCATGTAAACCCGGGAACTTTCTTTCTTGTATATGCAATTGCATTAACAATTGTAAGACCAATTTCAGGGAAACTATTAGATAAGTATGGAGAAGTATTCATCATACTCCCAGCATTATGTATTACTATTTTAGCTATAGTTGTTTTAACTATTTCAAATGGTTTGTTAGGTGTAATTATCGCAGCAACATTATACGGTATTGGATTTGGATCAGCGCAGCCAGCTTTGCAAGCGGCAATGCTTACAATTGTTGATCCGAGTAAAAGAGGAGTTGCAAATGCTTCATTTTTTACAGCGTTTGATTTAGGAATCGGGTTAGGTGCTATTTTACTTGGAGTTGTTTCACAAATGTTTGGTTATCGTATTTTATTTTCAGGGAGTGCAATTTCGGCATTAATAGCCTTAATTATTTTCGTCTTCTTTGTAAAACAACGATTAGGAAAAAAAGAGTTTGCGTAAACTGGAGGAATAAAGATGAAAATTTCAATTGATCGTAAAGCTCTGCAATGGTTCCAGGAAGAATTACGTATAAAGCACGGTGAATCTGTACGTTTTACTGTAAGGTACGGAGGGGATAGTTCAATTCAGCCCGGATATTCTTTAGGGGTTGTTGCTGAGAAACCAGAGGGGGAAATAGTGTCAGTTGAGAAGGAAGGTATTATATTTTTTGTAGATTCTGATGATCTTTGGTATTTTCAAAACTATGATTTATTTGTAAGTTATCATGAGGAGATGGAAGAAATTCAATTTAATTATGTAAAATAATAACTTTATTAAAAATGAATAAGTTTTATATAAAAATTATATTTAAGAGATAGTGAAATAAATATCATATAGTAACGAGCTGTATTTATGTACAGCTCGTTTTTTTATTTCTCAAATAAAATTAGAATAATTGTATATTTGGCGGTGTTATATGAAAAATCTTTATATCTTGTTTTTGAAAATACGCAAAGAAGTCTATTCTTTCTTTATAAAATATAAGAATTATTTTCAAAAAATTGTATTGTTACAGTAAGAAAAGTGTAGGAAACTTATCATTATAAAATAAATTGAAATCTTCTAAAAACTCTGATACATTGAAATAGAAATGTAGTTTCACAATATTGTAAAGGCTTACAGTTATGTGCACGAAGATCTATTAGGATTGGAGGAAATAATGATGAAAGCTGAAGAAAAATTTTCCCCGGGATTAGATGGTATAGTGGCAGCGGAGACGAAAATCTCGTTTCTTGACACAGTAAAAGGTGAAATTGTAATTCAAGGGTATGACTTAATCGAACTCTCAAAAACAAAAGAGTATTTAGACATTGTGCACCTTTTATTGGAGGAACACCTACCGAATGAAGATGAAAAAGCAACACTTGAAAAGAAATTAAAAGAAGAATATGCAGTACCAGAAGGTGTATTCAACGTACTAAAGGCATTGCCTAAAGAGACGCATCCCATGGATGGATTACGTACAGGTGTGTCAGCGTTAGCTGGTTACGATAATGATATCGAAAACCGCTCGTTAGAAGTGAATAAAAGCCGAGGGTACAAGCTGTTAAGTAAAGTGCCAAACATTGTAGCGAATAGCTATCATATTTTAAATAATGAGGAGCCAATTGAACCTCTTAAAGAATTATCTTATAGTGCGAATTTCTTCTATATGTTAACTGGTAAAAAACCAACTGAACTTGAGGAAAAGATCTTTGATCGTTCCCTTGTTTTATATAGTGAGCATGAAATGCCAAACTCTACATTTACAGCTCGCGTTATTGCATCAACACAATCAGATTTATACGGTGCTTTAACAGGTGCAGTTGCATCTTTAAAAGGAAGTTTACATGGCGGTGCAAATGAAGCGGTTATGTACATGCTTTTAGAAGCTGGTAATGTTGAGAAATTTGAAGAGTTATTACAGAAGAAATTATATAACAAAGAAAAAATTATGGGCTTTGGACACCGTGTTTATATGAAGAAGATGGATCCAAGAGCACTTATGATGAAGGAAGCTTTAAAACAGTTATGTGATGTAAAAGGTGATTATACACTATATGAAATGTGTGAAGCTGGAGAAAAGATTATGGAAAAAGAAAAAGGAATTTATCCAAATCTTGATTATTATGCAGCTCCAGTATATTGGATGCTAGGTATTCCAATTCAACTTTACACACCTATCTTCTTTAGCTCTAGAACAGTGGGATTATGTGCGCACGTTATTGAGCAACATGCAAATAATCGTTTGTTCCGTCCGCGTGTAAATTATATTGGCGAGCGACATGTACTTAGTAAATAAGAACAACTGGGGAGTTGTTAGCACCGCCCGCCAGATGGGTGTTTGACCGACACCCATCATTAATAATAACGAATTTTCGACAGAAAGGGAAGGATAGCATGATTAAAACAAATGAAATTAAGCAAAAAGATGCATTATTAGAAGAGATTACGGATTATGTATTAAATAAAGAGGTTACTAGTGCAGAAGCATTCAGTACAGCTCGTTACGTATTACTTGATACACTTGGATGTGGAATTTTAGCATTACAATATCCAGAATGTACGAAATTACTAGGACCAGTTGTGCCAGGAACAGTCGTGCCAAATGGTACACGTGTACCAGGTACGTCTTATGTACTAGATCCAGTAAAAGGTGCATTTAATATCGGATGTATGATCCGTTGGTTAGACTATAACGATACTTGGCTTGCAGCAGAGTGGGGACATCCATCTGATAACCTAGGCGGAATTTTAGCGGTCGCAGATTATATTAGCCGTGTTCGTATTTCAGAAGGAAAAGAAGCTTTAAAAGTACGTGAAGTATTAGAAATGATGATTAAAGCACATGAAATTCAAGGCGTGCTGGCTTTAGAAAACAGCTTAAACAGAGTTGGTCTTGACCATGTATTATATGTAAAAGTAGCAACAACTGCAGTAGTTGCGAAAATGCTTGGCGGAACACGTGAAGAAATCTTTAATGCATTATCACATGCGTGGATTGATAATTCTAGTCTTCGTACATATCGTCATGCTCCAAATACAGGCTCACGTAAATCATGGGCTGCAGGTGACGCAACGAGCCGCGGTGTTCATCTTGCAATGACTGCTCTAAAAGGTGAAATGGGTTATCCAACAGCATTATCTGCGCCAGGATGGGGATTCCAAGATGTATTATTCAATAAACAAGAATTAAAATTAGCAAGACCACTAGAGTCATATGTAATGGAAAATGTATTATTTAAAGTGTCATATCCAGCAGAATTCCATGCACAAACAGCTGCAGAATGTGCAGTGAAGTTGAATCCGGAAATTAAAGAGAGATTGGATGAAATTGACCGCATTACAATTACAACTCATGAATCAGCAATTCGTATTATTGATAAAGAAGGTCCATTAAATAACCCAGCTGATCGTGATCATTGCTTACAATACATTACGGCAATTGGTTTATTAAAAGGAGATATCGTTGCAGACGATTATGAAGATGCAGTAGCAAACGATCCACGTGTAGACGAATTACGTAATAAGATGGTTGTTGTTGAAAACAAACAGTACAGTTTAGATTACCTTGACCCGAACAAGCGCTCAATCGCCAACGCTGTTCAAGTTCACTTTAAAGATGGCACAGTAACAGAAAATGTGGAATGTGAATATCCACTTGGTCACCGTTTCCGTAGAGACGAAGCAATTCCAAAAGTTGTTCAAAAATTCACTGCAAATATGGCAGGTCATTATTCTAGTAAGCAACAAGAACAAATTCATGAAGTTTGTTTAAATGAAGAAAAGCTAGAAAATATGAATGTAAATGAATTTGTAGATCTATTCTTAATTTAATAATAGGGGGAATTTAGAATGGCTTGGGTTGTGAAAAAGCAGTCAACACAAGAGGAGCTTGCGAATCGATTCCGAGCTTTAGTAGAAGCAAATGAAATTTTGCAAATTCCAGGTGCTCATGATGCAATGGCGGCTTTAGTTGCAAAAAATACAGGTTTTTCAGCTCTTTATTTATCAGGAGCTGCTTATACTGCAAGTAAAGGCTTACCAGATTTAGGTATCGTGACGTCTACTGAAGTGGCTGAGAGAGCAAGAGATTTAGTAAGAGCTACAGACTTACCTGTTCTTGTTGACATTGATACAGGATTTGGTGGTGTACTAAATGTAGCGAGAACAGCTGTAGAAATGGTGGAAGCGAAAGTAGCAGCTGTCCAAATTGAAGATCAGCAATTACCAAAAAAATGTGGACATTTAAATGGTAAGAAACTTGTTACTACAGAAGAATTGGTTCAAAAAATTAAAGCGATTAAAGAAGTTGCACCGAGCTTATACATTGTAGCACGTACTGATGCTCGCGGCGTTGAAGGATTAGATGAAGCAATTGAAAGAGCAAATGCATATGTAAAAGCAGGTGCAGATGCAATTTTCCCTGAAGCGCTTCAATCAGAGGAAGAATTCCGTCTATTTAATAGCAAGGTAAATGCACCTTTACTTGCGAATATGACTGAATTCGGAAAAACTCCATATTATAGTGCAGAGGAATTTGCGAATATGGGCTTCCAAATGGTTATTTATCCTGTAACTTCACTTCGCGTTGCAGCGAAAGCGTATGAAAATGTGTTTACTTTAATTAAAGAAACAGGTTCTCAAAAAGATGCACTTTCTAATATGCAAACGAGAAGTGAATTATACGAAACAATTTCATATCATGACTTTGAAGAGTTAGATACTGGTATTGCAAAAACAGTATTATCAGAAGATCAATAGATAAAGCAGCGAAGGCGATGAAAATACATCTTTGGCAAAATAAAATGCTTGATGTGAAAAATCATCGCCTTCTATTTTCAAAAAAGATATTCCACTCATCGTAGACGAGCATAAGCAAAAAGCTATGAAAGCCGAATGATAGGGGGATACATATGGAGAAAACGAAGTTACCATGGGATGAATTTTTTTCACTCAATAAAGATATAAATCATACTTACTTTACACCAGAAGATTTTTCAGGTGATGAAGATTTAATCGCAAAAACGACAGAACAATTCGTTAAACAAGAAATTGTTCCACAAATGGAGAATATTGAACAACATAACTATAAAGTTTCTCGTCAATTATTTGAGAAAGCTGGGGAACTTGGATTATTAGGCATTGAGGTACCAGAAGATTATGGCGGGTTCGAGTTAGGAAAGGCTGTCTCAGGTCTTGTAGCAGAGAAAATGGGTTACGCTGGTGCGTTTAGCGTTTCTTTTAATATACACGCTGGTGTCGGTACATTGCCTTACATATATTATGGAACGAAAGAACAGAAAGAAAAATATTTACCGAAAATCGCATCGGGAGAATGGATTGGTGCTTATGCTTTAACTGAGCCAAATGCTGGTTCGGATGCATTAAGTGCAAAAACAAGCGCCGTATTGAATGAAGAGGGAACAGCTTGGAAGTTAAATGGTGAGAAGCAATGGATTACAAATGCTCATATGGCAGATGTATACGTTGTTTTTGCGAAGACAAATAAAGGAATGACAGCGTTTATTGTCGAAAGAACATGTGAAGGTGTATCTATTGGATTAGAAGAAAAGAAAATGGGGATTAAAGGTTCTTCAACAGCGACTCTTATTTTAGAAGATGTTGTCATCCCTGCTGAAAATGTTTTAGGGGAAGTTGGGAAAGGGCATCACGTAGCCCTTAATATTCTTAACTTTGCAAGACTTAAACTTGCTTTTGGAAATATTGGAACAGCAAAACAAGCAATTGGTTTGTCGGTTCAATATGGAAAAGAGCGAAAACAGTTCCAAACGGAATTAGTAGACTTTACGATGATTCAAGAAAAAATTGCAAATATGATCATTGCTACATATGGAGCAGAAAGTGCAGCTTATCGTACAGCAGGTGTAATCGATGAAGCAATTCATGAGAGCGATGAAGATCTTATGAAGAAAATGTCCCAATTTGCAATTGAATGTGCACTTAATAAAGTGAACGCTTCTGAAACACTTGCTTATATCGTAGATGAAGCTGTACAAATTCATGGTGGTTATGGTTATATGCAAGAGTATGAGGTAGAACGATTATATCGTGATGCTAGAATTAGTCGTATTTTTGAAGGAACGAATGAAATTAATAGATTAACAGTTGCCAAAATGTTAATGAAGCAAATCGAACAATTAGAAGATACTGAAGTAGAAAGTGATGTAGCAAATGTCGAAAGAAACCATCGTTACATTTTATTAGCGAAAAAATTGTTGAAACAATCTTTGAAAACGCTCTCTAAAACTCCAGGTCTAAAAATCGACCAAGAACAAGAATATTCACGTGTAATTTCAAATATGTTGACGGACGTGTACGTCATGGAATCAGCGTTTTTACGTACGAGAAAAGCGGTAAGTAAAAATGGTGAGGAAAAAGAACGTACGAAGCAACTCATAACGGATGTTATTTGTGAAGAAGGATACCGTAAAGTAGAAGAAGCAGCGATTTCTGTACTTTCGGCGGCTGTCACAGAAGAACAAGATAGACATGTGATTTTAGCTGAAATCCGTCAATTATTAGTACCTTTATACACGAACGTATTTACGAAGAAGAGAGAAATTGCGAAAGCTATTATAAATCGCGGGAAATATATTGTGTAAATAGGAGGAAAGCGATATGAAAAAGATTGGTTTTATCGGTTTAGGTAACATGGGTCTTCCGATGTCAAAAAATCTAGCTAAATCAGGTTACACAGTATATGGCGTGGACTTAAATAAAGAGGCAGAAGCGTCCTTTGAAAAAGAAGGCGGAATTATCGGTCTATCAATCTCAAAACTAGCAGAAACATGTGATGTAGTTTTTACAAGTTTACCTTCACCTCGCGCTGTTGAAGCGGTATATTTTGGAGCAGAAGGATTATTTGAAAATGGTCACTCGAATGTAGTTTTCATTGATACAAGTACGGTATCGCCGCAGTTAAACAAACAATTAGAGGAAGCTGCAAAGGAAAAGAAAGTAAACTTTTTAGCAGCACCTGTGAGCGGCGGTGTAATTGGAGCCGAAAATCGTACATTAACGTTTATGGTTGGTGGATCAAAAGAGGTATATGAGAAAACGGAATCTATCATGGGCGTTCTAGGCGCGAACATTTTCCATGTTAGTGAGCAGATTGATAGTGGTACAACTGTTAAGTTAATTAATAACTTATTAATTGGTTTTTATACAGCTGGTGTAAGTGAGGCTTTAACATTAGCGAAAAAGAACAATATGGATTTAGATAAAATGTTTGATATTTTAAATGTAAGTTACGGCCAAAGCAGAATTTATGAACGTAATTTTAAAAGTTTTATAGCACCTGAAAACTACGAGCCAGGATTTACTGTGAACTTATTGAAGAAAGATTTAGGGTTTGCAGTTGACTTAGCTAAGGAAAGCGAACTCCATTTACCGGTAAGCGAAATGTTATTAAATGTATATGACGAAGCGAGTCAAGCTGGATATGGTGAAAACGATATGGCTGCTTTATATAAGAAAGTTAGCGAGCAATTAATTTCTAATCAAAAATAAATTATACAAAGGAGAGAATACAATGATTACAACTGAAATTAAACGAGTGAGAAATCACATTAACGGTGAGTGGGTTGAATCGACAGGTACGGAAGTAGAAGCAGTTCCAAATCCAGCGACTGGAAAAATTATCGCTTACGTTCCACTATCTCCAAAAGAGGATGTTGAAAAAGCTGTTGAAGCGGCAAAAGCAGCATTCGAAACATGGTCTAAAGTACCAGTTCCGAATCGTTCAAGAAATTTATATAAATATTTACAGCTATTACAAGAAAACAAAGATGAGCTTGCAAAAAT
This sequence comes from Bacillus sp. MYb78, assembly GCF_002975115.1. Lineage (NCBI taxonomy): Bacteria > Bacillati > Bacillota > Bacilli > Caryophanales > Bacillaceae > Bacillus > Bacillus sp. MYb78. The sequence goes on from NZ_PCOB01000012.1 coordinate 66,299, forward strand.
CATTACGCTAGAAAATGGTAAGACGCTAACGGATGCAACAGGTGAAGTACAGCGTGGTATTGAAGCGGTAGAACTTGCAACATCGGCACCTAATTTAATGATGGGACAAGCGCTTCCGAATATTGCTAGCGGAATTGATGGATCAATTTGGCGCTACCCAATCGGAGTTGTTGCTGGTATTACACCGTTCAACTTCCCAATGATGATTCCATTATGGATGTTCCCACTTGCAATTGCTTGCGGTAATACATTCGTATTAAAAACATCGGAAAGAACGCCACTTTTAGCGGAGCGACTTGTAGAATTATTCTATGAAGCAGGTTTCCCAAAAGGCGTATTAAATTTAGTACAAGGCGGAAAAGATGTTGTAAATAGCATTTTAGAAAATAAAGATATTCAAGCTGTTTCGTTCGTTGGATCTGAGCCGGTAGCTCGTTACGTATATGAAACAGGTACAAAACACGGAAAACGTGTACAAGCGTTAGCAGGTGCGAAAAACCATGCGATTGTAATGCCAGATTGCAATCTTGAGAAAACAGTACAAGGTGTAATTGGATCTGCATTTGCAAGTAGTGGAGAGCGCTGTATGGCATGCTCAGTAGTAGCAGTAGTGGATGAAATTGCTGATGAATTCATTGATGTATTAGTAGCAGAAACGAAAAAATTAAAAGTAGGCGATGGCTTTAACGAAGATAACTATGTTGGACCATTAATCCGTGAATCTCATAAAGAGCGCGTTTTAGGCTATATTAATAGCGGTGTAGCAGATGGGGCAACTTTATTAGTAGATGGCCGTAAAATTAATGAAGAAGTTGGAGAAGGTTACTTTGTAGGTGCGACAATCTTTGATGGCGTGAATCAAGAAATGAAAATTTGGCAAGATGAAATTTTTGCTCCAGTATTAAGCATTGTACGTGTTAAAGATTTAGAAGAAGGTATTAAACTAACAAATCAATCTAAATTTGCAAACGGTGCGGTTATTTATACGTCAAATGGTAAACATGCACAAACATTCCGTGATAACATCGATGCTGGTATGATCGGTGTAAATGTAAACGTTCCAGCACCAATGGCATTCTTCGCATTTGCAGGAAATAAAGCTTCATTCTTTGGTGATTTAGGTACAAATGGTACAGATGGCGTTCAATTCTATACACGTAAAAAAGTTGTAACTGAGCGCTGGTTTTAATATAGAGTAAACAGCCAAATCAGCTATTAAATGAAAACCACCACCACTATTAATAGTGGTGGTGGTTTTCATCTTGTTAATTATTTTTTTCAAAAGCTAGTTTAATACCAAATCCAATTAGGACGACTCCTGTTAGCCCTTGAATATAACGTTGCGTCTTTGGTTTTTTCATAAAAGCACTAATTTTATCAATTAAAAATATATAAAATGCAAACCAAATGACTGTTAAAACGAGGTAAGTAAGGCCCATTACAAGAAGTTGAATAAATGTATTATGATTTGGATTTAAAAATTGCGGTAAAAAAGTTAAAAAGAAGACTGCAACTTTAGGATTTAATAAATTTGTAAGAAATCCTTGGCGAAAGCAAGAAGTATGTTCGTTTTCATTATTCAAAGATAGATCATTTGTATCTAAGTTTTCTTTGTTTCTTACTGCTAAAAGGGCTTTAATACCGATATATATTAAATAGAGAGCCCCAACGTACTTGAAAATAGAAAATAAAAGAGCTGACTTTACAATAAGTGCAGAAAGACCAATTACAGCAGCTAAAGTATGAATTAATAGTGCAATACATGTACCAAACACTGTTTTCACTCCACCGATTTTACCAGCAACCAATGTGTTTTTCGTAGCCATTGCTGTATCTGGACCAGGTAAAATGATAAGGCAAATAGACATAATGATGAAAAGAAGATAATTTTCTATCATAGCCGCCCCTCCTTTTTATTTTTAGAATATTTGATTAAAATCAGTGTAGCACAAAAATGGATTTAATAAAATTACATTTTATTAAAAATTATTAAATAAAAAAGGCTATATAGTAGCTGTAATTACACTACTATATAGCCTCGATTTTATCCCGCTATTTGCGAGTAGTAAGATTTCCACCGCACAAGATTTAACTGGAGCAAAGAAGTTAGGTGGGGGATGAACAAAGCACCCACTCATTACAGTTTCATATTATGCATTAAGTAAATTAAAGAAACGATTCACATCTTCTTCTGAAACGTCAATTAACTGTTTATATTTATAATTCGGATTTTGATCTTTATCAACGACAACGGAGCGTACTCCTTCGAAGAAATCTTCATGTCTCATGAAGTTTTTAGCAAGTATAAGGTCCGTAGCGAAACATTCTTCAACGGATTTATCTTGTCCATCAATAAACTGTTTTAATGTTACTTTTAGTGAAATAGGTGATTTTGATAACAGTGTTTCTTTCGTTTTTAGAGCAAAGGAGCTTTCATCTTTCTCCAATGAATGGATGATTTCTTCAATTGTATCGTAAGCAAAATGTGAATTAATTACTTCTAATGAAGGAGTCAGCTCGCTTTCTAAGTTTGGAGCAGTTGCGAATGTACGAATAACTTCTTTTAAATTAGTATGTACATCAACTTCTTTATGCCAATTTACACTTTCAAGTTCAGTAAGAAACTCTGGTAATGAATCAGATGTCATAAAGTAATCAGCAGCATTAATAAATAATACGTCAGAAGCTTTTAAAATAGATGCTGTTAAAGCAACGAAGCGTCCTGTATATCCAGGTGCTTTATTTAAGAAATATGCAGCTCCGACGTCTGGGAAGAAGCCGATATTCATCTCTGGCATTGCCCATTTCGTACGTTCAGTTACAATGCGATACTTCGCACCATTTGTAAGACCGACACCACCGCCCATTACAATTCCATCTAAACAAGCAATAATCGGTTTTGTATATTGATAAATATATGTATCAATTTCATACTCTTCTTCAAAAAAACGTTCTGCATGTTGCAATGCCACTTCATTGGAACGCGCTTCATAAAGAGTTTTAATGTCGCCACCTGCACAAAAACCTTTTGTGCCAGCTCCTTTTAACACGATAAGTGCAATACGCTCATCGTGTTCCCACTCTTTAAGTTTTTGTCCGATAGGTTGTAACATGTCATAAGATAAAGAATTAAGTGCTTTTGGACGGTTTAAAGTAATTGTTGCAACGCCGTTTTCACTAACAGAAAATAAAACGTGTTCAGTCATAATGCATCCTCCTTTACATATCTTCTTATTCTTAATTCTTGATATGTACTGAAATGTCCTTTATAAATTTTGTCAAAAGTTGACGGTAAATATTAATTTGGTCACCGCATATTTTGACGAGTTATCTTTGCAGGATTTCAGAGACTGAGGGGGAATATTACAACATTACTGTAAGTGTAATTATTTGAAGTTATAATGATAAAAGCGCTATTATATAGGTGTGAATTGTTCATTATCAATTCTAAAAAGAGTGTTTGAAGAAAAAATGAATCGTACAATTGTAATAAAAAATTTTACACTGAATTAGAAATAGAGAAAGGAGAAATCGGAATGCCAGGACCTTTACTATTGTCGGTTATTATTTTGTCTTCTTTAATGATAGGGATAACGCAGTATTTTCATCATACAGATACGACAGAAGAAGTGAAGGATAAAGTACGTCTCGTATTTCCGATTTTTATAATATCTATTTCATTCTGTATTTTATTAAATAAAGATGGGTACATTGTCGCAGTGTTCTCATTTTTCGTCGCAATCGTTTTAATTACCGTTTTATATTATGTAATGAAAGACTTTATACAAAAATAAAGATGTCACAATAGGCATTTTTATTTTGGAGAAAATATAAAATTTCACATACCGTATTTTATATAAAATACATAAAACATATAACAATAGAAAAGTGTGTACTTTGCTGTGTATGTACTTGTCAATCTTGCATAGCCACTATACTATTAAAATGTAGAGATTATAAAAAGGGGTTGTATCTATCATGAAATTTGAGATGCACACAAAAATTATTTCAAATGAAAAAGAAGTAAGATTACATATTGAAGAAAATATATTTCAATTAATATTGGATGGTTATCACTTATTTACAATTCAAGAAATATTGCCTTTATATAAATCAAATGAAGAAAGAATTGGAAGTGCAACGATATTGAAGCTAGAGTGGGAGAACGGAAAAACTACAATAAACTATCAACTCGTTTCACTAAAATCAGTAAATTAAAAGGAGTAGAAAAATATGAAGTTATTTCATACAGCGGATTGGCATTTAGGTAAGCTTGTTCATGGCGTGTATATGACTGAAGACCAAAAGATTGTATTAGATCAGTTTGTACAGGCTGTTGAAGAAGAAAAACCAGATGCTGTAATTATTGCAGGGGATTTATATGACCGAGCAATTCCACCTACAGAAGCAGTAGACTTATTAAATGATGTGCTGCAAAAAATAGTTATTGATTTACAAACACCAGTTATTGCAGTAGCTGGTAATCATGATAGTCCGGATCGTATCCATTTTGGGAGTAGTTTAATGAAAAAACAGGGATTACATATTGCAGGCCAATTTCAATTCCCGTATGAACCTGTTGTACTAAATGATGAATATGGAGAGGTTCACTTCCATCTAATACCGTATGCAGACCCAAGCATAGTTAGACACGTGTTGAAAAATGAAGATGTACGTTCTCATGATGATGCGATGCGCATTTTTATGAATGAGCTCTCTGAAACAATGGATAAAGAAGCTAGACATGTATTTGTTGGACATGCATTTGTAACTTCTTCAGGAGAAGCGGAGGAGAATACAAGTGATGCAGAACGACCACTTTCAATTGGTGGTGCTGAATATGTAAATAGTCATTATTTTGATAAGTTTCATTACACAGCGCTTGGACATTTACATCAAGCGCATTTCGTACGTAATGAGACCATTAGATATTCAGGTTCACCACTTGCCTATTCAATTTCTGAAGAGAAACATAAAAAAGGTTATTACATTGTAGAACTGAATGAAACTGGTGAAGTAGCAATTGAAAAAAGGTTACTTTCACCACGTCGTAAAATGCGAACAGTAGAAGCGAAAATAGATGAATTATTACAGCACCCAGTAAGTGAAGATTACGTATTTGTAAAATTATTAGATGAAAACCCTGTCTTACAGCCAATGGAGAAAATACGATCTGTATATCCAAATGCAATGCACGTTGAAAGAGCGATGCAAAGGCGAGAACTCACAGATACAAATGAAGTAACGGTTTCAAGACATAAAACGGATGATTTATCTCTTTTAAAGGCTTTCTATAAAGAAATGAAAGGGTTAGATTTATCAGAAGAGAAAGAACGTCTATTTATAGATGTATTACAAACAGTGCAAGAACGGGAAGGTGAACGAGGATGAGACCGATTCAGCTTATTATGACAGCATTCGGGCCATATAAACAGAAAGAAGTAATCGATTTTGAAGATCTTGGAGAACATCGTATTTTCGCTATTTCTGGGAATACGGGAGCTGGAAAAACAACGATTTTTGATGCGATTTGTTATGTGTTATATGGTGAGGCTAGTGGAGAAGAACGTAGTGATACGAGCATGCTTCGAAGTCAATTTGCTGATGATGATGTTTATACAAGTGTAGAACTAACCTTTCAATTAAAAGGGAAACGCTATGAAATAAAAAGACAACTTGGACATAAAAAACAAGGGAATAAGACCATTACAGGACATGCAGTAGAATTATATGAAGTTATTGATGGAGAAAACGTTCCAGCCGTCGATCGTTTTCATGTAACAGACGTAAACAAAAAAGTGGAAGATTTAATTGGGTTAAGTAAACATCAATTTAGTCAAATTGTTATGTTACCACAAGGTGAATTCCGAAAACTATTAACATCTGAGACGGAAAACAAAGAAGAGATTTTACGTCGTATTTTTAAAACGGATCGTTATAAATTAATGCGTGAGTTACTTGATCAAAAGAGAAAACAATGGAAAGATGTTTTACAAGAAAAACAAAAAGAGAGAGAGCTCTATTTCCGTAATGTTTTTAAATTACCAATCCGTGATGGAGCATTATTAGAGACATTAGCGGCACAAGAACATGTAAATACGCATCAAGTAGTAGAAGCGTTAGAACAAGAAACAACAGTGTATAAGGCAGAGGTTGAGCAATTACAAGTAGAACAAGATGTTCAAACGAAGCAATTAAAGGATGCAGAAACACGTTTTCATGCAGCAAAATCTGTAAATGAGAAATTTATAGATTTACAACAAAAGAATGAGAAATATAACACTTTACAAGAGAACCGTGCAGCAATTGAAAGGAAAGAAAAATCCTTTAAACGTGCGGAACAAGCAAAGCGCTTATTACCATTTGAACAATGGTATGAAGAAGCGATGCAAAATGAGCAGAAAGCTGAAAGTTTGTTAAAACAGATAATCGTCAAACAAGAACAGATAATGAACAGCTTTGAACTTGCTCAGGAGAAGTATGAAGTAGTAAAGAATAAAGAAGCTGAACGAGAAGAGGCTAAAAAACTTGTTCAAAGATTAGAAGAGTTACAAGCAATCATTGAATCATTAGCTGAGAGAAAGCTGAATTTACAAAATGCCGAAATTCAAATAGGGAAATTAAAAGAAAGTATGCAAAAGTTGGATCAACAACTAGAAGAGCATACAAGCCAAAAACAGAGAATGTCTGATGAATTGCAGCAATTAGAACAAGCACTTGAGCAATATGTAGCTAAAGTAGAAGAACTAACGAATATGCGAGAAGATGCAAAAGTTTTAAAGCAAGCGTATGATGTTTGGCAAGAAAAACAAAAATTCGAGCAAGAAAAAGAAGTGGCAAATAATAAAATGCACGTGGTAGTTCGTGCATATGAAAACATGGAGCGCCGTTGGTTAAGTGAACAAGCTGGTATATTAGCTCTTCATTTACATGACGGTGCATCTTGTCCGGTATGTGGTAGTACGAATCATCCGCAAAAAGCTACAGAGCAAAGTAATGCGATCGATGAAAAAGAGTTAAACGATTTAAGAGATAAGAAGAACATTGCTGAAAAATTACATGTGCAAGTAGAGGAGAAATGGAATTTTTATCGACTACAATATGAACAAGTGATAGAAGAAGTTGTGAAGCGTGGCTATAACTCCGAAAAATTAGTTGAAACATATAGTGTACTTGTTCAAAAAGGAAAACAATTAGCAGCAGACGTTAATACGTTAAAAGCAAGTGAAGAAACACGTAAGCAGATTGCTGCGAACATGAAAAGCGTAGAAGAAAGAATAGAAGAACTTCAGAAACAAAAACGGGAAGTAGAAATAATGCAGCACCGTACAGAAATGGAGTGCATGCAACTTCGTACGTCATATGAACATGATAAACGAAATATTCCAGAAAACTTGCAAACAGTACAAGCTTGGAAAGCACAGTTTGACCAAGCTATGCACGAACTTAGGTTAATGGAGGACGAATGGAAGAAAGTGCAGGAAGCGTATCAACATTGGCAAAATGAAAATATACGTATTCAAGCAGAACAGAAAGGTGCTTCTAATCAATTTGAAAGTGCAAAATTGAAGAAAGAAGAGACTTTCGCACGCTTTATGAAAGAGCTAGAACAAAGCGGATTTACAGATCAATTCACGTATAAAGAAGCCAAATTAAGCGATGCCGAGATGGAGATGTTACAGAAAGAAATTCAAGGTTATTATTCATCTCTTGAAGTGCTTGCAAAACAAATTGAAGAGCTAAACTCAGAATTAAAAGATAAAGAGTATATGGATATTACATCTTTAGGTGAACACATAAAAGAACTAGAAATTAATCTCGATATAATTAAAGAAAAACGTCAACGTGCGCAAAATGCAGTAACATATATTTCTGATTTACATGAAAACATTAGAAGTATTGACGAACAAATTCACGAGGAAGAAAAAGCCTTCCAAGAACTTGTTGACTTATATGAAGTAATGAAAGGTGATAACGAGAGCCGTATATCATTTGAACGTTACATTTTAATTGAGTATTTAGAACAAATCGTTCAAATCGCAAACGAACGACTACGTAAATTATCAAATGGACAATTTTATTTAAAACGAAGTGAACGAGTTGAAAAAAGAAACCGTCAAAGTGGATTAGGCTTAGATGTATACGATGCATACACTGGCCAAACACGCGATGTAAAAACACTTTCCGGCGGAGAGAAATTTAACGCATCACTTTGCCTAGCGCTAGGGATGGCAGATGTCATTCAAGCATATGAAGGTGGTATTTCCATCGAAACGATGTTCATCGATGAAGGGTTCGGTTCATTAGATGAAGAATCATTAACGAAAGCAGTAGATGCTTTAATTGACTTACAAAAATCAGGCCGATTTATCGGTGTCATTTCACACGTACAAGAATTGAAAAACGCAATGCCAGCTGTATTAGAAGTAACGAAGCAGAAGGATGGGTGTAGTCAGACGCGGTTTGTGGTGAAGTAAGCTTAAAAAATGGAGTAGGGAATCTACCGATACTTTTAGTGTCATATATATGAATAATAAAACGTCGTCTCTTCATATTGGAGGCGACGTTTTATTTTATAAAATATCTATGAATTATCTGTAGAAGGCGGCGTATTCTCCAAACGATTATAAGCTTTAAAAGCTGAAATTGCTGAAATAACCCCGCCTACTAAAAATAAAGTCGATCCTCCAACTAAGATGATACGACTGACATATGTTTCCCGTGCTTCTTCGACTTCTTCTTGTAACGCTGTAGGCATATGAATCCTCCCTTTATAAAAGTTGTTTTATAAATAGTATATACAAACGCCTAAAATGTGTTAAAATAACTGATGATTTTATGCAGTGGGTAATTAGATGAGTAGGATGCGAGTGGCTAAGTAAATCTTCATCACAAATTTATGTGAACTTCACATAGAGCACATATTAACATTGTATTATGTATATGTACCAAATAAATAAATAAATAAAGTGAATGTAAGTTCTGTTTTCAAAAATTTAAAATCCTTTTATTTCTATATGAAAGTTTTAATCAAGGGTTTTAAAAAATTTGGAAATAGATCTTATGAATATGGAATTCATATAAAAGGGGAATGTCTTATGACAACATATACGAGTGAAATGAGAAAAACTTTAGTTTCAGAAGAAGATGTAGATATTTTAAAAATTATGGCGCATCCAATCAGACTGCAAATTGTAAATGAATTAAGTACGAGAAAAACTTGTAATGTAACACAATTAACAGAGTTACTGAATATTCCGCAATCTACTGTTTCACAACATTTATCAAAAATGAAGGGTAAAGTGTTACGAGCAGAGAGAAGAGGTTTAGAAATTTATTATCATATTAACAATTTAAAAGCGAGTAAGATTGTTAATGTTTTAGGGTATATAAACTAGTGAAATATTTTTATATAAAATAGCCCCTGCTGTTGAGCAGGGGCTATTTTGTGTTGTTTTATGTATTTGTATTTAAAACTTTATAGTTTTTATGATTTACAATTGTTCGATCAAATTCAAAAGTACCACCGCTTACATTTGTAATTTCAACTAAGACCGATTCAGTATAAAGTTTTAATACAGATCCTGTAATCTTTAAATTATTTCGTTGAAAAAGTATAGTATCCCCTACGTTTGCTTTCATAGTACCTCCTCATTAAAGACAGAAATATTTTTTTATTATATATATTAAACCACGGATAGATATATTAGTGAATATTTAGTTTTATTTATTGGAAAAAAATTTGTGATTTTATAAAAAATAAGGTGAATCGAAGTATAAAAAATTTTTCTATTGTATTTAATCAGTAGTTTTTTGTATTTCATCCTTCGTTTTTTGTAACTGATTCCATGTTTTTGACGCTCTATCTTGTAAGTGCTTACATAAGCGAAAACATCTTATACAATGAAGGTGTCAAATCAAAAGAGGTGACCAAAATGAACATAAAAAAAGTAAATTTAGCGAATAGCATTGAAATAGAAAGAGGAGGCGGAAAGGTATGAAAAAATCAACTGTTAATCCATGGCTTGTTGTCCTTGGCACAGTTATAGTACAAATGGGGCTTGGGACGATATATACATGGAGTTTATTCAATCAGCCTTTAGTTAGTAAATACGGTTGGAGTCTTAACGCTGTTGCGATAACTTTTTCAATTACTAGTCTTTCTTTAGCATTTTCAACTTTATTTGCGAGTAAATTGCAAGAAAAATGGGGACTTCGTAAACTTATTATGATAGCTGGATTAGCATTAGGACTAGGGTTAATACTTAGCTCACAAGCGTCCTCATTAATATTACTTTATGTACTAGCAGGAGTTGTTGTAGGTTATGCAGATGGTACAGCATATATCACTTCACTATCAAATTTAATAAAGTGGTTTCCAGAGCGTAAAGGTTTAATTGCTGGTATTTCTGTCTCTGCATATGGTTCAGGTAGCTTAATCTTTAAATACGTTAACGCAAAGTTGATTGAATCAGTTGGTGTATCGCAAGCATTTATATACTGGGGTTTAATTGTTACAACTATGATTGTAATTGGTGCTTGTTTAATCCATCAAGCTGCAGATCAAGGAGCAGTTCATGAAACAAAAACTAAGGAATACACAACGAAAGAAATGTTAGGCACAAAACAAGTATACTTATTATTTATCATGTTATTTACATCATGTATGAGTGGCTTATACTTAATTGGTATGGTAAAAGACATTGGTGTTCAACTTGTAGGGCTTAGCGCAGCAACAGCAGCTAATGCGGTGGCTATGGTTGCAATCTTCAATACATTAGGTCGTATCATTTTAGGACCGTTATCGGATAAAATTGGGCGTTTAAAAATCGTTACTGTTACTTTTGTTGTTATGGCGAGTTCAGTCTTAGTTCTAAGTTTTGTAGATTTAAATTATGGTATTTACTTCGTATGTGTAGCAAGTGTAGCGTTTTGCTTTGGTGGAAATATCACTATTTTCCCAGCTATTGTTGGTGATTTCTTCGGTATGAAAAACCATAGTAAGAACTACGGAATTGTGTATCAAGGATTTGGATTTGGGGCGCTTGCAGGTTCCTTTATCGGTGCACTTCTAGGTGGATTCAAACCAACGTTCATGGTGATCGGTGTATTATGTGTCGTGTCATTCATTATCGCAATTTTAATTCAAGCACCTAAACAGAAAAAAGAACAAGAAGAAGAGTATCGCAGCGTAGCATAAGTATACAAATCTTCTATAACACTATGATTACGAAAAAGCATCCTATTCTATTAATTAGGATGCTTTTTTTATGAGTTATTTTAACAAGGTTAAATTACTTTTGTGATTTTTATAGATGTAAAAGTGAGTGGAATACCCATTTGGAATATAATAAATTGATACATCATATTCGAAATATATATTAAATCTTAAATGATAAAGAAGACATTCATTAGTATTTGTAAGATATATTTTCAGAAAAATATTGAGAAAATATATACTTGAGTTTTTCATAAAGCATTGTAAATGAACGTATCTCTAGTTTATCTTCTTCAATTTTAAAAAGAGGAGTTTGAATTTTATTTATAATATAAGTACATTTAATGCGTTTAGGTATGATTTTATTAAGAAGCATTAAAATACTTTATCTGAAAAATAAAAAAAGATTGACAAGTTTATTGAGAAACATTATCATTTCGGTGTAAGATAGTAAATGAAAAACATTATCAATAAAATGGATTTTAAAGTAATGCGCACTTGACCAATTAGTTTAGTAAGTGTATTATTTTTTACAACATGACTGATAATGAAAATCAATATCATTTATGTTACTTAATGAAATTAATGTTTATGTGAAAGGATAGAGAAAATGAACTTAGGGGAATTTGATGGGCAAACAGTTTTAGTAACAGGTGCAGCACAAGGCATAGGCAGTGTTGTTGCCAAAATGTTTTTAGAAAGAGGAGCCACAGTTATTGCGGTTGATCAAAATGAAGAGGGGTTAAATGTACTCTTAAATCAAAATGAATTAAATAAAACACGTATGAAAACGTTTCGTTTAGATGTGAGTAATAGCGCTGCTGTTGAAGACATGGTAAATCATATTGCAAATGAAATAGCGCCAATAGATATTTTAATAAATGTTGCAGGGGTTTTACGTATGGGACCAATTCATTCGTTAAGTGATGAAGATTGGAATAAAACATTCTCTGTAAATACTACAGGGGTTTTCAATATGTCCCGAGCGGTAAGTAAAAATATGATGTTAAGAAAATCAGGGGCAATTGTTACAGTCGGTTCAAATGCGGCAAATACGCCGAGAATGGAGATGGCAGCGTATGCTGCGTCAAAGGCTGCAACGACGATGTTTATGAAATGTTTAGGACTAGAGCTTGCGGCATACAATATACGCTGCAACTTAGTTTCTCCAGGTTCTACTGAAACTGAGATGCAAAGATTACTATGGGCTGATGAGAATGGAGCTAAAAATATAATTACTGGTTCTCAAAATACATATAGACTCGGAATTCCATTACAAAAAATTGCACAACCTTCAGAAGTTGCTGAAGCAGTGTTATTTTTAGCCTCAGATAGAGCAAGTCATATTACAATGCACAATTTATGTGTCGATGGCGGTGCTACGTTAGGAGTTTAATAAAAATTCAGGAGGTTATTATATTATGAATGAACATATAGCTGTAAAAGAATTGTCAGAAAAACTTTTAGAAGATTATAAGACTGAATCTTCATTCTTTTTCGCTTCACCAACTCGAACTATATTAGCAGAAGGAGAGTTTACTACAGTAAAGCATCGTGAAATTGAAAATTTCCCAGAGCTTGTGCAAGCGACATTAAGTAATGCGAAACAAGCTGGAAATCCAAATCCTATCGTTGTGGGTGCTTTGCCATTCGATCGTAGAAAAGAAGTCCAACTTATCGTACCAGAATATAGTAGGATTTCTGAGCGTTTACAATTGGATACAACAAATCAGCTTGAAACAAATGAGAACGTAACATTTGAAATGACGCCAGTACCAGACCCTGAAGTTTATATGAATGGTGTGAAGCAAGGAATTAAAAAAATACAGGACGGTGATTTAAAGAAAATCGTTCTATCTAGATCGTTAGATGTTAAATCTTCGGAAAAGATTGATAAGCAAAAACTTCTGCGAGAATTAGCAGAACATAATAAGCATGGTTATACATTTGCTGTGAATTTACCGAAAGATGAAAAAGAGAACAGTAAGACGCTAATTGGAGCAAGTCCTGAATTACTTGTTTCACGTAATGGTATGCAAGTTATTTCTAATCCGTTAGCTGGTTCAAGGCCACGTAGTGAGGACCCAGTAGAAGATAAAAGAAGAGCAGAGGAATTACTTTCTTCTCCAAAAGATTTACATGAACATGCGGTAGTAGTTGAAGCGGTTGCTGCTGCACTTCGTCCGTATTGTCATACATTACATGTTCCAGAAAAGCCATCAGTTATTCATAGTGAAGCGATGTGGCATTTGTCTACAGAAGTGAAAGGTGAACTGAAGAATCCAAATACTTCTTCTTTACAATTAGCAATTGCCCTTCATCCTACGCCAGCAGTTTGCGGAACTCCAATGGAAAAAGCAAGAGAGGCTATACAGCATATTGAGCCATTTGACCGCGAGTTCTTTACAGGAATGCTAGGATGGAGCGATTTAAATGGAGATGGAGAATGGATTGTTACAATTCGTTGTGCTGAAGTACAAGAAAATACACTGCGTTTATATGCAGGAGCTGGAGTTGTTGCTGAGTCAAAACCAGAAGATGAGTTAGCAGAAACATCAGCTAAGTTCCAAACAATGCTAAAAGCTTTAGGGTTAAGAGATAGTTCACTTAATGAAAAATAGGGGGAAGAAAGAATGCTAGTAGGTTATACAGAATGGCCAAAAGAATTTGCCGATCATTATCGAGAAGAAGGATGTTGGCTTGGTGAAACATTTGGAGGAGTGTTAAGAGAGCGGGCTGAGAAATATGGAGATCGAATCGCGGTTGTAAGTGGTAAGAAGCATATAACATATAGTGAACTTGATAAAAATGCAGATCGTTTAGCAGCAGGTTTACTGAATTTAGGAATAAAGAAAGAGGACAGAGTTGTAATCCAGTTACCTAACATTATCGAGTTTTTCGAAATATGTTTTGCACTATTTCGAATTGGAGCGCTTCCTGTCTTTGCACTACCTTCACATCGAAGCAGTGAAATTAGTTATTTTTGTGAGTTTGGCGAGGCGAGCGCTTACGTTATTTCAGATAAGGCTCTCGGTTTTGATTATCGAAAACTAGCAAGAGAAGTGAAAGAGAAAGTGCCAACTTTACAACGTGTAATTGTAGTGGGGGAAGAAGAAGAGTTTGTGAACATAAATGATCTGTATATGGATCCCGTCTCATTACCAGAAGTTCAGCCAAGTGATGTTGCATTTCTCCAATTATCAGGAGGGACAACAGGTCTTTCTAAATTAATTCCTAGAACACATGATGACTATATTTATAGTTTACGTGTAAGCGCTGAAATTTGTAATTTGAATGCAGAAAGCGTCTATATGGCAGTTCTTCCAGTAGCACACAATTACCCAATGAGTTCTCCAGGGACATTTGGAACTTTCTATGCGGGTGGAAAAGTGGTATTGGCAACTGGTGGTAGTCCAGATGAGGCATTTGCTCTTATTGAAAAAGAAAAAGTTACAATTACAGCGCTCGTTCCGCCATTAGCAATGATTTGGCTTGATGCTGCATCTTCTCGTAATACCAATTTATCGAGCCTAGAGGTTATTCAAGTAGGTGGTGCTAAGTTTAGCGCTGAGGTTGCAAGACGTATACGCCCTACATTTGGATGTACGTTACAGCAAGTATTCGGTATGGCGGAAGGATTAGTGAACTATACAAGATTAGACGATCCGGAAGAAATTATTATTCATACACAAGGTAGACCAATGTCTGCACTCGATGAAGTACGAGTTGTTGATGAAAATGACAACGATGTACAACCTGGCGAAGTAGGTAGTTTATTAACAAGAGGTCCATATACAATTCATGGTTACTATAAAGCTGAAGAGCATAATGCACGATCATTTACAAAGGATGGATTTTATCGCACAGGTGATCTTGTAAAAGTAAATGAACAAGGATACATCATTGTAGAAGGAAGAGATAAAGATCAAATTAACCGTGGTGGTGAGAAAGTTGCTGCGGAAGAAGTTGAAAATCATTTATTAGCACACGATGCGGTCCATGACGTAGCAATTGTATCTATGCCTGACGATTATTTAGGTGAACGCACCTGTGCTTTTGTTATAGCCCGCGGACAAGTTCCGGCAGTAAGTGAATTAAAAATGTTTTTAAGAGAACGTGGTATAGCGGCTTATAAAATTCCAGATCGAATTGAATTTATTGAATCATTCCCGCAAACAGGAGTCGGAAAAGTCAGCAAAAAAGAACTACGTAAAGTCATTGCTGAAAAACTTATTACAGTAAAACAATAATAAAAACCGGAAGGAAGTGATTAGATGGCTATCCCATCTATTTCAGTATATAAAATGCCAATTGAATCAGAACTACCAAAAAATAAAGTGAATTGGACACCAGACCCGAAACGTGCAGTACTTTTAATTCATGACATGCAAGAATATTTTCTTGATGCATATAGCGATAAAGAATCACCAAAAGTAGAACTTATTTCAAATATTAAAATGATAAGAGAAAAATGTAAGGAACTTGGTATACCAGTTGTTTATACAGCACAACCTGGTGGACAAACGTTAGAACAAAGAGGTTTATTACAAGACTTTTGGGGTGACGGTATTCCTGCTGGACCAGATAAAAAGAAAATTGTTGATGAACTTACTCCTGATGAGGATGATATATTCCTAACAAAATGGAGATATAGTGCATTTAAAAAGACAAATCTATTAGAAATATTAAATGAACAAGGAAGAGATCAACTCATTATTTGCGGTATTTATGCGCATATTGGATGCCTTTTAACAGCTTGTGAAGCATTTATGGATGGTATAGAGCCGTTCTTTGTAGCAGATGCAGTTGCTGATTTTTCACTAGAGCATCATAAACAAGCATTGGAGTATGCATCTAATAGATGTGCAGTAACGACATCAACAAACCTACTGTTAAAAGATTTACAAAGTGTAAAAGGTGATGAGAGTGAAGGAATCATTATACAGGAAGTGCATGAACTAGTTGCACAACTACTTCGTGAGCCAGTAGAGAGTATTGATATTGATGAGGACTTATTAAATAGAGGGCTTGATTCGGTCAGAATTATGAGTTTAGTAGAGAAGTGGCGTCGTGAAGGGAAAGAAATCACTTTTGCAGATTTAGCAGAACGTCCAACTGTTGCAGGTTGGTACAGTTTACTATCTTCACAAACAGCACAGGTGCTGTAACAAATAGACTACATAATAAAGGGGTAGTAAAGAATGCCTAACAGTCAAAAGATTCGTCATTCGTTATCATCTGCGCAGTCTGGTATGTGGTTTGCGCAACAATTAGATCCGCTTAATCCGATATATAATACTGGGGAATATGTAGAAATAAACGGAAATATTTATCAAGACATTTTTGAATTAGCTGTACGTAAAGTTGTAAGGGAAGCAGAGGCACTTCACGTCCGCTTCGAAGAGGATGAAATTGGCCCATGGCAAGTTGTTGAAGAATCACAGTTTCATATGCATTTTATTGACGTTCGTAAAGAAGAAAACCCTGAAGAAGCTGCTAAAGTATGGATGAAAAATGATTTATCTATACCAGTCAATTTGAAAAAAGATATATTATTTACTGAAGCACTTATTCAAGTTGAAAATAATCGTTTCTTTTGGTATCAGCGCATCCATCACATTGTGATGGATGGCTATGGATTTTCACTTCTTAGCCAAAAGGTAGCGAATGAGTATACATCACTTATAGAAGAAACAAACAAGAGTGAAAAGCCATTTGGTTCTCTTGCAAAAGTCGTGCAAGAAGATATCGAGTATCGTGAGTCTAAACAATTTCAGGAAAATCGTACTTTTTGGTTAGAAAAGTTTGCAGATGCCCCAGAAGTTGTAAGTTTGGCAGAACGAGCACCGAGAACATCAAATGGATTTTCACGAGAAACAGCTTATTTATCTAGTTCTAGCACGAAAACTTTACTAGAAGATATCAATATTTCGTTAACAAGTTGGCCGGAATTCATTGTGGCTGTAACAAGTATTTATATGCATAAATTAACAGGTGAAAATGATATTGTTTTAGGTTTACCGATGATGGGACGTCTAGGTTCTGTATCTATTCATACACCAAGTATGGTAATGAATTTAGTTCCACTTCGTATTACAGTAACTCCAAATATAACTCTTGCGGAATTATTGCAGCAAGTTTCTAAAGAAATCCGAGATGTACGTCGCCATTATAAATACCGTCATGAGGAATTAAGAAGAGACTTAAAGTTACTAGGTGAAAATCAAAGGTTGTTTGGACCGTTAGTGAATGTTATGCCTTTTGATTACGGGCTTAATTTTGCTGGAAATCGTGGTATTACGCATAACTTATCAGCAGGACCTGTAGATGATTTATCGATAAATGTATATAAACGTTTTGATCAAAATGAGCTAATGATTCATTTTGATGCGAATCCCGAAGTATATAATGGCGCAGAGCTAGCATTGCATAAAGAAAGATTTATGAATCTATTTGAATTAGTAATAAATAATTATGAGAAAAACGAGCCGATTGGAAAAATAAACATTACTCTGCCTGAAGAAAATCATAAAGTTTTATTGGAATGGAATGAAACGAAGGAAGACGATGAGTTAATCAGTTTACCTATATCATTTGAAAAACAAGTGCAAAAAAATCCAAATAAACTAGCGATTACTTGTGACGGTGTAATCCTTACGTATAAAGAGCTAAATGAACGAGCGAATGAACTAGCACATTATTTAGTAGAAGAAGGAATACGACCAAATCAGTTTGTAGCTTTAGTATTCCCTAGATCAATAGAAATGGTAGTTAGTATGCTAGCAGTCTTAAAGGCTGGTGCAGCGTATTTACCAATAGATCCAGAATACCCAGCAGAAAGAGTTAATTATATAGTAAATGATGCAAAACCAGTTTGTATCATAACACATTCATCTGTTTCATCTAAGTTAGTTATAGAAAAGGATATGAAAAAAATTGTATTAGATGACGAAGAAACGAAACTAGCGTTACATACATATTCTCGTATGAATATAGCATGTAAGAATGATGTATCACTTTTAAACCCAGCCTATACAATATATACTTCAGGCTCAACAGGAAACCCAAAAGGTGTAATTGTTCCTATGAGAGGTTTAAGTAACTTTTTAATGGCTATGCAGCAAAAGTTTTCATTAAATGAAAATGATCATTTATTAGCAGTTACAACGTTTGCGTTTGATATTTCTGCTCTAGAAATTTATTTACCTCTTATTAGTGGTGCAAGTTTAACAATTGCGCAAAAAGAAGACATACAAGAGCCATCAGCATTAACGACACTTTTACAAGAAGAAAGAGTGACAATTATGCAGGCTACACCGACGCTTTGGCAGGCGTTAGTAACTGATTATCCAGAGAAGCTACAAGGGCTAAATATACTTGTTGGTGGTGAAGCTCTCCCAGCGCATTTAGCAAATAAATTAAAAGAATTAGGTTGTTCAATAACTAATTTATATGGACCAACTGAAACGACGATTTGGTCTACTTTCATGAACATTGATGAAGGTGAAAAGGGTATACCACCTATTGGAAAGCCAATTTGCAATACAGAAGTGTATGTATTGGATGCAGGGCTACAACCAGTTCCACCTGGAATTATTGGTGAATTATATATTGCAGGGGAAGGACTTGCAAGCGGATATTTAGGAAAACCTGAGTTAACAGCTGAACGGTTTGTTGCAAATCCTTATGGAGAATCAGGGAAGCGCATGTACCGTACAGGAGATCTTGTGAAATGGCGTAGTGATGGTGCGTTAGAGTACATTAGTCGCGCAGATTATCAAATTAAAATTCGTGGATTCCGAATTGAATTAGCTGAAATTGAAACGGTATTACAACGACATGAAAATATTCAACAAGCGGTAGTAATGGTACGAGAAGATCGTCCAAATGATAAACGCATCATTGCGTATATCGTTGCAGAAGAAAAGGAACCGATTAATCTTTCAGAAATTCGTTCTTATGTTTCAGAAAGTTTAGCGAATTATATGATACCATCGGCATTTGTTGTGCTAGAAGAATTACCATTAACGCCAAATGGTAAGGTTGACAGAAAGAAATTACCTGCTCCTGATTTTAATGGAATGAACAATGAGAGAGTTGCTAGAAATCCGAAAGAAGAAATATTATGTGATTTATTTGCAGAAGTACTAGGTGTTTCTCGAATTAGCATTGATGATAATTTCTTTGAAATGGGTGGACATTCACTTCTCGCATCTCGTTTAATGGCAAGAATTCGTGAAACGTTAAGTGTGGAATTAGGAATCGGGAAACTATTTGAATCACCAACTGTTGCCGAACTGGCGAAACAATTAAACCATGCAAAAAGTGCAAGACCAGCTATTCAGAAAGCAAGTAGGCCAAATGAAATTCCACTTTCATTTGCACAGCGCAGGTTATGGTTCTTAAATTGTTTAGAAGGTCCAAGTCCTACTTATAATATTCCGCTAGTCATTCGTATGAATGGAATATTGAATCGGGAAGCATTACAAGGTGCTTTTTATGATGTAGTTGAGAAACATGAAACACTTAGAACAATTTTCCCTAACGTATTAGGTAGTTCCTATCAGAAAATTTTAGATATGGAAAACTTAAATCTAGAAATGGTAATAACTAATACATGTAAAGATGAATTAGAAAGTGTACTTTCAAAGGCGGTAAGATATAGTTTTAACCTCGATATTGAGCCGGCAGTTCGTTTGCAACTTTTTACAGTGAGTGAAACCGAACATGTATTATTAATTCTATTGCATCATATTGTAGGTGATGGCTGGTCATTACAGCCGTTAACGAGAGATTTTACAGCGGCGTATAAAGCACGATGTCAAGGTGACAGAGTTCAGCTGGAGACACTACCAGTTCAATACGCAGATTATGCACTTTGGCAACAGCAATTGCTAGGTGATGAAACGACACCAGAGAGTCTTATTTCAACACAATTAGATTTTTGGAAAGAAGAACTTAAAGGTTTACCAGACCAAATGGAGTTACCTACAGATTTCCAGCGTCCAATTGAGACGAGTTACCGCGGGGAAACAATTCATTTTCATATAGATGAAGGTATGCATAGTAGGTTAGTAGAGCTTGCACGTAAAAATGGAGTTAGTTTGTTTATGGTATTGCAAGCAGGGCTTAGTGCACTATTTACAAGATTAGGTGCAGGCACTGATATACCAATTGGAAGTCCGATTGCTGGAAGAAATGATGATGTACTTTCAGATATTGTTGGTTTATTTGTAAATACATTAGTGTTACGTACAAATACGTCAGGAGATCCAAGTTTTAAAGAATTATTAAATAGAGTGAAGCAGGTAAATCTTGCAGCTTATGAAAATCAAGATGTTCCATTTGAAAGGCTTGTTGAAGTGTTAAATCCAGTACGTACTCGAAACAGCCACCCGTTGTTTCAAGTTATGTTAGCTTTTCAAAATACACCAGAAGCAACGTTTCATGTACCAGGTTTAGAAGCGAGCCTTGAAATTCAAAGCGTTGGTTCTGCAAAATTTGATTTAACATTTGAAATTATTGAGAGTAACGAGGTTGATGGTACTCCGAACGGTTTACATGGATTACTAGAGTTTAGTACCGATTTATATAAACGTGAAACGGTTCAAAAACTAATAGAACGATTCATTTTGTTATTAGATGATGCAGCTACAAATCCGGATCAATCAATTGGCAGATTAGAAATATTAACTGTAGCAGAGAAAAATACAGTGTTAGAAAAGTGGAATGGTGGTTTTCAAATTGCACCAGAAATGACATTGCTACAATTGTTTGAAAAGCAGGCTCATATAAATGCAAATTCTATAGCTGTTGTCTTTGAAAATAAGAAATTAACTTATGAAGAGTTAAATAGAAAAGCAAATAAAATTGCTCGATTCCTAATAGCAAAAGGGATTGGTCCTGATCAACTCGTTGCTTTAGCGATGCCAAGATCATTAAACATGGTTGTAAGCTTATTAGCTGTTCTTAAAGCTGGTGCTGGATACCTTCCGTTAGATCCAGATTACCCAGCAGACCGCATTTCATTTATGCTACACGATGCGAAACCATCATGTGTTTTAACGAATTCAGAAGTGGAAATTGAATGTGATGAGACACTAAAAGTTTTAGTTGATGATGTGAAAGTAATAGCAGAAGTTGAGAAATATAGTGATGACAATATTGATGAAGTGGAACGAATTAAGCCATTATCTCCATCACATATTGCTTACGTTATTTATACGTCAGGCTCAACGGGTAGACCGAAAGGCGTTATGATACCTCATCAAAATGTAGTAAGACTTTTAGGAGCAACTGATCATTGGTTCCAGTTTGACGGAAACGATGTTTGGACGATGTTCCATTCATACGCTTTTGATTTCTCGGTTTGGGAAATTTGGGGACCTTTATTATACGGAGGGCGTTTAGTTGTAGTTCCACATACTGTAAGTCGCTCACCGAAAGAATTTTTACAGCTTCTTGTTAAAGAAAAGGTTACGGTTTTAAACCAAACTCCATCAGCGTTCTATCAATTGATGCAAGCAGATCGTGAAAATGAAGAGATTGGCCAAAAATTATCTTTACGATATGTTGTTTTTGGAGGAGAAGCACTTGAGCTAAGTCGCTTAGAAGATTGGTATAGTCGACATCCTCATAACGCACCAAAGCTTATTAATATGTACGGTATTACGGAGACGACAGTACATGTTAGTTATATTGAATTAGATGAAACTATCGTCTCTTTACGAGCAAATAGTTTAATTGGGTGCAGTATACCTGACCTTAAAGTGTATGTGTTAGACAACTATTTACAACCAGTGCCACCTGGAGTAGTTGGAGAAATGTATGTTGCAGGTGCAGGGCTTGCGCGTGGATATTTAGGAAGAGCAGGATTAACGGCTGACCGCTTTATCGCAGATCCATTTGGAAAGCCAGGTACAAGAATGTATCGTACAGGAGACTTAGCTCGCTGGCGTAAAGATGGGACGCTAGATTATATAGGACGTGCAGATCATCAAATAAAAATTCGTGGATTCCGAATTGAATTAGGAGAAATAGAAGCAGTCATAATGAAGCACCCTAAAGTTGAGCAAGTAGCCGTTATTGTACGGGAAGATCAACCAGGGGATAAACGGTTAGTTTCTTATATCGTTGCATCAAATAATGAAGCGATTGATACGAATGAAATGCGTCAGTTTGCTAGTGGTAGTTTACCAGATTATATGGTTCCATACGCTTTTGTAGTAGTAAATGAGTTACCTTTAACTCCAAACGGTAAATTAGATAGAAAGGCATTGCCAGCTCCAGAATTTATCGCATCATCTTCTAGTCGTGGTCCAAGAACACCGCAAGAAGAAATGTTATGTGACTTGTTTACAGAAGTGCTAAGTGTACCTCAAATTGGAATTGATGACGGATTCTTTGATCTTGGTGGGCATTCACTCCTTGCAGTACAGCTTATGAGCCGCATTAAAGAGGCGCTTGGAGTGGAACTAAACATTGGTACTTTATTTGCAGCACCGAATGTTGCAGGGTTAGCTGAAAGACTTGAGATGGGGAATGGTCAAAGTGCACTTGATGTGTTGCTTCCATTACGAGCAAGCGGGGATCAATTACCACTATTTTGTGTACATCCAGCAGGTGGATTAAGTTGGTGCTATGCAGGACTTATGAAATCTTTAGGAACAGATTATCCAATCTATGGTGTACAAGCACGTGGTATTGCTAAAAATGAAGAACTTCCAAAAAGTTTAGAGGAGATGGCGGCGGATTACTTGAAACACGTTCGTGAAGTACAGCCTCATGGACCATATCGTTTATTAGGTTGGTCGCTTGGAGGAAATGTTGTGCATGCAATGGCGGCGCAATTACAAAATGAAGGGGAAAAAGTAGAATTACTCGTTATGCTTGATTCTTACCCTGGACACTTCTTACCGAATACGGAAGAGCCTACTGAAGAGGAAGCGTTAATCGCATTACTTGCTTTAGGCGGATATGACCCAGATAACATGGATGGTAAACCACTTACAATGGAAAGTGCAGTTGAAATCCTTCGTAAAGATGGAAGTGCATTAGCAAGTCTTGAAGAAGAGACTATATTGAACTTGAAAGAAACATATGTAAATTCAGTAGGGTTGTTAGGGAAATATGTACCGAAAGTTTATAACGGGGATATCTTATTCTTTAGATCTACTGTTATACCAGACTGGTTTGATCCTATTTCTCCAAATACGTGGCTAAATTATTTAGATGGGCAAATTGTGCAGCATGATATTGACTGTAGACATAAAGATTTATGTCAGCCAGGTCCACTTACGGAAATTGGACAAGTATTAGCGAAATATTTGCAGAATAAGAAAGGGGTAAGTAGAGTATGACGAATCCATTTGAAAATGATAATTACACATATAAAGTATTAATAAATGAGGAGGGCCAGTATTCTCTCTGGCCTGCTTTTCTCGATGTACCTATTGGCTGGAGTGTCGTATATGAAGAAGCTAGTAGGCAGAGCTGCTTAGAATATGTTGAATATAACTGGAAAGATCTGAATCCAAAAAGTAATCAAGTTCGTGAAAAAACATTAGCAGGAAAACGATAATGAAAGCAAAACTAAATCCAAAAGTAGTCGTAAGTATCGTTTATATAACTGCGATGTTTATGGCTGCGATGGACGCAACGATTGTAAATGTAGCACTACAAACGATAAGTAAAGAACTACAAGTACCTCCATCTGCAATGGGGACGGTTAATGTTGGGTATTTAGTTAGTTTAGCTGTTTTCCTTCCGATTTCTGGTTGGTTAGGAGATCGATTTGGTACGAAAAGAGTATTTTTAATTGCTCTTTTCGTATTTACAATTGCCTCTGCTTTATGCGGAATGGCTAACGATATTACTTCATTGAATATTTTCCGTATCATTCAAGGTGCTGGTGGAGGGCTTTTAACACCGGTCGGAATGGCGATGTTATTTCGAACATTTTCACCAGAGGAAAGACCGAAGATTTCTCGGTTCATTGTACTTCCAATTGCTGTAGCACCAGCAGTTGGTCCTATCATAGGTGGTTTCTTTGTAGATCAAATGTCTTGGCGTTGGGCATTTTATATTAATCTACCGTTTGGAATCGTTGCATTGCTATTTGGACTTCTATTTTTAGCAGAGCATGTTGAAAAATCAGCTGGTCGCTTTGATTCTCTCGGCTTTATTTTATCAGCACCAGGATTTGCGATGCTCATATATGCACTCAGCCAGGGGCCATCAAAAGGGTGGATTTCTCCAGAAATTATGAGTACTGGGATAGCTGGGGTTGTATTCATTACATTGTTTATAATCGTAGAACTGAAAGTAAAGCAACCGATGTTAGATTTACGCTTATTAAAAGAACCAGTCTTTAGAAAGATGAGCCTTATATCATTATTTTCATCAGCTGGTTTACTAGGAATGTTATTTGTTTTTCCACTTATGTATCAAAATGTGATAGGAGTTTCCGCGCTGGAATCAGGACTTACGACATTTCCAGAGGCGATTGGATTAATGATTTCTTCACAAATTGTGCCATGGTCATATAAAAATTTAGGAGCGCGAAAGGTAATTTCTATTGGATTAATTTGTACCGTGGTTATCTTTGTTTTATTAAGTTTTGTAAATCACGATACGAATCCGTGGCAAATCCGCGCATTATTGTTTGGTATCGGTATTTTCTTAGGTCAATCTGTCGGTGCGGTTCAATTTTCTGCCTTTAACAATATCACGCCGCCTTCTATGGGAAGAGCGACTACTATATTCAATGTGCAAAATCGACTAGGTTCAGCAATAGGAGTAGCTGTTTTAGCTAGTATACTAGCTGGTTTTGGAAGTAATAACGCTCAATCCGATTTTTTACCATATCAAGCAGCACTAATTGGATCAGCAATATTTTTGCTCATAGCACTACTATTTTCTTTACGTATTTCCGATAAAGAGGTAATGTCAAAGAAGAAAGAAAAAACATTATCTGTATCAAAAAAAGAGAAAGTACTTGTCAATGAATAACAATATACGTATGCTTTCTTATGAAAATTGATATTCGTTGAATAAAGGAGAGTTTACATGATAGAAAGTAAAGTTGTAGATTCTGTTCCAACTTTGAATGAGAATGATTGTCAAATATGGTGGGCAAGAATTTCGGATTTACAATCATGGCATTACAAATTACTAAATGATATAGAGCAAGAGAAAGCAAATTCGTATCACCATTCGGCAGATCGAGCTCGTTTTATAATAGGTTGCGTAATAAGTAGATTAGTTCTCGGTAAGATACTTTCTATGTCACCAGTCCAAGTACCAATTGATCGAATGTGCTCAGTATGTAAATTGCAGCATGGAAGACCACAATTACCAGAAGGTATGCCGCAATTATCCGTTTCACATTCAGGTGAGTGGGTTGTCGTTGCTTTTACAAAATCTGCACCTGTTGGCATAGATGTAGAACAAATGAATCCAAATGTAGATGTTATGAAAATGGCAGAAGGTGTATTAACAGACATTGAAATAGCGCAAGTTATGAAAATGCCAAATGAACAGAAAATAGAAGGATTTTTAACATATTGGACTCGAAAAGAAGCGGTGCTGAAAGCGACAGGTGAAGGACTAATGATTCCGCCAGTACATATTACAGTATCAGCTCCAAATGATCCTCCAAACTTGTTGGTTTTTAAGGATAGACAAGAGTTAGCAAGTAATACAATGATGGAAGATGTAAGGCCTAGTTTAGATTATAGGGCCTCTGTTGCAATATTCAGTAAGGAAGTGACTGAAATTACGCAATTAGATGCGGCAGCACTTTTAAATCTTAAATAAAAAAATTATAGAAGAGGTGTTCCTCATGTTAGTAGCGGAAAATAGAAAGAATGAATTCACTTATAACGTACAAGCAATTAAAAATATTTTATTTTCTGGAGATACATCATCCATTCATGCTTTAGAAAAGCTTTTAAATGATACAGTTCAGTTTGATGTTATTGAACAAGAGGCACTTGGTAGACAGTACATTCCGAAAGAAGCAAAGAATTTCTTTGATAAAGATGGAACGTTTCTTTACCGTGTATCTAATGTTAGTTATAAAGGCAAGGTGTTATCTGAAAATCTAATTTTTGCAGACACTTCGTTTTTACCGGACGCAATAAAGAGTGAATTAGAGAGTGGAAATATTCCTGTTGAAAAGCTTATAGAAAAGATGGAAGTAAGAAGAAATGTATTATATGAAGGATATCAGCCATCTGGAAATATTATTGAATTGTTTGATGGATGTTCTGTTACAGCGAATGTGTATCCAACTAGAAAGTATCAAATTGTAAGTAAATGCAAATGTGTATTTTATATTTGTGAAGTGTATCATGCAGAGAATATAAAGCAATTGCTTAAATAAAACCAAGAAACCAGCCTATAAAATGGCTGGTTTCTTGGTTATTTAACAGCTTCTTTTAATTCTTTACCTGCTTTAAATGCAGGAACTTTACCAGCGGCGATTTGAATTTCTTCGCCAGTTTGCGGATTACGTCCTGTACGAGCAGATCTTTCGCGCACTTCAAAAGTTCCAAAACCGATTAGTTGAACTTTATCGCCAGATTGTAATGCATTAGCAATTGTGTCAAATACGGATTGTACAGCTGCAGAAGCGTCCTTTTGAGAAATATCAGCTGATTGAGCTACGTTTTTAATTAATTCTGTTTTGTTCATGTTTTCACCTCATAAAAAAATTTTTGGAATGAATGTTTTAGTATAATAGATAGTAAAGATAAAGCTATCACTATGATTAGATAGAATACTATATAATTATGTTAATTTCGTTGCAAGAGACTGAATCCCTTCTATTATTTAGGGATTAATTAAGAATCGATGCATATAAAAAGCTTTAATATGAGGATGAGGGGGAGTATATGAATGATTTTTCGTGAAAAAAATGAGAAGGAAAGTATATTAATTCGTCAACATGATCATGGTTTTTTAGCTGGAGAGATTGCAAAACATATAAAAGAAGACTTTTTTGAAAGTAAAACATATTTAAAAGAAACAGTTGATGCAATATATGAGCATGACAGAGGATGGATAGAGCTTGATAAAGTACCAATTTTGAATGATGCTAAAAATATTCCATATACATTTATGGATTGTCCAAGCCCATTACGTTTTGTTTTTTATACGATTGGTTTGAATGAAATTGAAAATTCTAATCCATACGGGGCATTGCTTTGTAGTAAACATTTTTTATCATTTCCACTAAACGAGGAAGATGAAGAGATGATGTCATTTTATAAACATGAATTAGAACGACAAAAAAGAATTTTAAAAACGTTAACAAAGGAACAGTTTGCGATGTTCGATAAACATTATAGATTATTAAAGTTTTGTGATGAACTTTCTTTATACGTATGTATGAATAAGCCTGGTGTCAAAAAGAAAGATGAAATTGATTTATTTAAAGATGGTTTTGAAGGAACAGAAATGTTTAATAGTAAAGAGGAGAAACTTATTCAAGCTGAATGGGTGGACGAGGAAATAATTCGGATTACACCATTTCCATTTCAAACGGAATTTTATACGTATGTAAAATATAAAACGATAAATAAGCATGAAATGAAAGAAAAAGGGATTGCAAAGGCTGATAGAGAATCAGAAATGAAGAAACAAACCATTCGTTTCATACAATAAGGAGGTAATATAAATTGAAAGATTATATATTAAAACAGTGTGATTATCATGCTTGGGCTAATACAAGATTATTCAATCGATTAAAAGAGTTACCAAACTATGAGACAATTTTTAAGGAGCAGATACAGAGTGTATTTCCATCCATTAAGGATACTTTTGTGCATATTTATATTACAGATCAAGTGTGGTTACATATATTGCATGGTAAAAGCATGAATGAAGCAATACAAGACCGAGAAGATTTACGAAAACAAATTGAAACTAAATCGTTACATGAATTAGAAAAAATGTTTGAAAACATGGCAAATCAATATAAAGATTTTTTAATTACAATACAAGATGTGAATGCTGTATTTGTTATTGAGAATCCATATGTAGGGAAATTAGAAACTTCGATTTTAGAATTAGTGCAACATGTCGTAAATCATGGTACATATCATAGAGGAAATATAACAGCGATGATCCGTCAACTTGGTCATTCGTCGACAATGATGGATTTTGTACTGTATTTACATATGGTTAAAAAGCAGGGAGAGTAATATAGTTTGTAAGAAGGAGAGGCTTTAATTATAGAAGTCTCTCCTTCTATTTTATTCCGCATTCATGGTAGATCGACTGATTAAAGTTTTCTTAAGAAGCTTTATTTTCTTGTAATTGCTTAGCGTATTGTACAGCCTTATATGCATTGACTCTACCGTTTTTCCAGTACGTACCTGTACCACTAATTTTATCAGAAGTTGATTCAATAATTTGGCGGATTTGTGTATTACTATATCCTTGATTTGCTAAAAGAGCAGCGACTCCTGCAACATGAGGTGTTGCCATAGATGTACCACTTAATGATTGATACGTGCTTCCTTTATATGTTGAATATATATTTGAACCTGGTGCTGCAACATCTACCCAGCTACCATAAGTAGAAAATGAAGATTTTCTATCTGATTGATCTGTAGAACCAACTGCAATTACTTCGCTGTAATAAGCAGGGTAATTAGCTTTTGTATTTCCAGCATTTCCAGCAGCTGCAACTATAACAGAGCCTTTATTCCATGCATATTGAACGGCTTGTTGTAATGCAGTACCACCATTTGGAGCTCCTAAACTTAAACTAATTACTTTTGCACCCGAATCAGCAGCTTCTCGAATACCTTGCGCTACAGCATCAAGAGTACCACTTCCTTGATTATCTAATACGCGGACAGCATAAATTGAAGTTTGTGGGGCAACACCAGCAATTCCGACGCTGTTATTCGTAAGTGCTCCAGTAATTCCAGCGCAATGTGTACCATGACCATTACCATCATCAGATGTATTGTCGTTATCAACATAGTCATGCCCGTAAATTACTTTCGAAGCCAAATCAGGGTGTGAGCCTTGAACTCCTGTATCAATAATAGCTACTTTTACACCAGGATCACTTCGTTGGCTATCCCAAGCTTGTGGAGCTTGAATCTTTTGTAATCCATATTGATTATTAAAATATGGGTCGTTTGGAGTCCAAAAGGCGTGAACGTAATAATTCGGTTCTGCATATTCCACATCTGGATTATTTTTATAACTCTTTATTTTTTCTTTTACAGTACCTTTTGAAAATTGTACGACTTCAAAACCTAACTTATCATCTTTAGATAAGACATTAGCTCCGACAGATTTATGAAAAGATTGCACATTACTTAAAGATGTATTTTGTTTGAACTTAACGATTAATTGGTTAGGAACGTAATCAGTAGATGATGTTTCAGCACTTGAAGCATTCGTGTTAAAGAAGAAACCACCAATAATAAATGATAAAACAGATAGGAAAACAATGATTTTGTTTTTCAAAAGATTTTTCCTCCCTTTTCTTGGATGAGTTTTTCAGCGACACTTTAATGTCGCATTCCTTTTCAACTATATAGTTAGACCATACGATTTATGACATTTATGTGAAAAACTTTTGGAGGAATAAAAAGGAGTAAACATTGATATAAATATATTTTTAATGATAGTAATTAAGTAAAAGAGGGGATGAAAAAAGGAATGCCCATCATGTATGAGTCATTCCTTTTTTCATAGATTAACTTGCCTGTTTTTTATTATTTTCTTTCAATTTCTCTGCTTGTAAAAAGCGATTCGTTTCAGCAACAACAATACTACTTAATCCAATTAGACCAATTAAGTTTGGAATGGCCATAAGTCCATTTGCAATATCAGCAAATGTCCATACGATTCCTAGCTTTAAATTAGCACCAATTGCAATCATGACGATAAAGATTGCTTTATAATATTTAACAGCACTTTCTCCGAATAAATAAGCTACACATTTTTCTCCATAATACGACCAGCCTAAAATAGTAGAGTAGGCAAATAAAATAATTGCGATACCGAGAATCATACTACCAGCAGTACCAAATACAGATTGGAATGCAAGTGTTGTAGCTTCAACGCCAGTTTTACCAGATTTCCAAGCACCTGTAGTAATTAATACTAGTCCTGTAATTGTACATACAATAAACGTATCTAGAAAAGTACCAGTCATTGAAACTAAAGCTTGTTTTGCAGGGGAATCAGTTTTTGCAGCCGCAGCAGCAATTGGTGCACTCCCTAAACCAGCTTCGTTCGCAAATACACCACGCGCCATTCCGATTTGAATAGCTGATGCAACTGTTGCCCCAATAAAACCACCAGCAGCTGCTGTACCATTAAATGCACCAGAAAAAATAAGTGAAAATGCTTCAGGAATTTGGTCGTAGTGATAGAAAATAATTATAAGACCAGCAATTATATAAAAGAAAGCTTTAATAGGAACAACATATCCCGTCACTTTCCCAATTTTTTTTACACCGCCTAAAATAACAATTGCGATTAAAAATGCCATTAGTATACCAGTTAAAGCAGGAGGGAAAGAGAAATTAATTCGCATTGCCTCTGCAACTGAATTAGATTGCACCATATTACCAATACCGAAAGAAGCAGTTGTACCGAATATAGCGAATAATACTGCTAGCCATTTCTTACCTAAACCACGTTCTAAATAATACATTGGCCCACCTGAATATTCACCATTTTCATTACTAACACGGTATTTCACTGCAAGTATTGCTTCAGCATACTTTGTTGCCATACCGAACAATGCGGTAATCCACATCCAAAATATTGCACCAGGTCCACCTATAGTAACAGCTGTTGCAACACCAGCTATATTTCCCATACCAATCGTTGCGGCCATAGCTGTCATAAGTGCTTGGAAGTGACTGATATCTCCAGAAGAAGTAGTATCTTCTGATTTTTTAAAAGCTAGTTTGTGAGCGTATAATAGTTTACTAAACTGTAAACCTTTTAAACGCACTGTGAGAACGACACCAGTTCCAACGAGTAGCAGCAAAGTTGGTAATCCCCACACGTATTGATTTAGTTGTTCTAATACTTTACTTACTGTCTCCATCTTTATTCTCCTTTTTTAGAAAAAATAAAAACCACTTCAAGTAAATGAAATGGTCTCTGGAGAAACAAGGGATAGAAAAATAAACCGATACAATCGGCTTTTTCTTTCGCTTGTCTCTGTCCTTTTACCTGAGAGATTATCCGCTAAAGTAGCGGATTTGCTCCTTCGGTGCTCGTTTTCCTCCGCGCTCTATAAAAGCGAGAGGGAGTCTCTCCAGAGATTCGTCCCCATGCAGTTCTACTTGTAACCAAGACCTGAGAGTTTCAAAGTTGGTATAACAACTTTTTGCCCCGTCGGTAGATCAATAGACCTTCTCCTGAATGGTTCATCCGAATTATAAAATTTATAAACACATTGATTGTAAATCAATAAAAATATTATAGACATACAAATTGTGAATTGCAATCATTTTTTATTTTAAAATAGTAAATAGTTTTATTTTTTTGTAAGTCCTAATTTATCTTCAACTTCATTTAAAGTAGATAAAGCGATGACAATATGTTGATCCGCAAGTCCTAAAGCTTGTGTTGTTTTTTCAATAGTTTCATTGGTTGGAATAGAGTTATTTGTTCCGTCTATAATCAAATTTGCTGCATTTTTCATGAAATTTGATGCGGATTTAAACTGAGTTGTGAATTGAAGTAGTTGTTTTTGTATATCTATATCTGTGATGTTTTCTTCAATTTTAAGTGTGTCTATTTCGTTCATAATTGTTTCATACTGCTTGGAAACGGCATTCATTGTAACTAATAGTTTATTTCGATCTACTGAATCTCCATTCGTGTTAATCTCTTCCCAGGCAGGCAACCAATCTTTTTCGATGATGTTATTATAAGTAGTAGTCAATTCATTAATTTTAGGTTGTAATTTCGTTTTGAAAGTTTTTGTATCCGCTGTTTCTACAGGTGCTTTTTCGTTGTTATTTTTAACATTAGTAACGTAGAAAATTGTACCGAAAATGATGAAAATAGAAATAATAACTGTCCATTTAGTAAAAAGTAATTTCTGCAATATGTAACGCCTCCAAAATTTAAAAACTTATAATTATAATATATAACAATAATGTTGTTTTAAGTAGAGAAAATAGGTTAGAAATGATTTAAAATATATCTTTTCTATACATAAATAATTAAAGTTAGTAAAATGATGAAAGTTATATGTGAGAAAAGAGGGTTTTTAGTGAAAATGAATAGAAGAAAACTAGTTTCAAGTATTTCAATGGCTATGTTATTAGTTGGTGTAATTGCATTCATATTTATGAATAAAGAATCTAAATTTAAAGGTTTTCCAGTACCAATGTCAGCAATTCATATTAACGATGATAAGGAAGAGGACTATCAATATATAAGTGTAATGCCAATTACAAAGGCGAGTGGATGGGAGAACTTAGGGGAAAACGGGCATACTGTTAGTTTTAAAAAAGGGGAGCGGAAGGTAGCAGTAGTACATTATCCAGGAGACATTACGTATTATTTATTTGAAAAATAATTGATGATAAAAGGGATAGGGAGTAGATGATAATGTAAGATTGTTTACTTTCTATCTTTTTTGGATTTTAATTCTGAATTGTTTGAATTAAAATTATTATGCGTATAGAATAAAATAATATGTTTTATTGAATGATATAGATAATAATGTTATGTAAACTATAATCAGGGGAAGAAAGCAAATCAAGAGATTTTAATTTTTATATTTTAGATGTATTTTTACACGGTAAGTATTCCAATAATCAACTTACAACATTTACGGAGGGCATCAAACTTTGAATAAGTAATGGAGTTGATAACAAAATAAATTAACGTTTGTGTATATGGAAAAATAGAAAGTATGGCGAGTGGGAAATGTATCGGATCATAAGGGGGAATTAAAAATGTTACTAAAAACAATCTACTGTAAGGTGGAAGAAGAGAAAAAGGAATTGTTTTCAAATGCGCAAGAAAAATGGCGTGATATACAGCACCTAGATGGTTTTCATGGACAATTTGGTGGATGGAATGAAGATGAGGCATGTGTATTTACTTTATGGGAAGATAGAAGTGTATATCAATCATTTATGAATGGTGCTCACGATACAATTTATTTAAATAGTAATCAAGAGGATACGTTTCTTTCATGTGAAATTGAATTATTTCAAACGTTGTATGATATAACTGATATGCATTTGAAAGACGTTGTAATAGAGGGAGCATTCGTAAGAGTTGCTATATGTGATGTAAAGTTGGAAAAGGAAAAGCATTTTTTACATAAGCAAGAAACAATTTGGAATAAAGGAATGGAAAAAGCAAAAGGAATGCTAGGTGGGGTAGTTGGGAAGTCTTTAAAAAATGAAAATCGTTACATAGTGTTAACGTATTGGAAAGATGAAATAGCGCACCAACATTATGTGGAAGAGATTTTCCCAGATTTATATAAATTAGCTAATATTCATGAAGATATAGAAAAGATACAAGGAAAACAAGCTGTATGTAAGGAAGAATGGCTTGTATATTAAACGCTGAAAAAGTGCATAAATGATTGTATAATAACGATATTTTCTTATAAACAAGCAATTAATAGAAGACGTTATATACCCTTTCATGTTAATATATTTAAGTTATAATAGGAGGCTTACCCTTTTGTATTGTACGGTAGAAGCAGTGTGAGCTTGAAATTTTTTTTAGAAAAGGATGTGCCTAATTTGCGTATTAATAAATTTATTAGTGAAGCTGGAAAAGCGTCTCGACGTGGAGCGGATAAACTAATTAATGAGAGAAGAGTAATTATTAACGGTAAGGTTGCAAAAATTGGTGACCAAGTAAATCCAGGTGATGATGTACGAGTAAATGGAGAGCAGCTTCGAATTGCTCGAGATCACGTATATATCGCTTTAAATAAACCAGTAGGTATTACATGTACGAGTGAAAAAGCTGTAAAAGGTAATATTATCGATTTAGTGAACCATCCTTTACGAATTAGTCACATTGGACGTCTTGATAAAGACTCAGACGGTTTAATTTTATTAACGAATGATGGTGATATTGTTAATGAAATTTTACGTGCTGAAAACAAACATGAGAAAGAATATATCGTTTCAGTAGATAAGCCAATTACACCTGATTTCTTAGAGAAAATGGCAGCGGGTGTTAAAATTTTAGGAACAAAAACGCTTCCTTGTGAGGTTACACAGTTATCAAAATATGAGTTCCAAATTATTTTAACACAAGGGCTAAATCGTCAAATTCGCCGTATGTGTGAAGCTTTAGGTTATCAAGTATACACGTTAAAACGTACGAGAATTATGAATATCGAATTGAATAATTTACCAGTTGGGCAGTGGAGAGATTTAACGAAGAAAGAGAAAAGACGTCTATTTGCAGACTTAAATTACGAACCACAAGATTGGTAAAATTGTG
Source organism: Bacillus sp. MYb78 (assembly GCF_002975115.1). Lineage (NCBI taxonomy): Bacteria > Bacillati > Bacillota > Bacilli > Caryophanales > Bacillaceae > Bacillus > Bacillus sp. MYb78. The sequence goes on from NZ_PCOB01000012.1 coordinate 101,001, forward strand.
AAGTGAAACCAAAAAAATTTGGTTTCACTTTTTTAATTAAATAAATAATTTTTTTAAACACTTGCAAAAATAAAATGAATAAGATATATTAAATAACAATAAATGGATGTTTTACAAAAAGCAAAGAAAAGGACACGAGTTATTTTACCCGGTTATACAGAGAAGGAAGGAAAGCTGAGAACTTCCTAACGCAGAAAAATAACTTACCACCTTAGAGCTGCACTAGGGAAATTAAGTATCTAGTGCCGTGTATGCGACGTTATCGCAAAAGAAGCCATTATGTTTTTTGTGATGGGAATCTGGGTGGAACCACGGATATAAGCATATTCGTCCCTATATTTAGGGATGAATATGCTTTTTTGCATTCAATTTCATAATAAGCGAAGAAAAGGACACGAGTTATTTTACCCGGTTATACAGAGAAGGAAGGAAAGCTGAGAACTTCCTAACGCAGAAAAATAACTTACCACCTTAGAGCTGCACTGGGGAAATTAAGTATCTAGTGCCGTATAAACGACGTTACCGTAAAAGAAGCCATTGCATTTTGTGATGGGAATCTGGGTGGAACCACGGGTAAAAGCACGCTCGTCCCTATGTTAGGGATGAGTGTGCTTTTTATTATGAAATGGAGAGATGAAAAATGAAAGAACAAATGATTGAAATTAAATTTCCAGATGGTAGCGTGAAAGAATTTGGAAAAGGAATTACTTTAGAAGAAATTGCGGGATCTATTAGTAGTAGTTTGAAAAAGAAAGCAGTCGCGGGGAAAGTAAATGATGGATTATATGATTTACGCCGAAATATTGAAGAAAATGCGGAAGTAGAAATCATTACTATAGATTCAAATGAAGGTGTAGAAATTGCAAGACACTCTGCGGCACATATTTTAGCGCAATCTGTAAAAAGAATGTATGGTGATATAAATCTTGGGGTAGGGCCTGTTATTGAAAATGGATTTTATTATGATATGGATTTTCCAAGTAGTGTAAACGTAGAAGATTTACGAAAAATCGAAAAAGAAATGAAAAAGATTATAAATGAAAATATAAAGATAGAACGAGTTGAGGTTTCTCGAGAAGAAGCAGCAAAACTGTTTCAAGAAATGAACGATCGCTTGAAATTAGAACTTTTAGAAGCAATTCCTAGTGGGGAAAGTGTAACACTATATAAACAAGGTGAATTTGTAGATTTATGTAGAGGGCCACATTTACCATCAACAGGTTATTTGAAAGCATTTCAATTAACTCACGTTTCCGGTGCATATTGGCGAGGTGATAGTAATAACCAAGTGCTTCAGCGCATATATGGTGTTGCATTCTCTTCTCAAAAAGAATTAGAAGAGTATTTACATTTCGTTGAAGAAGCAGCAAAAAGAAATCATCGTAAGTTAGGCAATGAGCTTGAGTTATTTATGTTTTCTGAAGAGGCTCCGGGAATGCCGTTTTATTTACCGAAAGGACAAATGATTCGTAACGAATTGGAAGCATTTTTAAGAGAAATTCAAAAAGAGTACAATTATCAAGAAGTACGCACTCCGTTCATGATGAACCAAGAAGTATGGGAGAAATCAGGGCACTGGGGACATTATAAAGATAATATGTATTTCTCTGAAGTAGATAATAAAAGTTTTGCATTAAAACCGATGAACTGCCCAGGGCACATGCTTATGTTTAAAAATAAATTGCATTCTTATCGTGAATTACCGATTCGTATGTGTGAATTTGGTCAAGTACATCGCCATGAATTTAGTGGTGCGTTAAACGGATTATTAAGAGTACGTACTTTCTGCCAAGATGATGCACATTTATTTGTAACTCCAAAACAAATTGAAGATGAAATTAAATCAGTAATGGCGCAAATTGATTACGTATATAAAACTTTTGGATTCGAATATGAAGTAGAGCTTTCTACTCGTCCAGAAGATTCAATGGGTGATGATAAATTATGGGAGCAAGCAGAAGCGGCATTAGAAAATGTGTTACAATCGCTAAATTATAAATATAGACTAAATGAAGGTGACGGTGCTTTTTACGGGCCGAAAATTGATTTTCATATTAAAGATGCTTTAAATAGAAGTCACCAATGCGGAACAATCCAGCTTGATTTCCAAATGCCAGAGAAATTTGATTTAAATTATATAGATGAAAATAATGATAAGAAAAGACCAGTTGTTATTCACAGGGCAGTTTTAGGGTCATTAGATCGCTTCTTAGCAATATTAATTGAGCACTTTGGAGGTGCGTTCCCGGCATGGGTGGCACCAGTTCAAGTGAAAGTAATTCCAGTTTCAAATGCAGTACATGAACAATATGCCAATGAGATTACACTTAAATTAGCACAAGCTGGCGTTCGTGTTGAACAAGATGCACGAGATGAAAAATTAGGATATAAAATAAGAGAAGCACAAATGCAAAAAGTACCGTATGTTCTTGTTATTGGGGATAAGGAAATGGAAAACGGAGCTGTAAATGTACGTAAATATGGAGAAGAGAAGTCAGAAGTTGTTGCGCTAGATGTATTTGTGGCAAGTATTGAAGAAGAAATAAAGAATAGAAAATATTGATTGTAAAGAAAACACACTATTAGAAATTAGTGTGTTTTCTTTTTTATCTTACAAAAATGTAAGGTAAATGTAAGCGAAATCGAGGGAACGAGTTGTAGAAAAATGAGAATATGAAGTAGGAAATAGGATCATGTTAAGGGTGTAAATCTTATTGGATGAATAATTAAAAAATTCTTAAGAATTTACATGACAAAATAATAAGAAATATGTGAGAAATTGATTTTATACAAAAGGGATGGAGTGAAAGAGATGTCAACAAATGTAGTTACTGTAGAAAGTGTAGAAAAAACGTATGGGAAAAGAAATGAGAATCAGTCAAAAGCATTAAGAGGCGTATCGTTAAGTATTAAAGAAGGAGAATTTGTCGGGATCATGGGGCCTTCTGGATCTGGAAAAACGACATTACTTAATGTGATAAGTACACTTGACCAGGCGACAGGTGGTAGTGTGACGATAGCTGGTACAAATATTACTTCTATGAAAGGTAATGCATTATCAGATTTTCGATCTCAAAAATTAGGTTTTATCTTTCAAGATTTTAACTTACTAGAAAATTTATCAATTTATGAAAATATCGCTTTACCACTTTCTTTGCAAGGCGTCCCATCAAGTGAGATTACTGGAAAGGTAAATGACGTTGCGAAGAAATTAGGCATCACTGAAATTTTAACAAAATATCCGACGGCTGTTTCTGGGGGACAAAAGCAAAGAACAGCGGCGGCAAGAGCTTTAGTACATAATCCAGCAATTGTATTAGCAGATGAACCGACAGGCGCGCTTGATAGTAAAAATGCAAAAAGTTTATTAGAAGCGATGCAAGATTTACATGAAAATCATAATGTAAGTATATTAATGGTTACACACGATGCATTTAGTGCAAGTTATTGTGAGCGTATTTTATTTATTCAAGATGGTCTTCTTTATAAAGAATTAAATCGTCAAGGCACTCGAGAGAATTTCTATCAAGACATTTTAGGTGTGCTCGCTCATATGGGCTCAGCTGCTGAGTCTAAGTAGGGGGCGAAACTATGTTATTTAAATTATCACGTCATAGCATGAAAAAGATGTTAAAAGATTATATGGTTTTACTTATTGGCCTAGTTATTAGTATTAGTATTTTCTACATGTTCCAAACGATGGCGATGAATAGTGAATTTACGAAAGATAATAGCCTAATTAGTAGTATTAGACTCGTCTTTTGGGTAGGTGCAATACTATTATCTTTCATTACTGTATTTTATATTATATATGCCAACTCTTTCTTACTCACGTTAAGAAGAAAAGAACTCGGTATGTACATGATGCTTGGTGCAAAAAAGAAAAAAGTAGCACAGTTATTATTTATTGAAACATTCGGTATGGGTATTGTCAGTATTATTATCGGTATTTTAGTAGGGATGTTACTTGCAAGTGTAGCAGGAAACTTTTTAATGAATGGAATGGAAATTTCAGCAAAAGGTAGTTATGCATCTGTATACACACCAGCAATTTTAGTTACAGCTATTTTCTTCTTAATACTATTTTTCATTACTGGCTTAATGAACAGTGTCCGATTGTTACGTAAAACTGAACTAGAGTTAATTCGTGAAGATGAAACACTAGATGAAGTAAAGAAAAGTAAAACTCGCATTATTATAATGACAGTACTTGGTGTATTACTAGTAAGTACAGGGTACTATTTTATGATCAATGTAAAAATATATGCTGAATTAGGTTTTATTATAGCAACCATCGTTACAACACTTGGAACATATTTTATCTTTAGTTCATTACTCCCATTTTTTGTGATGAAAATTAAGGGGAATAAAAAACGAAATGAAACGGGCTTAAATAGTTTTACATATGCACAGCTACGCTTTCGAGTAAATAGTTTATCGAGAGTATTAGGTACTGTAGCAATGTTAATTGCATTAGGCGCAGGTGCGATGACGGCAGGTATGGCTTTCCAAAAAAATGTAGGTATTATGACAGACTTTTCTCGTGTATATGATGTTGTAATTCATGATCCGAATGATCAAGACAAAGCTGCCTTAAAAGAAATGGAAATTGTTGAAGAAAGCAAGTACAACTATAAAGTAGATGGAGAAGCGGTTTATTATTTACGTAACGACTTAACTGCGAAACCACCACTTGTTTCAGACCATTTTGATACAAAAACGTTAAAAGAGCCTGTTCGTAAACGTGTGACTGAACCTTTAACTGAACCTGTATATTCAGCTTTAGAGGCTCCTGAATTAGCAAAATTCCCTCAAATGCCAAAGGATTGGGAAGACGCAGTTGTAAGAGAGATACAAATTACGCATAATCAATTTAGCGGAAAACCAGTAAGAATTGCAGACGAAGAGCATTATAAAGGAATTCAAGGAACAGAACACACTGTAACATTAGCAAAAGTAGATGATATGAAAAAATATAAACCGTTATTGATCGAAATAGACAAGAGACAAAAAGCACAAATTGAAAAAGCAACAGGTGAAAAGGTAGACTTATTTACGAAAATGACAATTTATCAGTTTATGAACAGCTTCATGAGCGGAACAATGTTTATGGGATTTTTCCTCGGAATTGCCTTTTTAGCAATGATGGCAAGTTCCCTTATGTTCAAAATATTAACAGGTGCTTCTCGCGACGTACGCCGTTATGAAATGTTACGAAAAATTGGTGTGAGACGCAGTATGTTAACGAAAAGTATATATAAAGAAATTTCATATTTATTTATCTTCCCAGCGATCATTGGCATTTCTCACGTTTTAGTAGGGCTTAACTTATTTAGCTTTATATTAGTTGACCCGTTTGTGAAAGTGTGGGTGCCAATAGGAATTTTCTTAGTCATTTATTTCATTTATTACTGGATAACTGTTCAACTTTATAAAGGTATGGTAATGCCGAAAGAAGAGGTAGCTAAATAGTTTATGAAAAGAGTCCTTGTGTTGAGAATAAGGGCTCTTTTTTTATGTTTTTTATAAAGAAGGAAAAGATTGGATAATGGTCGAAAAATATAATGTAACTTCCAAGAAATGACTAAAACAATACTATTTTGTCGAGAGAAAGGATACGAAGTATGAAAGAAATGCTACAGTTATTTCGCAACAAAGTGTATGCACGTTTTTTTCTAGCAAATATTTTAGAGCGACTCGGTTCTATGATAGCTGGAATTTCTTTAATGTTTTATTTGCTAGATCAATACGGAAAACAACCAGTTTACGCAACGATGACACAAATTATGATTGCATTACCTGCATTAATCTTTTTTCTATTGGTAGGGACAGTAGTGGATCGATTTGATAGACAACGTATATGTACAGTAAGTAACATATGTTGCTCGCTCTGTAATATTGGAATCCTAATTTCGCTTTATTACGGGATGATTATACTTGTCTTTATATTTTTATTTTTGGAAAATGCGTGTATACAATTTTTCTCTCCAGCAGAACAATCGATGATACAGGGAGTAGTTGAATCAGACCAATACGGTGCAGCAGCGGGTATTAATCAAATGGTAAATAGTTTGTATGCTTTGTTTGGTGTAGGAATTGCAACGATGGTGTACTGGACTTTTGGAATTTACGGGAGCATTTTAGTAAATACGCTCACTTTTATTATGAGTGGTATTTTGATTCAAACAATCTCCATTCCAGAAAAAGTTCGTTTACCAAATGGTAGAACAAAATGGAAAGAAGTTAATTTGAAGATGTTAATAACAGAGTTTAAAGAAGGGATTAGGTATATATACCAAAATGAAACTTTAAAAAAATTACTTTTAGGATTTATCGTATTTGGATTATTAAATGGTGTTTTAAGTGTATCCACTACTTACATATTAAAATACAAACTAGCTCCAGAAACGTATGAAAGTTTAGCAATGGTGGGCGGTGTAGTTGGAGGGATTTCATTACTAATTGGAAGCATAGTAGCAACGAGTATAGGTAAGAAATATGCGCCAAAATCTATTATAGTTTTTGGTATGGCAGGCTCAGGAGTCTTCTTTGGTATGTGTTACTTTGTAAATTACGTATGGTCTTTTTATGTATGTATCGCTTTAGCGACATTCTTTTTACCGTTTATTAATGTTGCAATATCAGGATGGATGTATGAGATCGTAGAAGAATCGTTTATGGGGCGTGTTCAAAGTTTGCTAAGTCCATTAACGACAGGGTTTCAATTGTTATCTCTTGGAGCGATAGCTATGTTATTCCCGAAATGGATTGAGGCGGATACTTTGTATATTATTTTATTTGGTTTATTATTTTTTGTTACGTGTTTATACCAAGCTATTTTACCTAGTGGGCAAAAGCGAGTACATGTTGTAGCTAAAGAGATGTGACATATTTAGCTCTTTTTGTTTCTAGATATTCTATCGAATGGTAAGGGGTAATAGTTATGTTCATGCGAACTGCTAAGTGGTGTTGGATTACTTGTTTACAATTATTAGCTGCAATTCTATGTATAATCTGTTTAGGTGCGCTCCCTCGATTATTTAAGGGATTGCAAATTGATTTAATCGGTTTTTGGAACACAATTGTGTTTATTGGAGGAAAGTTACTCCGACCATGGGAAATTACATATGGATTTCGAGACTCAAGAAAATTATTTCCACAAATATGGATTCATTATATTGAAACTATGATTGTATTTCTATCAGCTTTTTTACTATCTTTGCTTATAGCGTATGTACTTGTTGTTTGGGTATTGCAGCGTTCTCATATGAAGCAAAAAATGTGGAATGGAGTTTTTCTTACGCTAGAGAGTATACCGGATATATTACTTATTTTATTATCACAACTTCTTGTCGTAATTGTTTTTCAAAAAACAGGTTTTATGCCAATAAAACTTGCTGGATTAGGAGAAGAGAGAGTACGATTGTTACCGATTATATGTCTTACAATACCAACAACGTTATTATTTATTAAACTATTGTTATTACGTTTTAAAGAAGAAATGGAGAAAGATTATAGTATATTTGCGAAGAGTAAAGGACTAAGTTTGCAGCATATTTTAACACATCACGTTTCAAGGAATGTTTTATTGACGACAATCTACTATGCGAAAACAAACATTTTATTTATGCTATCCAATTTATATATTATCGAATGGATTTTCAATACATATGGAATGTTTGTTTTTGTAAAAGAAAATTCTAAATTAGAAATATTTACAGTGAGTCTAGTTATATTATACGTTCCGCTTTTTATACTATTTCGTATATTACATACGCTTTTACAAAATGTTATAAGGGAGCGTGTGTAACATGTGGCAAGTTGTAAAAAGAGATGTGAGATTTTGGATAGGTGTTACTTTTCTGAGTGTACTAATGATTATTAGTATTGGATATACGTTATTTTTCGATGGGAATGTTCGTGAACTTACGATGATGTATAACGAAAAAGGAGAACTAGAGGCTGCGCCATTTTTGCCATCAAGTAAATTTTGGTTCGGAAGTGATACGAAAGGCCGTGACCTTGTCCAATTAATAATAGAAGGCGCGAAATGGACAGTTGGAGCGAGTATAATTATAGCAACTTTACGAGTTATAGTTGGAGGAGGGATTGGTTTACTTCTTGGTATGTATGGTAAGCGATCATTCCCAGTTATCTCATCCTTTTTTGATCCATTCAGTATCGTACCGATGGTTATGATTTCTTATTTTATGTTAAATGAAGTTTTAACGTTTGATAGTGGAGCGGAAGTTGTGCCGTTGTATTTGCGGGTGACATTTCAAATTATAGTTCTTACATGTTTTGCTGTACCAACAGTTATGTTGTATGTAGCGCAAGAAGTTAAACGTATTAAGAAAGAAGAATTTATGTTGGCAGCCACTGTGCTTGGCGGGAGTAAGTCGCAGAGGTTGAAGCGCCATATATGGCCTCATATGTTACCATCATTTCTTTTATTAGCAGCACAACAATTTGTGAGTACTTTATTACTTCTTTTACACCTTGGTTTGTTGCAATTATTTTTTGGTGGAACAATCACCTTCAGTGGAATGGATCCAGATAGTGTAACAAAAGAATGGACCGGCCTAATTGGTCAAAACTTCCGCCACTTAACTACTCATACATGGATTGTACTTATACCGATTGCTTTTTATAGTATGACAATTTTAGCTGGAAACCTTATTAGTAATAGCATGCAAGATGCGATTAAGCTAGGAAATGTGAGAAGGTCAAGGCGGGAAGGGAGAGAAGTGCAAGTAGAGAAACAAGTACAACCAACTATGAATGACTTTTCTTTTTATAGGGAGATACAAAAGTAAAGAAAGATAGCTGAAGACAAATCGTTTTCAGCTATCTTTTTTCGCTTAAAGTGGAGGTAAATCAATCTTACCTTCTTCAAATAATTCTTTTATCATATGCTTCGTATAACCAGCGGCTTGACCAAATGTGATTTTTGCTGGCATTGGTGCTTCGTTAGCATCTACAACTACATCAATAATACACGGTTTATTTTGTTTTACTGCATTTTCGAAAGCGGGAAGGAGTTCATCTAAATTCTCAACACGGTATCCAATACCTCCACACGCCTCTGCATATTTTGCAAAATCAGGGTTCGTTAAATCTGTTTCGAATTCGATGTTACCCATGACTTCTTGCTCGAATTTAATCATCGCAATTTTATTATTGTTTAATACGACGACAACGATTGGTAATTTATATTTTACAGCTGTTACGAAGTCATTCATCGTCATTCCAAATCCGCCATCACCACAAACTGCAAATACTTGTTTATCCGGGAATGCAATTTTTCCAGCAAGAGCACCAGGTAAACCGCAACCAAGTGTTGCGAGCCAGCTTGAAATGACAAATTGCTGGTTTGTCATACGGAAGTGCCTTGCGGTCCATACTGTTACATTTCCGACATCGACTGATAGAATTGCGTCATCATGTGCTACTTGCTGCAGAGCATGCATAACGCGTTGTGGTTTAATTGGAATAGAAGAATCTTCTTCTTGATCGTGTAATTTTTCTTCCCACTTTTTCATCATTTCTTGATGATGTTCTAAGAAAGAATGGTCTGTGTGTTTTTCAACATTTTCAATTAACCATCGTAATGTTTTATCAGCATCACCAGCTAAACCAATATCTGTCGCATAACGTTTTCCGATTTGGGCAGGATCTGTATCGATATGAATTGTTTTTGCTTTTTCAGGTAAGAAACCAGTGAACGGATAAGAAGTACCAACCATAATTAAAGTATCTGCATGTTTCATTGCTTCATAAGAAGGTTTCGTTCCGATTAATCCTAATCCACCGATACAAAGAGGATGCTCATCAGGAATAATTCCTTTAGCAGGTAATGTAAGTACGATTGGAGCACCAATATGTTCTGCCAATGCAAGTAAAGATTCTCTCGCATGTTTTGTTCCTTTTCCAGCTAAAATCACAGGCTTTTTCGCTTCATTTATTGCGAGTTTCGCTCCGTCTAAATCTTCTTTTTGTGGAAACAACTCAGGTAAAGTAAAAGAAGTATTTGTAATACGAGCACCATTTTTCACTTCGAATTTCGGGACATCATCTGGAATTGTAAGAACGGATACACCTTTTTTCGTATAAGCCATTCGAATTGCTTGATTCACTACGGCAGGTAGTTGCTCTGCTGACATAATACGCTGGTTATAAATCGCAACATCATCAAACATTCTTTCTAAATTTACTTCTTGGAAAAAGTCCGTTCCAAGTAAATCGGTTTCTACTTGACCTGAAATTGCTAGAACAGGGGCTTTATCGAGTTTCGCATCATATAAACCATTTAATAAATGAATAGCACCAGGTCCTGCAATTGCCATACAAACGCCAAGTTTTCCTGTTAATTTCGCATAGGCAGCCGCTGCTAATGCACCAGCTTCTTCATGGCGAACTTGAATGAATTTAATTTTATCTTGTTTTTTTCTTAAAGCTTCAATGATAGAATTGATGGAATCTCCAGGCATACCGTATATGTGTTCTACTCCCCAGTCAATTAATAAATCAACTAATGCTTCACCGGCTGTTTTCCCAAACATAATTGTTCCTCCTTATAATAAGTAGATAACATTATGTTTTGGATAAAAAGGAAAAATATACAAATAAGAAAATTTATCTGGTTATTTGTGACCTATGAATCAGTGTGGGAGGCACAAAAGTTTCACTTTAGCAACTTTAATGATGACCAGCGAATAAAGTGAACACTGTTATTAGTAAAAAACCACTAGTTGCCCACATTAGAAATGTAAGGAAAGAGAGCTGTTTCTTAGCTTTCCAAAGCATTTCATGAATTGTGACATATCCAAGTGAACCGATAGCACTTCCCATAATGAGGCCTTGCAGGTGAAGAGCTTTTCCTTCCATCAAAATGCCAAAAACTGTGCCAGTACCGAGAATAAGAGAAAGTAATAAAGTCGTTAATAAAAAGGAAATATATTTATGTTTTGTAAAAAGAAATGGAATAATTAAAGCTAATCCTTCTGGAATATGGTGAACGACAATTGCTATTAAAAAGGGAATGGCAGAGTCATTATGATTTATAAAAGCTGTACCTAACGCAAATCCACTCGGTATATTATGAATAAATATAGCGAAAGAGAGAAAAAGGAAGGTTTGCCATGCTTGTTGATCTTTTTTATGTATCATTGGATGGTGACAATAGTTATCTAATAAGCTCATAACTAAAATACCGATAGCTATACCAAGTATAGGCCCAACCATTTCGTAGCTTGAAAATGTTTCAGGAATAATTTCAAGGGATAAAAGCCCAAGTAAAATACCACCACATAATGCGTATAAACGATGCATCTTTTCTTCAATAAGTTGGCGTGTTGCTACTCCAACAGCACCTCCTAAAAGTAATCCACCGAACGAAAAAAATGTTACAATCATTGGAATCCATAAACGTTCCATAGTATCACACTCCGATTCTATTCCCTTATTTTTAGCTTACGAAAAGGAAAGTTAGATTAGTCCAAGTAATTGTGTTTGATTATAGAGAAAAAAGTAGTGATTCGTTATAATTTATATATTAAATTTAAGTGAGAAAATGAAAAGGGGAATTGGTTATGCAACAAATTAAAAAAATAGGAAACTCATTTTGGTATATGACACCTGTTTCTGAAACAGATAGACCTATCTTAGGAATGGTTGTTGGACAAGAAAAAACTTTAATGATCGATGCAGGGAATTCAGAGGAACATGCACAATTATTTTTAGAAATGTTAAAAGAAAAAAATGTATCGAATCCTGATTTTGTAGCACTAACGCATTGGCATTGGGATCATATTTTTGGATTGCCTGTATTACAAAATGCTTTAATTATTGCGCATATTGAAACGAAAAAAGAAATGCAGTCACTAGTATCTTATGAATGGACAGATGAAGCGTTGGATGCACGCGTAAAAGAGGGTACTGAAATTGCATTTTGTGCGGATTGCATAAAAAAAGAGTTTGAAGAAAAAGCGAGAAATATTAACATTATTCCTCCGGCCTTAACGTTCCAGGATCAAATTGAATTAGATCTTGGTGAGGTGACATGCGTGTTAAAACATGTGGGCGGAGATCATGCACATGATTCAGTTGTTATGTACATAAAAGAAGAAAAGATATTGTTTTTAGGGGACTGTATATATGCAGATATTTTTTCCTCGAAGTGGAACTATACGACGAAAAGAACGTTTGCATTAATAGATGAATTAGAAAAATTTGATGCTGAGACATATATTCTTTCTCATGGGGAAGCGATAAATCGAGAGGAGTTTTTACAAGAGATTCGCATGTTAAAAGCAGTAGGAACTTATACAGAAGCTCATAAGGGCGATGAAGAGAAGATAAAGGTAGCGTACAAACAAGAACTAGATAGAGAATTAAATGAAGATGAGTTAGAAACAATAACGTATTTTGTCAATGGTTATGAAATGAATAATCTGTAAGACACTACATTAATCAAATATAATTAAATTGCACAAAAAGAGTATTGAAATTTAATTCAATACTCTTTTCAATAGTTAAATGTGTAGTTTCAACCAAATTCTAAATATGGGGGTTCATCGTCTGAAGTGATTTCAATCTATTTATTTTTCGTATAGATAGTGATTCAAGTAGAAGCTTTCTTTGCTAATTCAGTAATATACTCGAAGAAAGTATCATGTTTTACATCGTAAACGACATTTACAGGTCGTCCATTAGCAGTTTCCTCTGTACGTCCTTGGCTTGGTCCGTATGTATGAACGATACTATTAATTGTTTTAGTTTTTGCAAGGTTAGTGTTTCCGACAAGCGCGGTAGTTAGTACATCCCATAAATAGTAGGTAGAGTTCGTTGAGAAGTGAACGAGAGGGGGAACCATTGCATAGCATTGACCAAGGAAATCCATACCAATATACTTTCGTTCTTTTGCCCATTGTTCACGTATGTTTATAGTTAACGGAACTTGGTTTGTACTTTCTAGTGTCACTAAGTCGATTTTAATTTTTGCATCCCATACACGAGCCACTGCTTCAGGGTCCCAAAACGAATTCCACTCAGCTGTTCCATCATGCTCTGGTTCATGTACATTGCCTGCTGTAAGAAATGTACCACCCATCCAAACGAGACATTCAATTTTATCTTCAATTATGGGAGCTTCATATAACGCACGAGCAAGGTCAGTTAGGGGCCCGGTAAATAATAAAGTTGTTTTTCCTTCCGTTTGTAGAAGTGTTTCTATTAAATGGTGATGTGCAGGCTTTGCTACCATGGGTGTTACAACTTTTCCAGACTCATTTAAAATTGGTAAAGCATCTACATAAAATGCATGCATCCGCCAGTCTTTCGGAAACGGGTTTTGCCCGCGAGAGTTTGAAGCGGCTACTGCAATATTATCTTTGCTGAAGCGATCAATAATTTTACGACTTGCAGACATTGCAGGTTCTAAATAGCAGTCTGCTGGGATAACAGATACACCGGTAAGTTCAACGTTTTCCATTTGAAGTAATAAAAATAATGAAATTAAATCATCTACGCCGCCATCATGATTGAAGTATACTTTTTTCTTCATTGTAATCTCCATCCTATATGATTTAGTTAGAAATTAAATATGAATTGAGGAAAAGTCATCAATAATTTCCACCACTTCAATTTCTCCATTAATCAGTAGCTCAGGAAGCTCATTTCTAATATTTCCTTTCCAATACTTTCTAGCTTGTTCGATTTTTTGAGAAAAAGGAATACCATCTTCTTTCGGTAAAAGATTCCCGTCACCTTCAAAAGACCTTCCGATTACTCGTAGTTTAACAATCTGTAAAACTTCTCGATTGTAAGAATCAAATAATGCTTTCCATTTTAAAGTATCTTCATAGCTTTTTGAAGCGTATAAACAAGATAACCTGGAAGGGTATTCAGGGAATTCTTGTAGTCTAACCATTTCTACAATTGTTTCTCTAACTGCTCTAATTGTTTGATCCATATAACTCATAACTACTTTAGCATTTTCATTATTTATATGTAATTCGTCATTTTTATAGTGATTATTTAAAATTTGTATGCCATCTTCACCATTAGCATTTAATTGTTCTCTTTCAAAAAAGAAGTGATATAGAGTATTTTGTTGATTTTTGTTAAAAGGAATCATTTGTCCAATATGCATTTTTTTCCTTGTTACGATGTGATATGCGTAAAATTCTGCTTCATTCATGGTTATCCTCCTAGTAATAATGTAATGCAATGTTAAATTTAGTAATTCAACATTGAAATATATAAAACCTTTATAAGTAAAAGTGAGAATTTGAGTTGAAAGTAAAGAAAATACATGAAAACGTTTTAAATTTGTTCACAAAATGTTCACTTACGAAGGGGGTTCCAATGTCGATATAATGACAAAGACTCAAAGAGAGAGGATGATGAAATTTGCCAACAACAAGAAAAGAAAACCTCCAATTTGGCATGATGATGTGCCTTGGAATGGTTATCGTAATGACGTTTTACAATTTACTAATGAATGAAATAGGAGGACCAATTTATATTAAAGAGATTGCATTAGAACTATTAATTGGCTTTATTATTGCGCTATTAATTGAAATAAGTATAGTTGGACCTTGTGCGAAAAAAATTGTATTCATGTTGCCATTTGATAAATCTAAGAAAATAAATATTATCGTTGCAATGGCGACAACTATGGTAATCGGAATGGTGTTCTTTATGTCATTTTTCGGTATGGCTATGATGCATTTACATGGTGGACTACAAGGAGATTCATTTGTTTCAATTTATTTTTCGATTTTTATTAAAAATTTCATAATGGCATATCCATTACAATTAATTATTATGGGACCGCTTGTACGTTTCTTATTTGCAAAGTTTGTTATGAAAAAGAAATCTTTTAATGTAGCGTAATCTTATTTATAAAACATTATATATAAATAATTAAAAAACGCATCTCGCATTTTTGAGGTGTGTTTTTTTCATTCCAAGTTATTTTCATAGTGATGTGACATTTGTCCTTTTGCCATTATAGGATGATGGTTTTTAATTAAGTCAGAAATAAAGGATGAGGAGATGATTTTTTGAAAGGTATTCTATTTGCTGTTTTTGCGGGGATATTTATAACACTTCAAGGAACCTTTAATGCGAAACTTAGTTCACATATCGGTATATGGTCGACGAGTATTATAACCCATTTAATTGGATTCATTATTGCAACAACTGTATTTTTGTTAAAGAAAGAAGAGAAAGTAACGGATTTAAAGAGTGTAAAAAAAATATATTTAGTAACGGGTGCATTTGGTGGATTCATTATTTGTGCAGAAACTATGGCGATATATTCACTAGGAGTTACATTGACAGCTGGCACACTAATGGTTGCTCAATTGTTAACGGCAACAGTTATTGAAATGAAAGGACTGTTTCATATAAAAAAGATACAGATGGAGAGATATCATATTGTGGGAACAATAGTAATGATTATAGGTATTGTTGTATTTAATATGTAAATGAAAGGAGGAAATGAATATGGAGAATAGATCAGGTTTAATTACGCATTATTTGAAAATCAATAAAACGCTCGAGGTTTTTTCAGAAATAGATACAGCATATTTTCAATTAAATCATTTTGAAAAAGGCGAGCTTATTTGCAATATAGATGACGAAATGGATCGTTTATATTTTGTTGTTAAAGGTAAAGTAAAAGTTTATACGATTACACCTGAAGGGAAGAAACTAATCCTTCGCTTTATCAATCCACTCGCAATTGTTGGTGATATTGAATTAATTCAAAATAGCAAAGCACATAATGTCGTTGAAGCTTGTTCAGATGTTGTAGCGATTTCCATTTCTAATACGGTTATTAGAAACAAGTTATTACATGATCCTATATTTATGAAATTCTTACTTGAAAACATTGCGAACACGTTAAAAATATCGACTCGTTTTACTGCTCTTAATTTACTTTATCCTGTAGAAGTACGTGTAGCTAGTTATTTACTTTCAATTTCAACAGATAGTAACGGAAATATGTACAAAGGGGATTTGGATACGACTTCGGTAACGAGTATTGCAGACTTTATAGGGGTAAGTTATAGGCACGTAATTCGGGTATTACAAAGATTTTATAATGAAAAATTAATTGAAAAAAGTAATGGAGTTATTGTCATTAAAGATTTTTCTAGAATGAAGGAAGTCGCTAAAAATAATATATATGAGCAATGAAAGGGAGAGGAAGATTTTGATTGGATTTAGTTTAGCTATACTAGCAGGAATATTAATTAGCTTACAATCTATTTTTAATGCAAAAGTAAATGAAAATGTAGGACAGTGGTTAACGACTACATGTGTCCTTGGAATAGGTCTCATTAGTTCTATTCTATTTTATATCATTACAGAAAACAGTATTAGCATTAAAGTGTATACTGCAAATTATTTGTTTTATGTAAGTGGACTGTTTGGCATCGGGTTAATTATTTGTATAATGGGTGCAATAAAGAGTTTAGGTCCAGCATATACGGTGCTAATTAGTCTTATTACTCAATTGGTCGTTGCGTTATGTATTGATACATTTGGATTATTTGGAATGGAGAGCATTCCATTACAAATAAATAAATTAGTTGGTATAGGTTTATTAATTGTGGGAGTAGGTATTTTTAAAAATCTATTTTCGAATAAGAAAGCTATTCATATAAGAAAGGATAGGGTCTAAAGAATTTAAAGGTAAAAGCTGTTGACGGTCAGAACATATACAATTAAAAAGTAGTAAGTGGGTTATAAGAAGAGAGGGTAAGTGATTCAACATATGTTGCAAGATGGTGTACATGATTTGGAAATCGATGAGATTCAACATTTTAGCTCCTACGTAAAGTGCATGCAAGATTTTATCCCGCTATTTGTCGGGCAGTAAGACCCCTACCTCAAAATTCAGCGAGAGCAAAGAAGTTAGGTGGGGTTCGGGCTGCCCGTAAAAGCTCGATTGGTGAGGGCTAATAATCAGTGGGGGATGAGCAAAGCCCCCACTGATTAAAGTTTCACTTCACAATTATGTTTCTGCCTTTGATTTTATTAAAATTAACATTTATGACCTAAGTATAAATGTATTGAGCTCTTCTTTACTTTTTTATTTTTTGAACCGTAAATGAACAAACTTCAACATTTTTATTAAGTTTACAATTCTCATCATTATACGCGTACTACCGTCCCAATCTTTATTTGTAGCTATATCTTTAAAGAAAGGGGAGCAGCTCAATACTTTTATTGTAGAGGACCATTTTTCTATTGATTTTGGATTATTTACGTAAAAATACATCATAGCACCGTTATTACCAGATTTTTTTACAGTAGCATTCGAAAGATTCAGTGCGAACTTTGATTCAGCGTCAAAATATAATTCTCCTGCAGGGAAACGTTTTGACATAGCGACTACGATCTTTTTTAAATCTTCTTCTTTAAAGTAATAAAACACACCTGCTGATATAAAAAGAATACCGTCGTTTGGATTATATTTTATATCGTCAAACCAAGAAGTATCAAAAAATGATTTAGCAATGCTAATGTTTCTAGGGGTATCTTCAATTAAAGTTTTGCGAAAAGAGATTGCATCGGGCAAATCAAGATTGTACCAATGTATTGTACCGTTATCGATTCTTGAAAAAGTAGTGTCTAGTCCGGAACCGATGTTTACAATAGTAGCATTCGGGTGTTTTATTATAAATTGTTTTATCGTATCGTCAATTTTTCGTGCACGGGTAATGTATGTGATACATCCGTATTCGCCAAATGTATTTGCTATTGTTGAGAAGTCAAAATCACATTCTTTAATTATTCGAATAGCTTCTATATCATCTAAAATATCCTTATTTTTCTCACTGCCATATGCTCTTCCCCATAGTGGAATAAGCATTGTACCTTGTACAGATTGCAAATCTAATTCTTTAACCATGAAACATCCTCCGTTTAATAATAAACAATATACCTAGTCGTTATTTAACATTTTTGAGAGCATTGTATTTGTTTTATATAGTCCATAAGTTAAATCCCGTCTATCTTCTTCAGATAACTTTTCGAGGTTTACTGTGAAATTATTATATATTTGTTTCCATCTCTCATAATGTACTTTTTCGGCTTTTTCTGTCAGAGAGATTAATATAGCTCTTTTGTCTACCATATCTTGCTTTTTTATGATGTATCCGTTTTGTTCTAAGTTACGCACTGTTACACTTAATTGTTGTTTAGGGATGTTTAAATAACTAGCAATCATTTTTAAGTTTACAGGCACCTTTTGCTGGGCGATATACTCTACTACGTGTTGTTCTAAATGTGTAAATTCTGAGGATTTCTCCGATAGTAATTTAAAAGTACCTGACATATTTAATAATAAATTCATGTATTCGTTTAATAATTCGTTTTGGGTCATTGTTTTTGATTCCTTTATGAATTTAGTTATTATTTTATTACTAAATTTACTGTAAATCAATTAAAATTACTCTTTATAGTAAATGAATGTTTACTAATAACTGTTTTTTTGAATTTATGTGGACTGAATTATAAGGGTGCGAGAAGTGGTTTTAGGTAAGGAGAATATAACCGAAAAAAAAATATTACTAAACGTATATAACTAATGAATACAATGTCTTTTTCGGTTATTATGTTGTAAATAATTTTATGATAAAATCTTTTACATAATGAAATAAAGGGGTAGTATTCTATGGGTTATTTCTCAAACGGTTTATTAGTTTTGTTTGTGCTAATCGTATGCAGTTGTATATTTTTTGGTTGATAATATAATGAGAGTCTTATATAAAAGAAGTTATCTTAAGTGAGATAACTTCTTTTTACTTTATATTGAGAAGGAATTCTATCTTTCTTATTGAAGTTTGTTCTAGTTATTTTTACATCAATCAGATTTGTGTAAAGGGAATTTTATGAAATATAAACAAGCCAGAGAATAGGGAGTATTTACATGGAAAATAGTATACGCTACACAAGTGAACATCCTACAGATTTTAATGGATTATTATCCTTATACGAATCTTTAGGATGGAATTCTCTTAAATTAACGGTTAACGAGTTAGAACGAATGTGTAAGCAAAGTTGGTATGCAATTTATGTTTTTGATGATAAGAGGTTAGTAGGGATGGGGCGTGTCATATCAGATGGAGTCATAACAGGCATTATTTGTGGAGTTGGTGTATTGCCAAAATATCAGTCTAGTGGCATCGGAAAAGAAATAGTGAAACGATTAATCCAGCACTGTGAACAAAACAAGGTTATTCCACAACTTATGTGTGTAGAAAAGTTGCAATCTTACTATGAATCTATAGGGTTTGAAGCATTCTCTATTGGGATGACAAAACATATTATAAGATAGAGGTGCTTTATCCCGCTATTTGCCGGGTAGTAAAACCCCCACTGATTAAAGTTTCACTTTATATTTTCAGTTTACTCGTACATATTTTCAAACTTCAACATAAAGGAGAATGGCTGTATGGAGATTGCTAAAGGGATAGAAATGTTACAACTTGAATTTCAAGAATTTGTTATTCATCCAATTCTTTTATGGAATGATGAAATGGCAGTATTAATAGATACGGGTTTCCCAGGACAAATTGAAGATATACAAGTAGAGATGGAAAAGGTTGGGGTATCATTTGATAAGTTAAAAGTCGTGATTTTGACGCATCAGGATATTGATCATATAGGTAGTCTTCCGGAGTTGTTGCAGCGCTGTCGAAGTAATATTAAAGTTTATGCGCACGAACTAGATAAGCCATATATCGAGGGGGATTTACCTTTATTGAAGGACGGAAATATAGAGAACCGACCAAAAGGAAAAGTGAGTGATACTGTGATTGACGGGCAAGAACTTCCGTATTGCGGTGGAATACTAATTCTTCATACTCCAGGGCATACTCCGGGTCATATTAGTTTATATTTGAAACAAAGCAAAATTCTTGTCGCTGGAGACTCGATGTATAGTGTGAATGGAGTGTTAGGAGGAATTCATGCCCCAACAACTTTAAATATTATGGAAGCACGGCAGTCTTTGAAGAAGTATTTAAATTTACATATTGAATCTGTAGTTTGTTACCATGGGGGATTTAGTAAGGGGAATATAAATGTTCAACTTCAAAATTTGTAAAAGTTAAAGTGAAATTTTGTGTTAAACAGCATTGAAGTATAATCTGATTATTAGTATATAAATAAATTATAAAAGAGCATGTTTGAAAAAATTCAAACATGCTCTTTTATTAAAGCAAATCAGTTTAATATGAATGACCTAATCCGTTCCAATAAAAAGAAACGATTTCTTGTGATAATTCATCTATATTTGCAAGAATAGGATTGTGATTTTCATCTTTAAAATTCCCAATTGATAATAAAGATACGAAAGCATGGGCCGCAAATTTAGCGTTTCCTTTCGGGATTTCTCCGATGTGCATCGCATTATCGAGTGCTTTTTCTAGTACTTCATACATATTATCTTCAGCATTTTTTAATTGTTTCAATTGTTCTTCAGATAACGACAGTTTTGCATCTTTCATAAAATTTTTCATATCAATATCCATCGTTGCGTGTAAGTAAACTTTAGCGAAGTCTAATAATCTTTCTTCTAACGTTTTGTTTGTAGAGAGTATTTGAGACATATTCTCACGTATACGTACCATCATTTCGATCATAGTAGCGGTAAATAAATCGGCTTTTGTTGAATAGTAATAGTAGACAGTTGCTTTCGTAACACCACAAACTTTTGCGACCTCATCCATAGAAACGACTTGATAATTTTGTGTAAGAAATAAGCGAGTTGCTACTTCTAAAATGGTTTCTTTTGTAGATTTTGTATTTTTATTTTGACGCGGCCTTCCGAGAGGACGTTGTTTTTGTTCCAAATACATTCGCTCCTGACATTTATGATTGAGATAATTATAACATAATTTTCAATCATTCTTGATTAATTAACCGACCAGTATATATAATTAATAATGGAGGAAAAAAGGAAGGTGGGTTTTTATGAAAAAGCACCCGTTACATATGTTAGGGAGGCTTGTAGCAGGGAGAAATACGCAGTGGATCACTTTATCGGTGTGGATTCTTATTACATTATTACTTTCATTTACGTTACCACAAGTAAACAGTACGAAAGAGCCGAATCCGAAAAATTTACCTGAAACAGCAATGTCACAGCAAGCGGAAGCGCTTATGAAAAAAGAGTTTCCGAATAATGCAGGGAATCCGTTGTTAGTAGTATGGTATAGAGATGGTGGATTACAGTCACAGGATTATAAACTCATACAAGATGTTTATAAGGAGTTAAAAGCTAGTCCTTTAAAAGAACAATCAACGTTACCACCATTTGATACAATCCCAGAGCAAGTATTATCAAAAAGTGCGTCAAAAGATGGTACATCATTTGTTACACCGGTATTTTTTAATAAATCTGCTGGTACGGATATATTAAAAGGAAATCTTGAAGAGTTTAGAAAAATAGTGAATAGTAAGGTGGATGAAGATCCATTTAAACAAAAAATAAGTGAATCTGGTTTACATGTTCGATTATCAGGACCTGTAGGTATTCAAACGGATGCAGTTAGTTTATTTAGTCAAGCAGATGTGAAATTGTTAGTCGCTACTGTACTACTAGTGTTAGTTTTGTTAATTTTACTGTATCGTTCACCAATTTTAGCGATTTTACCTATACTTGTTGTTGGCTTTGCATACGGTATTATTAGTCCTACACTCGGTTTTTTAGCTGATCACGGATGGATTAAAGTAGATGCCCAAGCGATATCAATTATGACAGTATTATTGTTTGGCGCTGGAACGGACTATTGTCTATTTTTAATTTCGAGATATAGAGAGTACTTGTTAGAAGAAGAAAGTAAATATAAAGCATTGCAACTTGCGATTAAAGCATCTGGCGGTGCAATAATAATGAGTGCGTTAACTGTTGTACTTGGATTAGGAACATTACTACTTGCTCATTATGGTGCCTTTCATCGATTTGCAGTACCATTTAGTGTTGCTGTATTTATAATGGGAATCGCGGCTTTAACGATTTTACCAGCACTATTATTAATTTTCGGTAGAATTGCATTTTTCCCGTTTATACCGAGAACAACTTCAATGAATGAGGAGTTTGCAAGAAAGAAAAAGAGAGCTGTAAAAGTTGAAAAATCAAAAGGCTCCTTTAGTAAAAAACTTGGAGATATTGTAGTACGAAGACCGTGGACAATAATTATGCTAACTGTATTTGTATTAGGCGGATTGGCTTCATTCGTACCACGTATTCAATACACATATGACTTATTAGAGTTGTTTCCAAAGGATATGCCTTCTCGTGAAGGGTTTACGTTAATTAGTGATCATTTCTCAGCTGGTGAACTAGCACCAGTAAAAGTTGTTGTTGATACGAAAGGCAAAGAGCTTCCTATTAAACAAGAACTAGAGAAATTTTCTTTCGTAAATACAGTGAAAGAGCCAAAAGAGGGAAAAGAAAATAAGCAAATACAAATGTATGAAGTTTCTTTAGCGGAAAATCCATACTCAATTGAAGCGTTAGATCAAATTCCTAAATTGAAAAGTAATGTAGAAAAAGTATTAAAAGATGCTGGGATTAGTAATGCTGAAGAGCAATTGTGGATTGGTGGAGAAACAGCTTCATTATATGATACAAAGCAAATTACGGAACGTGATGAATCAGTAATTATTCCAGTAATGATTAGCATTATCGCTTTACTATTACTTGTCTATTTACGATCGGTTGTTGCGACGATTTATTTAATTGTAACCGTTGTCCTATCATTCTTCTCAGCGTTAGGAGCAGGATGGATATTACTTCATTACGGTATGGGAGCGCCGGCCATTCAAGGTGCGATACCGTTGTACGCATTCGTATTTTTAGTTGCTTTAGGTGAAGATTATAATATCTTTATGGTTTCAGAAATATGGAAAAACAGAAAGACACAAAATCACTTGGATGCAGTAAAAAATGGTGTAATACAAACAGGTAGTGTTATTACATCGGCAGGTTTAATTTTAGCAGGAACTTTTGCTGTGTTAGGTACACTTCCAATTCAAGTATTAGTTCAATTTGGTATTGTAACTGCAATTGGCGTATTACTAGATACGTTTATCGTAAGACCGTTACTTGTACCCGCGATTACAGTAGTTTTAGGTCGATTTGCTTTTTGGCCAGGTAAACTTTCAAGAAAGAGTGAAGAAATACAAAAGGTGGATGCATAGTGAAAAAAGCCAAGGATATTTCCCTTGGCTTTTTTCAATGTAGTTAATTAATTTTTTGAAGTCAAATCATCAGCTGCAGCGTGATCAGCATCTTCAATTGTTGTTTCGGGCATTCCGTATAAGCCGTTCATTGCTTGTTCTTCGATAGTAAGGTTTGCAGTATTATTATTTTGAATAGATGTAGTGTTTTCAGTAACATGTTCTTTTTTATTCATATTTTTGTCATTCATGTATGTATCCTCCAAATTTCATTTGATTTATCTATAGTATGTGGATGGATTTCCAGAAATATGTGAATTGATTCTTACATATGTTATATAAATAAATAATTAGGGTCAAATGTAAACTGTTAGGAGTGAACAATTATGGTGAAAGCAAGGGAATTAGCCTTCTAAAATAAAAAGAAAATTTTAGGAGGCTATTAGAATGAAGTTTCATGTAATTGATAGAGAAGATTGGAATAGAGAGCAGCATTTTGAGCATTATTTAAAGTTGAAATGTACATTTAGTATGACTGTGAATGTTGATATCACGATGTTATTAGGGGAAGTATATCAAAAGGGAATAAAATTTTATCCCGTTTTTATATATTTAATTTCTAGAGTAGTAAATAATCATAAAAAATTTCGAACATGTTTTAACGATGAAGGAGTTGTAGGCTATTGGGAGGAAATGATACCGAGTTATACAATCTTTCATAAAGATGATAAGTCTTTTTCAAGTATATGGACGGATTATTCAAGTGATTTCCGCACTTTCTATAATAATTATGAAGACGATATGAGATGCTATGCTAGTGTTCATGGTCTTTTCACGAAAGAAAATATTCCGCCTAATGTATTTCCGATTTCTAGCATACCTTGGACTAGTTTTACTGGATTTAATCTTAATATTAATAATGATGAAAATTTTCTATTGCCAATTATAACTTGTGGGAAATATTTTAACGATGGAAACAAGGTTATGCTACCAGTTTCATTACAAGTACATCATTCGGTTTGTGATGGATATGATGCGAGTCAATTTATAGAAGATTTACAGCAGTTAAGTAATACTTGCAACGAGTGGCTTAAGTAATATCTAATTTTTAATTATATAAAGTGAAACTTTAATCAGTGGGGTGTCAGCCCCCGCTGATTATTAGCCCGACCCCCACCTAACTTCTTTGCTTTCGCTGAATTTTGAGGTGGGGGTCTTACTGCCCGGCAAATAGCGGGATAAAATTGAAAATGAATAAAAGAAGAGACCATGTTTATATTACATGGTCTCTTTTTATTATTCATTAATACTAAGTAATCGTGGAAAATATAGGGTGATTTGTAGTTTAATAGTAAAGAGGGTGATTAGTGTTAATTTTCTTTGTTTTTAAAAATTTAAGGATATAAATGTTTTAATAGGGGGTAATAAAGTGAAGTTCATAAGCATTGAAAAAGATGAGATCCTAATTGAGAATATGGCAAATTTGTATTGTAAAGTATTTGAG
This sequence comes from Bacillus sp. MYb78, assembly GCF_002975115.1. Taxonomy (NCBI): domain Bacteria; kingdom Bacillati; phylum Bacillota; class Bacilli; order Caryophanales; family Bacillaceae; genus Bacillus; species Bacillus sp. MYb78. Next base: position 125,713 of record NZ_PCOB01000012.1, read on the forward strand.
AAAACAAATTTCAATGAAATGATCGAGAGAATGAACAGGCATATAGAATATACAGGTTTTAAAGGTATAGTAGCAATAAATGATGAAAATGAAGTAGTTGGTTTTACTTATGGTTATCGCTCAATCGAGGGACAGTACTATAATCAATTAATGAGAGAAGCGTTACATCTAGAGCAAGTAGACGAATGGTTACAAGATTGTTTTGAATTTGTAGAGTTAGCAGTCCACCCACAATATCAAAATGAAGGTCTTGGAACGAAATTACATAATGAATTATTAGAAGGGATTCCAAATAGAACGAGTGTTTTAACAACACAAATAAACAATGAAAAAGCACGTTCGTTATATGAAAGATTAGATTGGGTAAATGTATTAGAACCATTTCATCCAAGTAAAAATGATGTTCCATATGTAATAATGGGAAAAGCATTAAAAACAAAAGTGAATTGATAATTATGCCATTCACAAAAATGGTTGGTTTGTAATAATGAAGGGGAAAACGAAAATGACGAAAATATCTATAGAAAAAGTTACAATTTTAGATGCTGAGAAATTAACAGAAATAATGAAAAGAACATTTGATGCAGAAGCAAAACAATGGCTATACGGCCAAGATGATGTCATTGATTATAACATTCAACCGCCAGGATATTCTTCAGTTGAAATGATGGAATATTCCATTGAAGAATTGGATTCTTTCAAAGTTGTAATGGATAAAGAAATAATCGGAGGGATAATAGTTACGATTTCTGGTAAGTCGTACGGTCGAATTGATCGTATTTTTGTAGATCCTGTTTATCAAGGAAAAGGAATTGGATCACATGTTATGAAATTAATAGAAAAGGAATATCCGAACATAAAGATTTGGGATCTCGAAACATCTAGTAGACAAATTAACAATCATCACTTTTATAAAAAGATGGGTTACCAAATGATTTTTGAATCGGAAGATGAGTATTGTTACGTGAAAAGAATAAAAACAAGCTCAAACAAAGCGAGTGTAGTTACAAATAAAGATATGAAAAATAGTCAATACGAAAACTGTAATTTAGCAAATACAGAGTATTATCAAGTGAATTTAAAAAACAGTTCATTTGTTGGTAGCAATATAATGAATATGAATATGAGTAATTGTAATGTAAGTCAATCCAAGTTTAGAAATATAAATTTTAGAAGGTCATCATATGCAGATTTAAATCTTTCTGGCAGTAAATTTAATTTGGTGACTTTAGGTGGAGTGCAATTTAAAAATACAAGTCTCGGAGATGAGAAGGAACCTATTGTATTCGATAAATGTGATTTGGAAGGTAGCACTATAAGTAATAGTAATCTGAAAAATATTGAAATAGAAAATTGTGATATAGTCGGCATGAAACTAAATGGTATTCTGATTGAAAATTTGCTTGATTTATATAACAAGGTGAAAAGTTAACCAAATCCATATAGTCGTTAATCTTTTTGGAAATTAAGTATTATATCGAAATAATTATGTAAAAATGACATAAAGAAATACGGGCGAGAAGGTCATTCGTGAACGTTTCTAGAATACACACAAATATATTGTTATTTATATGGAGGAGAGAAAGATGGGAATCAACGTTAGAGCAGTAGAAATACAAGATGCTAGAGCAATTCATCGTATATGTATACAGGATGACGTTTTACCGTATATGGTTTTCTTACCTAGCATGCGTGTAGAAGCTATGGAAAATAGAATTCGAAATTTAGCACCAAATCAATTTGAATTTGTTGCAGAATATGATGGAGAAGTTGTTGGGTTTGTAGGTTTAACACAAAGTCCGGGCCGAAGATCTCATTCAGGCGATTTATTCATTGGGGTAGACAGTGAATATCATAATAAAGGAATTGGGAGAGTACTTCTTACGAAGATGCTTGATTTGGCTGATAATTGGTTAATGTTAGAGAGAGTAGAACTAGGTGTGTTAGAAACGAATCCAAAAGCAAAAGCTTTATATGAAAAATTTGGATTTGTAGAAGAGGGAGTAAAGATAGGGAATTTGAAAGCTCATGGAAAGTTTATTAATGAAATTATGATGAGTCGTTTTAGACCGAATGGTTTAATTGTACATAATGAATAGTTAAAAGCATGACAGTATACTGTCATGCTTTTTTATTAGAACTTGGCTGCAATAAAAATAATACTAAACCAATAAAAATAACGGTAATTCCTAGTCCTTGTTGTAAAGAAATGGTCTCATGTAATATAAAGTACGCTAGTATACAAGTGCCAATTGTTTCACCTAAAATACTCATTGAAATTACAGTAGCACTCATCCATTTTAATAACCAATTAAAAATGGTTTGTCCTAAAATTGTAGCAATGAAAGCTAATCCAATAAAGCACAACCAAGTTTGTGTAGAGTAATGGATGAAAGATTCTTGTTGCGTGAAAGCAAATATGCCAAGAAAGCCAGCACTACTTCCATAACTAATTACTGAATAGGGTATAAGTGACAAATCTTTACGAACGTGTTGGCTAATGAAAAAATAAGCAGTAATGATACCGGCAGCAATAAATGCTAAAATATCTCCATATAAAGCTTCTCCACTAATTTGGAAATCTTGCCAGCCAATGATGATACTACCTGAAATAGCGATGAGGCAACCAATAACTGCTCCTTTCGTAAATCTCTCCTTAAATAAAAAATAACCACCAATCATTGAGAACAAAGGTTGTAACGTTACGATAACTGTAGAGCTTGCTACAGAAGTATATTGTAATGATTCAAACCATAGTACATAATGTGCAGCTAAAAATAGCCCAGATACGAATCCAAGTGCCCATTGTTTTTTCGTTAAAGTTTTTAGCTCATTTCGACTATTTTTATTAAATAGTAATAACGGTAACAGAATTAGTGTGGCAAAGAATAATCGGTAAAAAGCAATGATTGTCGCAGGAGCATCTGCCAATTTTACAAAAATTGCTGAAGTTGATAAGGCGAATACACCAAAAAATAAGCTGCAATATGAAAGAATAGTTGATTTCAAAGTTTGTCCCTCCGATAGAATGTTTATTATAATAAACTTAATGCGATATAATGTACAAAAGTAAGTATATAAGTCCCAGAGATAATAGGGAAGGGTTATTTGCCTTTGTTTAGTATATCAGCACAAAGACAACGAAACATGCATTATGATGGACGAAAGGAAGTTTTACTATGATACATGATAGGCTTGGACAAACGGTATTAAGTTATCGTAAGAAAAATAATATGACAATTCGTGATTTCGCTGATTATGCGGGGATTAGTACATCACTAATTAGCCAAATTGAAAGAGGACATGCTAATCCTTCTTTAAATGTTTTGGAATTAATTGCAAAAGCATTAAATGTACCGCTGTTTACACTTTTTATTAACGATATTGATACAGATTCGCTCATTTCTAAGAAAAAAGATCGAAAAAAAGTATATCGGGAAAACAATGATCACATTGTATATGATGTATTAACACCTGATTTTATGAAAGCACGTATTGAAATGTTAATGATGGATTTAAATAAACAAGCAAATACAACAGAAAGCCATTATTCCCATGAAGATAAGGAAGAGATTGCTGTTATTATGAAAGGGGAAGTGTATGTGGAATTGGAGGGAAAAGAATATTTTTTAGAAGAAGGCGATGTTGTACGTATTCCACCGAATGTGAAGCATCGATTTTTGAATAAAAGTGATGAATCGAATCACATTTTATTTGTCCTGACACCATCTTTAGGATGAAAATATAGTGATTTTTATTAGGGGAGGAAAAAAATGGAAAACAAAAGTATTTTAAAAGGCGGTCTTTCAATTATTTCTCAATGTAAAAAAGAAACAAATGATATTTGGCATGCACATTTTGGAGCAGCTGCAATTGCTAGTTATTTTTTTATGAAAGATAATAATATTGATGAAGAAACAGCTCGTAATATGTATTCGCAAACAAGGATGATGCTGAACAAGAAAAAAATTGGTGAGATGATTGATGATAAAAAAGAAATAGATTTTCAGATTGCGGAAAATATGATTATAAAATCTTTAGAACAAACGATTGATGAGCTTCATTGGGTGGGGCATAACGTCATTTATGCGTCATTGAGTTTATTAGCTATGAAAGAGCTACAAAAATGGGGTGATAATCAAGCAATTGAAGGGATTACTACTCTTATTTTATCATTTCGAAAAACAATTCCAGGTAGATCGTGGATTGGTTATACGACGAAAGAAGTAAAACAATTAAGTTTTGAAGAGGAGATACAAAGTGAATTGAGTAATCCAACACAAGTATCTCAGTTCATTTTAAATGAGTTATCGAAATTTAATAGTATTTATCGAGCGGAATCACATCATGATTTAATTGGCCATTTGCTTACATACTCCCACGCAATTAATATAATGTACGATTTAGGACATATAGATATATTTCAACGAGGGATACGTCCGCTTTTAAAACTAGTATACGTACTAAGAGCTAGCCAAAAGCTCAAGCTGAATACGGAAATAACTTTACACTCACCTATAGATCGATTACCTTTAATTCAATCTAAACGTGCAAATATTTTACCAACTGAAAATATATTTTGGATAAAAGACTATAGTGAATTCGATTGGGATTTTGGTCATGTATTTAAATTCTCATATAGTTATTTTAATCATATACAGAGAGCTCCAAATTATAAAGATATCACATTAGAAAAATTCCGTTATGTTATTAATTCTTAATGAACGTTAATGATCTGTAAAAGGAAGTTTAATCTAGTTTCTTTTTTTGTTAGTAGTATATTATTTTTTCAAATATGTAAGATTTTACATGCGTATTTTACTTTTACTAATTATGTAAGTAGGCTATACTGAAATACATACATTTTATTTTTGGAGAGATGTAAAACGACATGGAACTAGCGAAATTGGAGAAAGTAATTGAAATAAAAAAAGAAGAACTTTTATATTTAGTATCGGATTATGGAATTCAACATGAAAAAGTATTGGCATTGAGTCAAGAACTAGACAAATTAATCAATTACTTTATGTTTTTAAAATAAAGAGAACTATGACGGGGTTTGTAAATGTTATAGTTCTTTTTTATTAGGTAATTTGAAAATATATTAAAATATATTGTCTAATTTCTTACAGAATGCGCAACTTGCTAGTCGAATATAAGGACTTTTGGTTATAATAAAAAGGAATTATTAATTGTATCGGTTAGGAGCGCAGCACATATGAAAACAGTTGTTGTTATCGGTGGAGGTATAACGGGACTTTCTACTATGTTTTATTTAGAAAAATTAAAAAAGGATTATAATATCGATTTAAATTTAATTCTTATTGAGAAAGAAGAGTATTTAGGTGGTAAAATCCATAGTGTGGAAGAAAAGGATTTCATTATGGAGTCAGGGGCGGATTCAATCGTTGCTCGTAATGAACATGTTATGCCACTTGTAAAAGATTTAAATTTAGAAAATGAAATGGTATATAATGAAACGGGTATTTCTTACATATATTCTGAAAACATGTTACATCCAATTCCTTCTGATACTATATTTGGGATACCGATGAGTGCCCGGTCGTTGTTTAGCAGTACGCTAGTCTCAACGAAGGGGAAAATCGTAGCTTTAAAAGATTTCATAACGAAAAATAAAGAGTTTACGAAAGATACATCACTTGCTCTATTTTTAGAAAGCTTTTTAGGGAAAGAGTTAGTGGAAAGACAAATTGCTCCTGTGCTTTCAGGCGTATATTCTGGTAAATTGAATGAGCTTACAATGGCATCTACATTACCGTATTTACTGGATTATAAAAATAAGTATGGAAGTATTATTAAAGGTTTTGAAGAGAATAAAAAACAATTTCAATCAGCAGGAAATAAAAAATTCGTATCATTTAAGGGTGGATTATCTACGATAATTAATCGCTTAGAAGAAGTGCTGACTGAAACTGTCGTAAAAAAAGGTGCTATAACGACGGCTGTAAGTAAACAAGAAGATCGATATGAGATTTCTTTTGCAAATCATGAAACAATACAAGCAGATTATGTTGTTTTAGCAGCTCCACATGATATAGCGCAAACTTTATTACAGTCTAATGAGTTAAATAAGCAGTTTAATACATTTAAAAACTCATCCCTTATTAGTATTTATTTAGGATTTGACATACTAGATGAACAACTACCAGCTGACGGTACGGGGTTTATTGTAACGGAAAACAGTGATTTACATTGTGATGCTTGTACATGGACAAGTCGAAAGTGGAAACATACATCGGGTAAACAAAAATTATTAGTTAGAATGTTTTATAAGAGTACCAATCCGGTATATGAAACAATCAAGGATTACAATGAAGAAGAATTAGTACGAGTAGCTTTATATGATATTGAAAAGAGTCTCGGAATTAAAGGTGAACCAGAAGTAGTTGAAGTTACAAATTGGAAAGATTTAATGCCGAAATATCATTTAGAACATAATCAAGCGGTTCAAGCATTGCAAGAAAAAATGACAAATCTTTATCCAAATGTATATTTAGCTGGTGCCTCATATTACGGTGTTGGAATTGGTGCGTGTATTGGAAATGGAAAGAATATTGCCAATGAAATAATGGCTACATTAAATAAATAATACTGTAGAATAAATAAAAACTGTTCCTTCAGCAAAATGAAGGAACAGTTTTTATTTATTTTATTTGAATGGAAATTTTATTGTTTTTTACATTGTTTTCTTTTATTGTTAATGTTATTTCTCCAGATTCTTTAAATGAATACGGTGATAGTTGATAAATATCTTTTATATCATGTTTTTCTTGTAATTTACTTATCGGTATTAATACGATATTTGGCTTCCATGTTTCTTGTTTTCCTGAAGGATATTCTATAAGTATTACCGGATTTTTTAACTGCATTTTTTTCCAAGAGACGAAATATAGTTGAACTTCAGTATCTTTTTTTAATAATTCTTCGGAGAAATAACCGAATTCGCCTACATTACCGAAAACAGTGTAGTTTTGATTTTTTAATTTAATATCTAAATAACTAGGTTGATATGTTACTGCATGATAAGTTCCATATGAAAGTGAGAGTATGGCAGCGATTAAAATACCGATTGAAAATGTCTTAAAGCTATTGCCTTTAAAGTTAGTCATCATGAAAGAGTTTGGTGTGAATTTTTTTGCGAATAAAAAAATAAGTAATATGAGTAAGAGGGATAAGCCGATGAATATATACATAGGAAATTTACACCTCCACAATAAAATAATATATTAACTATATTTTACCATAAATGTATGGGGTAGGGTGGTTGTTTGGAAGGAGAAAATGAAGAAACAATTTTTTTTACAGTTCTTGATAATTTGAAATTCGATTTATGGAAATTATAGCGTAATGTTTGAGTAGTAATCAGAAGGTATCCAATTCGTGTATATAGAATAAAGAGGGAATGCGTCATTAGAAATGTTTGATTTATGGAACAATAAGGACTTTAGTAATTATAAATATTTTTTCTGATATAATGAATGAGTAGAGAGAAAGGAGTGATCCTATGGCATTTCCTATATTAGAAACAGAACGCTTACGTTTAGTTGAAATAGAACAATCTTATTGTCAAAAAATATATGAAATCTTTTCATTGGATGAAGTAACGTGTTATTACGGTATGAATTCTTTTACGGAGTTTGGACAAGCTTCACGTATGATCGAATCTTTTTCGAAAAATTACTTTGAGAAAAAGGCAATACGATGGGGAATTGTGTTAAAAGAAACGAACGTTTTAATAGGAACAATTGGACTAAACAATTTACAATTATGGAGTAAACGATCTGAGATTGGATATGACCTGCATCCTCGTTATTGGGGAAATGGTTATGCGTCAGAAGCGTCTCGAGAAATTATTGATTATGGGTTTAAAGATTTGGGTTTGTTTAGAATTGGAGCTATTACATATCCTGAAAATGTTACTTCTTGTAGAATGTTATCTAAAATCGGCTTTCAAAAGGAAGGTCTATTGCGCGGATATATTCATCAAGGAAATAAGCAACACGATGCATTATTGTATTCTATAGTGCGAACTGATATTGAAGACATAAATTTATAATAAAAAAAAACCTCTTAATTAAAAGAGGTTTTTTTTTATTATAAATTAACCTAATTTAGGTAATAAACGTTCTCCGCTTTTCATGCTACTTTTACATAAAGGGCATTTAGGCTCTTCTTCAAATGAAAAGTTCTTTCTCATCCATCCTAAACAATCCTCTGATTCACATTCCCAAACAGGGGTTTGTTCTGGTGGTACTTCTGCTACATCGTTCTTTCGATTGCGATACATGTAACCACTCCTTTTATGTAAAAAATTTTAGTTATATATTAAAAAGGTTGTTAACCTTGCTGGTAACAACCTTTTTATTGTTTGAATTATAGCTTTACAACGTTTTTAGCTTGAGGTCCGCGGTTACCTTCTTCAACTTCGAAGCTAACTTCTTGACCTTCGTCAAGAGACTTGAAGCCGTCGCCAGTGATAGCTGAGAAGTGAACGAATACGTCGTTACCGTCTGCAACTTCGATGAAACCGAAACCTTTTTCGCTGTTAAACCATTTTACTTTACCTGTTAATGTCATGGTAATGCCTCCTAAAAGTAGAAAAATTACAATATGATCGGCCTTATTTGAATGAAAATAAAAGTTCACATATTATCAAAAACCCATAAGGAGTACAAAATGTCCCTGATTGATACTTGATAATATGCAAAGAAAATATAGTGTTAAATTGACCTTAATTACTATCTTACAACAAATGGTGGGAAATAGCAAGTGCTGGTAATACCACTGAGTAATCTGGGTGATAATAGTAAAGGCACAAAGGCACCTCTTTTATTTATATATTATTCCTAATTTGGATTTATGCAAAATCATGTAAGAAAAACTTAGAGTAAATATTAATAATGTATTTTTCGTGGTAAAATATGGTTGTTACTGTTGGTAGTTAAATATTATAAAAGGAGAAAAGAAAGTGAAAAATAATTCATTTATAATAATTGAAGCAGCAAAAGCAGGGAGAAAAAAGGTCCACCCAGTCTTTGCTGTAATATTAGCCATTATATTTTTGACTTTAGGCGAACTTTTTATGTTATTTATGTTATTTTTACCAAAAGCTGAAACGATATTCATGAAAGGTATTTATGACAATGTTAGAATGGTGTTAACGTTTGGCGGAGCTATATTTATTTTATTTATATGGGTTCGTTTTGTAGAAAAAAGACCTTTTTCATCCATTGGTTTTTGGAAAGAGAAATGGATGAGAAATTATTTAAAAGGTGCGTTAATGGGGTTTGTATTTATTTCAACGCCAGTTATTCTACTATTATTAATGGGGAGTGTGAAATTGCAAGTACAACATATTACCTCAACAGTGATAGTAGGAATAGTAGGATCTCTAGTTGCATTTTTAATACAAGGGGCAACGGAAGAAATTATTGTACGAGGTTGGTTATTCCCGGTTCTTTCTGTTAGAAGTCGTATATGGGTTGGAATAATTGTAACTTCATTTTTATTTGGATTTCTTCATCTACTTAATCCGGGAATTACAATATTATCTATATCGAATATAATATTAGTGGGTGTTTTCGCAGCTTTATACGTATTGAAAGAAGACGGTCTGTGGGGAATATGTGCATGGCACTCAATTTGGAACTGGGCTCAATATAATGTATATGGTTTTGCAGTTAGTGGCACAACTGTATATTCTACTCCAATTTTTAAGTCTATAACAAATGGCCCCGAATTCCTTCATGGAGGCACGTTCGGAATTGAAGGTAGTATCATTACAACAATCATGCTCGCTATTGCTTCAATTGTTTTATGGAGAAAGTTATGGGGAAGAAAAGTGAAACAACGAAATTTTAGTTAATGAAAGAGGGAGAAACTATGGGGATAATAGCATTTGAGGGAGCAAGCGCTGTTGGTAAAAGTACCACGTGCCGTGAATTAGAAAAGAATTATGGTGCTTATATAATACCTGAAGTGAATTCTTTATTTGAAAGGCCAAAAAATGAACATAGAACATGGTATTTTGAAAAACAAGTTGAGCGCTGGAATATAGCTGTTCAGAAGTCAGAGCAATATGAATTAGTAATACTTGATGGTGATATATTTCAGCCACTTAGTTATAATTGGTGTTTTCATTTTGATATATTTAATCAGCCATTATCTTTAATAGAAAATTTTTATAAAGAAAAGATGTTAAATAGGGAAATTGGTTTTCCGGATCAATATTTTTATTTATATACGAACGATGAAGAACTTAGAAAGCGGAAAGTATATGATGAAACGAAAAGAAGGACAAACTTTGAAAAACATTTACATATATCAAAATCGTTTCAGCGTTATTATGAAAATTTAAATACTGTTACAGATGGGTATTGTAAATTAATTGAGGCGAAAAGTGTAAGAAATAATGAATTAGAAATAGTGAGAAACTCAAAAAATTTGAACGTGTGTGAAGAAAGAAGTTTTGATGTTTCGAGGTTAGATGCTATTACGAAGTGGTTAAAAGAAAATCGTGCATAAAGTAAAAACAACGAGTGTTGTAGAACGCGCTCGTTGTTTTTTTTGCTTCTTTATAAATATAAAGGAAAAATTTGTAGAATACTTTCAATATTTAACAGAATAATCTTTTAATTTTAAAGAAAAAGAAATACAATATGAGAAAGTATATATAAATAATATGATAGGGGATGGGATGCGATATTTTAAATGAAGTAACAGTTTTTATATAAAAAATAATTAGGTAGTCAGAACAGAGATATTTGGGAGGAAACAAGCGCGATGAAAACACTATTTAAAATAATAGGTATTCTAGCTGGTATGGCGGTAATCGGAGTAGGTTTAACATATGGTATGCTGCATTATTTAAATAATAGTAAACCAGCTGCGAAAAAGGCATCACCAGCTGCTCCAGCAGTAGAAGTATTAGCTGATAGTAACGTAAAAGCAGAAGATGCAAAGCTTTTAGAGAATGGCAATTATTCATTGCCAAATAGTGGTTTTAATAAAAATTTTAAATGGACAGATGAGAACATACAGACAGCATTACATGAAATGGCACATCAAAAAGCGAAAGCTGATCAAAAGTGGGGCTATATTTTTATTACACAAGAGCGGATTGAAAGCTTAATTGATATTGTAAAGAGTAATGATCTTGTACAGGGAAGTACATATGTAGAAATTTTAGAACGATGGAAACAAGGAAAATATGAAAAGGTTGATGCAGATCACAATAAGATTTGGAAATTACAAAGTGGGAATTTAGGAGAAGGAAAAGGAGTAATGTCGGAAGCTGAGCAAAAAGAATTAATTAATCAAGTGTTTATGAACAAAGGTACATATTCAGGGAGTAAATTAATTGCAGGTGGCGGACAGACTAATAAATAATATACTAATTAATGTAAGAGAGTAATTGCTTATTAGGCAATTACTCTTTTTATATGTACTTCTTAATATCTTAATCTCGTTCAAGTAAGGAAAGAAACGACTGTAACACCGGGGAAATCCATCTGGATTTATGATAGATTACATGACTTTGAATAACGGATGGAGTTTCGATAGGCTGAAAACATAGTTGTTCTTTTTGACAACTTTCCTGTACAACGATATAAGGAAGAATTGAAATGCCTAACTCACACATGACGGATTGTTTAATGACTTCAACATTGGAAGTTTCAAATGTTTTAGCTGGAATATTTCCGCTTTGACGTAAAAAACGATCTACCATTGTCCTATAGCCGCAACTTTGTTCTGTAAAAATGAACTGAGTTTCCTGTAATAACTGGAATGGATTTGTATGTGCAGCGGAATAAGCTGGTAAAATCCATCCAAATGTTTCATTACTAAAAGTACGCGTAATAAAATCATTATGTTCTATACTTTCTCCAATTATGAAGACAACGTCTGTTTCTCCTTCACGTAATTTTTGTAATGCTTGTTCATTTGTGTTTGTTTCAAGTACGATATTTACTTTCGGATTTTTCTGTTTGTAAGTACGTAATAATTGTGGTAATCGGTATACCGCTAATGATTCATTAGATGTAATACTTAATGTACCTTCTAAATAATCTGTATTTTGGGGGATTTCTTGCGCTTTTTCATATATTGAAAGTAATTCTAATGCATAAGGATGAAATTGATGACCTGCTTTTGTAAGTAGCACTTTTTTCCCTAACCGATCGAAAAGAGGAATATGTAAATCGTTCTCTAAAGCTTTCATATGTGCTGTAACAGTAGATTGCGCATAACCTAGCGCGTGCGCAGCTTTAGAAAAATTACCATACTTCACAATGGCGCAAAATGTTTTAACATGTCTCATTTCCATAAGCGATCCCTCTTTTATTATCATGATTTGTGAATGATTATATCATGTATTTTAATTTTCCAAATGATTAAATTCTGTATAAAATGAAATTGTAGAAATATTCATTCAGGTGATATTGGAGGAGAAAAGATGATCAAAAAGGGCTATCATGTAGCTGTTGTTGGGGCTACAGGTGCGGTAGGGCAAAAAATTATTGAACTGTTAGAGAATGAAATGAAGTTTAATATAGTTGAAGTTACATTGCTTTCGTCAAAACGATCCGCTGGTAAGAAAGTAAGATTCAAAGGACGAGAGATAATTATACAAGAGGCAAAAACAACTAGCTTTGAAGGTGTAGATATTGCCTTTTTTAGCGCTGGGGGAGAAGTATCTAGACAATTTGTAACTCATGCAGTTTCTAGTGGTGCGATTGTAATTGATAACACAAGTGAGTACCGAATGGCACAAGGTGTACCGCTCGTTGTTCCGGAAGTGAATGCGCACACTTTAAAACAGCATAAAGGTATCATTGCAGTTCCAAATTGTTCAGCATTACAGATGGTAACAGCACTTCAGCCGATTCGAAAATCATTTGGTTTAGAAAGAATTATCGTTTCAACATATCAAGCTGTATCGGGTTCTGGCATTCATGCGATTCATGAATTACAAGAGCAGGCTAAGTCTATACTTGCAGGTGAAGAAGTGAAGAGTGATATATTACCGGTGAAAAAAGATAAAAAACATTATCCAATAGCATTTAATGTACTGCCTCAAGTAGATATATTTACAGACAATGATTTTACTTTTGAAGAAGTCAAAATGATTCAAGAAACGAAGAAAATATTAGAAGATGAAAACCTGAAAATGGCAGCTACTTGTGTACGTGTTCCAGTTGTATCGGGGCATTCAGAATCGGTTTATATAGAACTGGAAAAAGAAGCAAGCGTTGCGGAAATCAAGGGAATACTAATGGATGCACCAGGTGTTATTTTGCAGGATAACCCTAGTGAACAGCTGTATCCAATGCCATTATATGCAGAAGGGAAAATAGATACATTTGTCGGAAGAATACGTAAAGATCCTGATACGCCAAACGGATTCCACCTCTGGATTGTTTCCGATAACCTATTAAAAGGTGCGGCTTGGAATTCAGTTCAAATCGCAGAGACTTTAGTGGAAAAGGGGATACTTTAATATAGTTTAAAAAACTGGGGAATCGTTAATGACTCCCCAGTTTTTATTTCATAATTGTTTTCTTTATTTCGGCCGACTTTAATTAAAATTAGTCGTTATTGAATTTTTATAAATATCTACTTTATGTGCAGTGAAGCGTAAGGTTTTGGATTCTGCATGAATTGTAAGATTAATAATAATCGATAACGGCATTTCGACCGTTTTCACAATATCTTCTATAGCAATATACTCATTTTTTGCTTCCTTATAATAAACAACAGAACGAATTACGGCCTCGTCACCTTCAATATCAATTTCACACATCATAGGGAATTTTTCACCATTATGTAAGAATAATTCGCCTAGTACGATTGAACCGTTTAATTCTTCTGTAAAATTAGTAGTTGCCGCTGGTTTTACCCATGTTTCGTCATGTTCTTCGTTTTCCTCTTCATCTATTGCCCATTCCCAAATGGGGTTTTGTTTTAGGTCCTCAATAGTTAATTTATCAATTGGTTTGCAACTACTCATACATAAATTCTCCTTTTATTTTGATAAATAAGTTTTTTGATTTCATGAATTAGATGATTGCTTATAAGTGGGTTTAACAAAGTATTTTGCTCATTTGATATCCAAACTACTTTATTTTGAAATAAAGCTATTACAGCAATATTAACAAAACTTTAATTGTCTAGTAAATAATTATTAGTGGAGATATTAAAATGGGATGGTGTTAAAGAAAGATAGTAAAAAACATCAAGGGTGAATGAAATCCATTTGGTACGATATGGATATATCCAATGTGAGGGGGAGTTTGATGTATCAAGTAAAGGGGTATTTTTCATCATTAAAAGGAAGTTATTATGAGATTGGAAAGCAACAAGGGGAATTCGTGAAACAAAATCCGTATCTCATCCCGCAATTTATACACGAAGAAAATGTAATATCTAATAACCATTGGACAGAATCGAGAAATATACTAAACAAACATTGTCCAGGCATAAATGAAGAAATTGAGGGGTTTTGTGAAGTGTTAAAAATTCCTTCAAAAAATATGATGTATTACTATCAAACACTATTGAAAGCAGGTTGTAGTCATTGTGCAGTATTACCTAAAAAGACCGATTTAGAGCACACATATGTATTAAGGAATTATGATTTGTCACCAGTAATAGATGATATGCGTTTTTGTTCAACTCATGTTGAAGGTGCGTATGCACATAGTGGCTTTTCTACTCAATATTTTGGCCGAACGGAAGGGATAAACGAGCATGGATTAGCTGTTACATTTTCAGCATGTGGTCAACCAGTAGGAAATATTGCAGGTTTAAGAAAGCCAATGGTGAGTGGTTTACAATGTTTTGCGGTAATTCGATTGTTGTTGGAGAAATGTAAAAATGTGCAGGAAGCTAAGTTACTAATAGAAGAAATCCCAATTGCTAGTAATATTAATTTAATAATAGCTGATCCTTTAAATGCAGCATATATTGAAATATTTGACGGTCATAAATCCACAATAACGATTGATGGTGAAAAACAAGCTTTTATTGTATCAACAAACCATGCAGTTAGTTCATCAATTCAGAAATTAAATAATAGGAAATTAGAACAATCAACAAAGAGATATCACCTTTTACATGAGCATTTAAATAGATGTGAACAAGTAAGCATAGAGTCTTTAAAAAAGTTAGTAGAAGAAGAATATCCTGCTGGACTTACTGTGCATAACTATGAAGAATGGTTTGGAACTTTACATTCTGTATTATTCGATTTACATGATCGTACAATGAAGATTTGTTTCGGATCACCACTTTTAAACGACTGGTATTCATTGAAAGTTGGAGGAAGTATGCCGTTTTCTGAGGTGAACGTGAACTTTAAAAATAAAACTTATACTGACTTTTGGAAGGAAGATAAGAATGAATTGATACCTAAAAGATAAATGGGATAAGATGGTGATGTAAAGAGTGCATTTATACTGGAGGGATTATCAATACTAAAAGTTATGTTACCATTTGTTCTTATCTTTTTTCTTGTCATTGCGATGTATATTGCTTATCAAAAGAGAAAAAAATCTGGGATAAAAGGATTGAAAAGTTCGTTAACTTCTATTTGCTTCTTTTCACTTGCAATCTTAAATATGTTTGCATATTGGTTTCATTTTGGCGGTGCTTTTACTTGGTTATTTTCAATTGTATTATTGCTAGTTGGTGCATATTTTACTAAATATATTCCAATATCTAAAAAGGTACATTAAAGTTTATAAGAGTTAAATATAATGTTTACTTTGTTTTGAAAAGAGATTATTCTACTAAATTGTTGTGAAACGGTTTCATAGGATAATCTCTTTTGTTTAGTTTTGGAAAGAACGTACTGTGATTTTTAGTTGCTCAATAAATTCTCGAGTTGCAGCACACATATATTTATCTTTTCTATAAATTAGCCCTATTTCAATTATTGGAGTAGGGTTTTC
This sequence comes from Bacillus sp. MYb78, assembly GCF_002975115.1. Classification (NCBI taxonomy): domain Bacteria; kingdom Bacillati; phylum Bacillota; class Bacilli; order Caryophanales; family Bacillaceae; genus Bacillus; species Bacillus sp. MYb78. The sequence goes on from NZ_PCOB01000012.1 coordinate 141,684, forward strand.
TATTTTAATAGCTTGAATGTTTTTATTTTGTAAAAAGTCTATATATGGTTTGGGTAACACTGTAATTCCCATTCCTTTGGAAACCATTTGGATTAAAGATTCCATCGTACTAATTTCTAAAATTGGCCTTGGTTTAAAGTTGAATTTTTGACAATGAGATGTAATTAGTTCGGTTAAAAAGAAATTTTTAGGCAAAAGAATTAAAGGGTAGTTCTGTAATTCAGCAATAGATACATGGTTACGTTCAGCTAATCGATGACCAGTGGGCACGACTAATGTAAGATCGCTTGTGTATAGAGGGATGGAGATAATCTCTTTATCTTGCACCGGGAGAAATGTAATTCCAATATCTAGTTCGTTTTGTAATAATTTTTCACGAATATCTCCTGTACGAAGCCCTAATACAGAAAGTTCTATATTGGGATATAAATTATTAAAATTTAAAATAGCTGGTGGTAGTAAATAATTTACGACGGTTAACAAAGCCCCTATTGTTAAGGAACCTTGCTGTAATCCGTTTAGGTCTTGAATAGCTGAACGAGCTTGTTCGACTTCATGAAAAATGGTTTTACTATGTGATAATAAAATCTTCCCTGCTTCAGTTAATGATATTTTTTTACCAATTCGATCGAAAAGTGGCATTCCTACTTCATGCTCTAATGCACGTATTTGTTGACTTAGTGAAGGCTGTGAAATATTTAATTTTTCAGCTGCTTTTGTGAAATGTAATTCTTTTGAAACAGCTAAAAAGTATTCAAGTTGTCGTAATTCGATTGGAATCACCTCAAGTATAATGATAGGTTATACCTATCATTATTATATAAATAATTGAATTGAACAATGATTTTAGAGGTTTTATAATCATCTTTATGTAACAGAGAGGGTTGTAAAAATTAATCGAGAGAAAATACATGTAACACCTGTAAAGGAGGAAATAGAATAATGGCTAATGAATATCAATTATTATCTTTAAATATAGGATTACCAAAAGAGGTTATATACGGCGGAAAAGTAATTCATACAGGCATAAATAAGAAACAAGTAAAGGAACCGGTATATTTATCCTTTGTAAAATTTAATGGAGATGGACAGGCGGACTTAGTTCATCATGGAGGAGTAGATAAAGCAGTTTGTGTTTATACTGGTGATCACTATCCATACTGGGAAAAAGAATTGAATCAAGATCTTGTATATGGGGCTTTCGGAGAAAATATAACAGTTAGTGGTATGCGCGAAGAGGATGTTTGTATTGGTGATACGTTTGAGCTCGGAGAGGCAATCGTACAGGTAACACAACCAAGGCAACCTTGTTTTAAATTAGCAAAAAAATATAATATTCCAAAGTTACCACTATATTTTCAAGAAACAGGATATACAGGATTTTATTTTCGTGTATTAAAAGAAGGATGGGTATCATCAGTCGATACATTAAAAAGTCTACAGTCTGATCCGAAAGGTGTTTCAATAGCGTTTGCTAATCGTATCATGCATAAGGAAAAACAAAATATTGAAGGGGTAAAAAGAATATTAGAAGTAAATGCACTTTCAAGTAGTTGGAGAAAGTCTTTTGAAAAGCGTATAAGTGGAGAAGAAATTAATACGAAGGAAAGACTTGAAGGGATAAAAGAATAAAAAAATTTTATTATAAATAGTGTATTTCTATTAGTAAAAGCTAATTAGAAAGCGCTATTTTTATATAATAAACTAATTAATATCCAGAAATCTTAATATTGTTTTATTCGACTTATTTTCAAATAGTCAAAACATAAAATTAATTAGACTTTTTTTTTATGTTTTATGATAGTATATTGATTGGTAAGACCTCTATTTTTAAGAGTAGGTCATATAAGTATATCTAATTTAATGGAATTTAACATTTGGAGGTACAACATGGGGAATGTTGAAAAATTGGCAAGTCTTCTAATAGAAGAACCGAAAAGAGAGCAGTTATTTCCTTTATTTGAAGAAGTGTTTGGAATTAAAACTCAAACATTGAATGATTTTTCGGATAAAGGATATTGGGATGATACATATAAAGCTTTATCGTTTTTACAAGAAGATAAAGTGATTGCAAATGTTGCGGCATTTTCACTCCCATTATTAATTAATGGTGAAAAAATAAATGCGGCGGGTATTCAATCAGTAATGACACACCCTAATTTCCGTAGACAAGGGTTAATGACACAATTAATGGGTAAAATGATAGAAGAAATCGATAAGAAATGTGAATGTGCATTATTGTTTACGGAAAACCCTGAACTATATACAGCATTTGGATTTAAAGTTGTGCAGGAATATTTGATGACTATACCATATGATAAAAATATTAATAATAACGATTCACTACTTAAAAAGTTAGATTACTATAATATAGAGAATAGACAGTTAATACATGAAACTATTGATAGTAGCCAAAGACTTTCAAATAGTTTTTCAACTTTAAACTTCCATCCTTCATTTTATTTGAATATGTATGATTCGGAATGGAATGAGAAATTGTATTATTCAGAGAAACTAGATGCTCTAATCGTTTATGAAGTAGAAAATGAAAAGTTGAAATTATTTGGAGTATTTGCGCCAGTACTTCCGGTTTTAGATGAATTATGTGGAGAAATCAATGAAAGGTTTACGGAAATCGAATTTTATTTTTCTCCGGATCAATTAGGGGTTGAGGATGTACAGTTTACAGAAGTACAGTCTAGCAAGTATTTAATGGTTCGAAGTGATAAAGAGTTAGATTTTAAAGGTTATAAATTCCCAGTATTAGCGGAGTTTTAAATGTCTATATAAATGCTTTATTATGGAGGAGCTATGAATATATCGTATATACCAGAACATATTGAGCAACTCACTATAATGAATGTACCTGAATACTATAAAATTAATGATAATCATGCGTTTATTGTCCGTTCGAAAGCAGAAACTGATTTTTGGCTTAAAACACATTATGGTTTTGAAGTAATGAATGGTCATGTATTTTATAATGAGATGATGACAGACTTTCAAGCTGAAGTTCAGTTACGTATGAATCCAAATTCAAAATTCGATCAAGCAGGTCTTTTTGTTATGATTTCGGAGAACTGTTGGTTAAAAACATCTTTAGAATATATCCCTGAAGGGCCATCTCACTTAGGTGCTGTCGTAACGAATAATGGATATTCTGACTGGTCAACGCAAGATTATCCAACTGAAGCAGCTAAGCAACAACTTCGTTTTCGAATTATTCGAAAACGCGGTGATTATACAATATATGTGAAAAAGAGCCATCAATGGGAACAAATAAGAATCGCTCATTTAATGGAGGATATAGGGAATGAGCCTATTAAAATAGGTTTTTACACGTGTAGTCCTTCTAAAAATAAGGGATTTGAGACTGAGTTTTTAAATTTTACAATTGAAGAAATATAGATTAAAAACCGTATTCTTTTCATTAAGAATGCGGTTTTTGTATTTACATAATATAAAGCACATTTATTGACCAGAAAGTCATTAATACTTATCATTTAATAATGTTAAATATTAATTTACATAATATAATAGAAGTAATGAAGAAATTACAAAAAATATCGCTTAAATAAGGAGGGATATGAATTATTCAGTGGTAATTTCATGGGAAAAGGAGATTATGTATGAAATCATTTCGTAAGTTATTACAGTATTTAAAACCATACATGTTCTTCGCTATTATTGGGCCGCTATTTATGGTACTTGAGGTTGCGATGGACTTAATTCAACCGACTATTATGCAACATATCATTGATGTTGGGATTGCAAATCGGGATTTAAATTATGTAATAAAAATGGGGCTTCTTATGATAGGAGCAGCAGCACTCGGTTTAGTTGGAGGGCTTGGGTGTATGATGTATTCTACAAAAGCAGCTGTTAATTTCGCTACAGACATACGAAAAGATGTGTTTGCGAAAATAGAAACATTTTCTAGTAATAATCGGGACTCATTTGGAACAGGTAAATTATTAACAATCGTGACAAATGATATCACTTCCATTCAATCGGCAATGACGATGACATTACGTGTTCTCGTTCGTGGTCCACTGTTATTTATCGGAAGTATAATTATTGTTTTTGTAACAGCGCGAGAGTTATTTCCAATATTACTTGTAGTTGTTCCGATTTTATTACTTGCGATTATCTTAATTGCAAGTAAAGCAAGTGGTACATTTAAAAAGGTGCAAGAGGCATTAGACAAAGTGAATACAAAGCTACAAGAAAATTTATCTGGTGTGCGTGTTATAAAAGCGTATGTAAGACAAAAATACGAAATCGCTCAATTTGGAAATGTAAATACAAATTTAACGAAGATAAATATTCGAGCTGTGCAACTTATTTCTTTAATGATGCCAATCATTATGCTAGTTGTAAGTGGAGGGATTGTCGCAACATTATGGATTGGTGGAGAAAAAGTATTCGATGGAACGCTTCAAGTAGGAGCGATTTTGGCATTTATTAATTACTTGAATATCATTTTAATGTCACTTATGTCGATTAGCATGGTATTTATTCAAATTGCGCGAGCTTTTCCATCTGCGGATCGTGTACAGCAAGTGTTAAATACCGAGGTTGATATTATAAGCGAAGCGAATGCGATCGAACCTGAGAAAATTGAAGGAAATATCGAATTTAAAAATGTTAGTTATAGCTATACGAAAAATAATGAATACGTTTTAAAAGATATTTCGTTTAGCATTCAAAAAGGTGAAAAAGTAGGGATTATTGGATCAACTGGAAGTGGTAAATCTACCTTAGCGAAACTGTTACCACGTCTATATGATGTGGATCATGGTGAAATATGTATAGATGGAATAGATGTTAAAAAATATGATTTGCAAAAACTCCGTGCTTCAATAGGGTTTGTACCTCAGAAGGCGTTGTTGTTCTCAGGCAGTATAGAAGAAAATTTACGTTATGGTAAAGAAGATGCAACACATGACGAGCTGGAAGTAGCAGCTGCATCAGCTTGTGCGACTGAGTTTATCAATAAGCTGGAAGAATCTTATCAATATAATTTAACACAAGGCGCGACAAATCTATCAGGTGGACAAAAACAACGTGTATCAATTGCAAGGGCACTTGTGAGAAAGCCACCGATTCTCATATTAGATGATTCTACATCAGCAGTTGATGCAAAATCAGAGGCTACTATTCAAATAGCTTTAAAAACAAAATATAAAGGCACAACAACTTTATTAATTGCGTCCAAAATTTCTTCCATAATGGATGCGGATAAAATACTTGTATTAGATAATGGTGAATTAGTTGGCAATGGTACACATGAACAATTGTTAGAACAAAGTGAGGTTTATCAGGAAATTTATCTTTCCCAAGGTGGTAATTTGGATAAAGAAGGTGGGGAAGAACATGCGTAATTTTCAAGGGCAATTTGCTAATAAAGGTGGACGAAACACCCCAAAGATGGGAAAAGTTAAAAATGCTCAAGGAACTGTAATGCGGGTATGGAACTATATGGGCTATCAAAAAGCTGCTCTTATGTTTGTTATATTTCTAGTCGTTGTTACTACATTACTTGGATTATTAGGTCCCTATTTTATGGGAGTCATTATAGATCAATATATTGTACCGAAAGATTTAAGTGGTACAGCAAGAATGTGTATGTTACTTATCGTGATTTACGGTGTAACTGTACTTTTAACATGGTTACAAACATTTGTCATGATTAACGTTGCATTAAAAACAATTCAAAAAATACGACAAGATATTTTTGAGAAAATCCAAACGCTTTCTTTACGGTTCTTTGATGTGCGTTCCCAAGGTGATTTAATGAGCCGTGTGACAAATGATATAGATAATTTGAATCAAGCTTTGACACAAAGTGTTGTACAAATCATTTCATCAGCGTTAACTTTTATAGGTGTAACGATTGCAATGTTCGCCTTAAATTGGATTTTAGCAATTGTAACTTTAATTACAGTACCTATTATGTTTTACGTTACAAAAAAACTAGTTGCATATAGTGGTAAAAACTTTGCGAAGCGTCAAAAAGATTTAGGTGAATTAAATGGATTTATTGAGGAAGCAATTACAGGTGCGGATGTTACAACGTTGTACGGAAAAGAAAAAGAAACTGTACAAAATTTCAATAAAATTAATGAACAGCTAAGAGTTTCAGCTACGAAGGCTGATACATTTTCAGCTTTTATTTTTCCAAGTATGAACTTTATTAATAACTTAGGTATGGGGCTTGTCATTGGGACTGGATCAGTTATGGTCTTAAACGGAATGACAACAGTAGGAGTTATTGCGGCTTTTATTAATTATTCTCGTCAATTCTCAAGACCGCTAAGTCAATTTGCGACTTTAATGAATACAATTCAAGCGGCAGTTGCTGGTGGAGAACGTGTTTTTGAAATTATGGATGAGGTACCAGAAATTCAAAATAAAAAAGACGCATTCGTTGTACAAAATTTACAAGGGCATGTTGCACTTGAGAATGTTTCATTTGGCTACGCAGAAAATAAAACGATTTTAAAAGAAGTGAGTCTTAAAGCGCAGCCAGGAGAGACAATTGCTTTAGTTGGTCCGACTGGATCAGGGAAAACAACAATCATTAATTTGTTAACTCGCTTTTACGATATACAGCAAGGACAAATTCATATTGATGGAAAAGATATAAAAGATTATGATATTAATTCTTTACGAAGTAAAATAGGAGTAGTTTTACAGGATACGTATTTATTTGCTGGTTCGATTATGGATAATATCCGTTATGGACGCTTAGATGCTAGTGATGAAGAAGTTATCACTGCAGCTAAGGCAGCATCTGCACATTCTTTTATTAAGCATTTGCCAAATCAATATGAAACAGAAATTGCTTCAGAAGGATCGAATTTAAGTCAAGGACAAAAACAACTTCTAGCGATTGCACGAGCAATTTTAGCAGATGCAGATATATTAATTCTCGATGAAGCGACATCAAATATTGATACAAGAACAGAATTACAAATACAAGCAGGACTAAATAATTTAATGAGAGGTCGCACAAGTTTTGTGATCGCTCACCGACTTAAAACAATTGAAAAAGCAGATCAAATCCTTGTTATAAAGGATGGGGAAATTTTAGAAAGAGGGCATCATGAATCTCTCATGGAAGATAGAGGGTTTTATTTTGATTTGTATACGAGTCAGTTTAAAATTTAATAAAAAAAATGAGGTTTCTCTAGAAAAGAGAAGCCTCATTTTTTTATTTGTAAACTTTATGAATTACTTTTCTAACCAAATTAATTATCCGACCTGAAAAATACTTATACTTGCAGATACATTTGTTAAAGAGCCACCATCACTATTTGAGAGAGTGATAGTACCTGCTGAAGAGGTGTTATTTATTAAAGTCAATGTTGAAGGAACAACTGTTACGGTAAAAGCAGCAGTACCTTGATTGATTGTATGTGGTGACCCCGCACCAAAACGCCCACCTGAAATTGGTGTACCATTTAGTTCGAGGGAGAATTGGTTTTCGCGAGATGCTTGTAATTGAAACTCTGCTAAATATGTTCCTAGTGTATTAATTATAATATTTCCAGTACCTGTGATGTGGCTAAGGGCAGTTCCTGTTATAGGTCCATTTGTGTTAAAAGTAACATTACTTCCTACTGCAATTGATTGGTTAGTAGTATCAAAAACATATAGATAGTTTGTTAATCCTACACTAGCCGCCCCGGTAGGCCCAGTAGAGCCAGTAGCCCCAGTAGTTCCAGTAGTTCCAGTGGAACCGGTAGAGCCAGTAGTTCCAGTAGGCCCAGTGGAGCCAGTAGTTCCAGTAGGCCCAGTGGAGCCAGTAAGTCCAGTAGCCCCAGTAGCCCCAGTAGCCCCGGTAGGCCCAGTGGAGCCAGTAAGTCCAGTAGCCCCAGTAGTTCCAGTGGAACCGGTAGAACCAGTAGAACCAGTAGAGCCAGTAGCCCCAGTAGTTCCAGTAGTTCCAGTAGTTCCAGTGGAACCGGTAGAACCAGTAGAGCCAGTAGCCCCAGTAGTTCCAGTAGTTCCAGTGGAACCGGTAGAGCCAGTAGCCCCAGTAGTTCCAGTAGCCCCGGTAGGTCCAGTGGAACCAGTAG
>NZ_PCOB01000012.1:149818-153741 GCF_002975115.1 Bacillus sp. MYb78
GTAGGTCCAGTGGAACCAGTAGTTCCAGTGGAGCCGGTAGGTCCAGTAGCCCCAGTAGAGCCAGTAGCCCCGGTAGGTCCAGTGGAACCAGTAGTTCCAGTAGCCCCGGTAGATCCAGTGGAGCCAGTAAGTCCAGTGGAGCCAGTAGCCCCAGTAGAGCCAGTAGCCCCGGTAGGCCCAGTGGAACCAGTAGCTCCGGTAGGTCCAGTAGGAGAATGTGGGAGAATAATACGGTTAATATCTAAAAGTGAAAAGTTAATGAACATATCTTTGTTTTGATAATCTATCGAAATCACCTCACTAGCATGTTTAAAGAAATAGTAAAGTAATAATTTTTATAGGTATTTCATTTCTATATTATTAATGCAACTTATTTTGGAAACAGTAAATAGCTATCCTGACTATAGGGTATTAATTTTTAACCTAAATTTTAATAAAACCTTTATTAAAGATAAAGAGCGCTTTTAAAGGCGCTCTGAGACAAGTTTCATGTTGAAAAAGGGAATTGAGGATATTATGTGCATACTGTTTTAGAATGTTGTAAATTTTTAATTAAAAATAAAAAGATCTTATAAAAATTTAAAATTTGTATTTTTAGATAGTCACCATACAATAAAATATGCTTGTTTGATATAAATGTGTGTCAAATTTACCAAAATATATTTTGGCATGCATAAGAAAATTAAAATACTTTGTTAGCAAATACTAGCAGCTTCAGTGACAGATGGTAGAAAGAGTTTACGTGGTATTGTAATACATAGCCTTTAAATCCTTGATTTTGGGATGAAAGAGATGTATTACGTTTTCGTGAAATGTGGAGTCAAGGTATGAGCTTACCGAAGATGGCCAAAGCGTTAAGGAGACACCAAGCGGAAGTTGCGCTTCTTGTAATAGATCAAGCGGATAAGTATTTAATTGAAAATCGTCCGATAGAATTAGGGATTTGCTAAATAGGAAGGGGAAAACAAAATGAACGTTATGGAAAATGGTGTATTAGAAGCAACTAAATTAATGAGTGAAGCTAAGAATGAGAATCAGGTTATAAATGAAGCTACAGTTTTACAGATTGCAAGTATCTTATCGATTGCTGAATTAAATGATTATCAGGAAGCAACTTTACGAACTTGGAATAACAAAACTGATTTTGGAGGACGTGTTTCAAATGCAGCTTTAGGACTTACAGGCGAAGCTGGTGAAGTTGCCGATATTGTAAAAAAAGCAATTTATCATGGACATGGTTTTCAACCATCGCATTGTCCAGGAGAAGAAGACGGAAACACTTATAAGTTAGCCTTATAGCTTGGAGATATTCTTTATTATTTATCAATTATGGCGCATGAACTGGGATATACGTTACAAGATATTGCTGAAATGAATATTGCAAAATTAGCTAAAAGATATCCAGATGGTTTTAGTCGAGAAGCAAGTCAAGCACGTGTAGATGTAAAGTAAGACAAAATTTGAATTTTATTAAGAAAGAGAGATAGGGAATGTAATTCGTAAAAAGGCGTTTTACTAGATTAGGGACACTAGCAAAACGCCTTGTGGGTAGTACATCATACTCATCAAGCTAACCAAAATAGGTGGCTCGACTTGAACTAGCAATTGTACCTACCAAACCGCTAAAAACTACTAATAATTAAAAAACTTTTTACATAACAATTTAATCCTTTGTAGAAAACTACGAGGGGTTAAATTGTTCAAAGAGTATTCCATTTGAGGTCTGATTAATTTAAGTTCTTAAATGAAAAGTTGAGGAAAACATTCACGAACACCAGAATTTCTTAATGAATTAAATAATGCTGCACTGATTCTTAATAGGACGTTGTTATCAGTTCCATCTTCTAAATCGTATATCACAAAGTATGAATTATCGACTGTGAAAATACATTTTCGTTCTAATTTAAATCCAGTTGGTACAGTTGGAAGTGTATCAACTGGTTCAATTACAGGTGTATCTCCTTCATCTCTAATAAAATCGAAAGTTTGCTGATCAATTTCGTAGATATTAACTGGATCAATTTCTACACCTTTATCTGGAATTGTAATTTCATCTTCAACTAATAAGAAAAAGCGTTCGTTTCGAAAATTGAAAAGAGATCTTGCTCCAATTTCAAATGATGCCATTTTATATTAACCTCCTTAGCAACTTCTTTATAGGTTTAAAGTTACTTTTATACAATATGTTAGATTGATAGATTTGGTTACGGCACGTACTACGTAAATTACTAAATTAGGGGTCCTATCAAGCTAAGGTTATGAAGTATTCCAAAAACGATAACAGAGCTTCGTTATTACAAAAAAGTTAAAATTTTCGTTCTGGGAATCTATTAGATTTTAATTTGATGGCGATGGGGTAGTACATGTTTTTGGGGAAAAGCGTATTAAAAAATAAATAAAATCGTTATTTTATAGTGATGTAAAAAGAGTACATATCGAATATGTACTCTTGAAAAAAAGGAAGTGTAAATAAGTGATGAAACACTATACTACAACATATGCTTGTCTCATTTAAAAGTGCAAGGAATATAACAAAATAGTTATTTTGTTAAATAAAAAAACATGCACAAAAATTGTGCATGTTTAGTAAAAGCTATGTCTTGTCAATGTAAATATATGCTTAACTAATATATCCCGTGTGTACGTTTGAACAAGATGGTTATTTATTAAAAGGTTATTCAGTTATTTGAAATATAGTTTCATTAGGCTTAGAAAACCCATACAATTTCCTAGCGAACTTTAAAATACCTTCTTCGCTCTCGCTTAAAGTTTTAATATCGTTTTCAAAATAACGTCCTATAAATTCTAATTCGGACAATTTTTTCTTTTCTTTATTGAGTGTAATTTGTTTTTCTTGAATCATTTGTTCTTGCTTATAAATACAGATTTGAATGGAAATAACTATAGGCAGCATAAAAGCAAGTGCTAATAAAAGACGACGTCTTAGCTTTTTATTCGTTTGTTGATTCTTATTAGGGTTAATTTGTTTTTTTGAGAGTGATTGTTGTGGTGTTAAATTTGGGACACTACCCATGTTAAAGCCTCCATTATTTATGTATAAAATGTAAATTGTTTAAAATTATTATATATGCTAAATGGATAATTTTAAACCTATCTGGATAAAGAAAGGTTTTATAAAATTCTTATTTAATTAAAAAATCGCGTACAAAAAATGTACACGATTATATAAAAACTATGCCTTGTCTGCTCTTTGCATTTTATGTTTATAGTATGTAAAACGTGATACATCTAAATAAATTAAAAGAGCACCATTAAAAGTGCTCTCTGACTAAAAATAAGGTTGAAAAAGAACACCCAAGATATTATATGTATGTTTTTTAGAGAGGTGTAATTTAAAAATGAAATCTTTATTTAAATAAAAAGAGCACCTTTGAAAAGTGCTCTTTAAGGATAAATCAAAATATTGACTACTTTTTATTTTGAGGTGAATAAGAGAGTAGATTGAATTTTATTGAAGTACATCAATAAAGTTCTTTTCACCTCATTGTAATGGTTAGCGAGTGCGATATCTCCACTGAATGAGATGAAATAGCTTAATCCAGTTGCTTTTATAAAATGTTTAACACTTACGAGCATTAAGATAACCTCCAATAATTAATTGGTACTAATTATACCAAATATATTGTCTTTGGAACATGTGAAAAATCAACAGGGTGTACGGTGGAATGTTTAAGTTGATGTGTACAGGACATGGAGAAGTAATTAATAGTAGCCAGGATAGTTCTGAACGGATAATAAAGAACTCAACAAAATAATCCTTTTAATAGAAAGTGAGGTTAGGCGAATGACTGATTTAAAGAAAAGAAAAATTAGAAAAGCAATTGCTCGTCGCACAAAGGCAGTAGAAAAATATCAAGTTGATAACGCTTGGAGAAATATTTTTGTGAAAGCTGGAATAATAA